>NZ_JABWRY020000001.1:2859107-3176785 GCF_014269205.2 Pseudomonas kermanshahensis
AGCAGATGGCCGACGCCGGCCTGGATGTGTCCACCGAACTGCTGCTGACCCGCGACCCGTTGGCCAGCGTGCTCGAGCGTATCGAACGCTTGGGCTGCGACCTGCTGATCAAGGACGTGCAGCACGAACCGGTGCTCAAACGCTTGCTGGTGACACCGCTGGACTGGCAGTTGCTCAAGGACAGCCCGGTTGCCGTGCACCTGATCAGTGACATCCGCCTGCCCTTGCCCAAGCAGATCGCCGCCGCAGTGGACCTGAACAGCCATGGCGCCGGTGAACACCTCGATGAGCAGGTCATTCACAGCGCCCATGCGCTGGCGCTGCAGTGCAATGCCGAACTGCACCTGCTGCATGTGTGCGACGCGGCCAAGACCCACATCGCCGACTTCGGTGCCGGCACCGTCACCATGCCTGGCTTCGATGGCAGTGTGCGTACCGCACAGCGTTCAGCATTCAACCGCCTGGGCGACCATCACCAGGTGCCCTTGGAGCGCAGGCATTTCGTCGAGGGGCCAGCGATTCGTGCGATTGCCCAGTTCGTCAGCCATAGCCGGGTCGATGTGATCGTCATGGGCAGCCATCGCCACGACGCCATGCAGACCTTTTTGGGCGGTACCACGGCGCATGTGCTGGAGCATCCGCTGTGCAATGTGCTGGCGATCAAGGCGATGCATTGAGTATTCGGCGAACTATGTGCCCGATTCGTCATTAATCCGCAGCCCCTGTAGGAGCGGCCTCGCGTCGCGAAAGGGCTGCGGAGCAGTCCCCGATTTCAGTGTCACCTACAATATTGCTGGGGCCGCTGCGCGGCCCTTTCGCGACGCAAGGCCGCTCCTACAGGGGCCGGCGGTGAAGGTAGGCATTTGGCACGCGCGCTCCATTTAAAAAGAATGCATTTGATAATGATTCGTAGTAGTGTCGCGACGCTTTCTACCCCTCCCCCTAGCGCCCTACTCCAGGATCGTACCGTCGATGCGTCGCACGTTCGTTTCGCTTTGTGTGCTTCATGCTGTCTCCCCGTTGGCCTGGGCTGAGCCCGAATCGCCCAGCGACCCCGCCCGGATCGAACTCCAGGCCTTGAGTATCACCGGTACTGCCGACAGTGAACGCGCCGATGGCCCGGTCGTCGGCTACAAGGCCAGCCGTTCGGCAAGCGCCACGCGCACCGACACCGCCCTGCACGAAACCCCGCAATCGGTCAGCGTGGTCCCCAAGGACGTGCTCGAAGACACCGGCGCCACACGGCTGCAAGATGGCCTGGACTACGCCGGCGGCGTTGGCCGCGCCAACAACTTTGGCGGCCAGGGCTTGACCACGTTCACGGTGCGTGGCTTTACCACGGGCGAGTTCTACCGCAATGGCTTCCCGATCAACCGCGGCTACCCCAACGCCCCCGACGCCAATACTGTCGAGCGCCTTGAAGTGATCCGCGGCCCAGCCACCAGCCTGTATGGGCGTGGCGACCCTGGTGGCACCTTCAACGTGGTCAGCAAGCAACCGCTGGCTGAACGCAAGGTCACCCTGGGCAGCCAGATCGACGACCAAGGCATGCACCGCGCTACCCTCGATGCCACCGGCCCGCTGAATGAGGACGGCTCGCTCGCTTACCGGTTGAACGTGCTTGGCGAAGGTGGCGAGAGCTTTCGCGATGATGTCGAGAGCGAGCGCTACGACGTGGCGCCCGTGGTCAGCTGGCAGGTCAACGACAGCACCAGAATCGTCTTCGAAGGCGACTTCATGCGCAACAACCACCCACTGGACCGCGGCCTGACCCGCTATGCCACCCAGACCGGCAGCGCCTCGCGCGACACCTATATCTGGGAGAAAGGCAGCGACAACGTGCTGCACAACGACAACAACATGGCCCAGGTACGCTTCGAGCACCTGCTCAATGACAACTGGACGTTGGGGGGCGGGTTCCAGTTTCTCGATGGCTCGCTCAAGGGCAACGCGGTCGAAGCCAACGGCGCACCCGCTGACGGGCGTACCCTGCAGCGCAACTTCAACTACCGCAAACTGGAATGGACTGACCGTGACTGGCAGTTGAACCTTACCGGGCATTTCGACACCGGTGGTTTCAGCCACACCCTGCTGACCGGCATCGAGTACGAAAACTACGATTACAACTCGATCATCCAGCGTTCCTCGGCAGCCGTCGGCACCTACCCCATCGATATCTACGACCCAGTGCTCGGCCAGCCAAGGCCCGCGTTGACACGCACCACCACCTGGGACAAGGAAAACCTGCAGACCTGGGCCTTCTTCATTCAGGACCAAGTGGCGTTGACCGAGCGCCTCAAAGCGTTGGCCGGCATCCGCTTCGAGCGCTTTGAGCACGACTATGACGACAAGCTGGTCGACACCCGTGACTTCAGCAAGGGCGAGAACGGCGTCACCCCGCGCGTTGGCCTGATCTACGACCTGACCGACACGGTGGCGGTCTATGCCAACACGGCGCGTTCATTCAAGCCCAACAGTGGCGCCCCTGCGGGAGGCGGCAGCTTCGACCCGGAGAAGGGTAAATCCTACGAGCTGGGCGTGAAGTGGGAAGCGCTCGATCGCCAGCTGAGCATCGATGCGGCGGTGTACCACATCGTCAAGGAAAACGTGCTGGCACGCGACCCCAACGACCCCACCGGGGTCTACAGCATTGCAGCAGGTGAGGTGCGCAGCCGCGGGCTGGACATCAACATTGCGGGCAACATCACCCCCGAGTGGCGCGTGATAGGTGGCTACGCTTATGTCGATGCCGAAGTGACAAAAGACACCAGCTTGCCTACCGGCACCCACCTGGCCAACATCCCACGCAACAGTTTCAGCCTGCTGAACACTTACGAATTCCAGGACGGCGCGGTCAAAGGCCTTGGATTGGGTGTTGGCCTGAAATACGTGGATGATCGCGCCGGCCAGACAGCCGTGACGACCTACACCATGGAGCGCTACAGCGTGGTTGACCTGCTCAGCTTCTACAAGGTCAATGAACACGTGCGGCTGAACCTCGATGTGAAGAACGTCTTCAACAAAGGGTATGACGAAGGGGCGTTCAACAACTACGTGTACCCGGGCGCACCGCGAACGGTGCAGGCCGGGGTTTCGTACACCTTCTAGCTGACTGTAGGAGCAGCCTTGTGCTGCGAAGAGGTCGGTACTGGCACTGCATATCTGTTGCCGGTACCGGCCTCTTCGCAGCGCAAGGCTGCTCCTACAAAAAGCGCATCAAACTCAGAACGCCTTGCTGTAGAACAACGCGTAAGACTCGATCCCGTCGTTAGGCTGTTTGATACCCGCGTTTGAGTAATGCATCGCGCGGATGCCGACCTTCTGCGCACCTGGCAGCTTCAGGCCGAAACCAATGCGGTCTTCGAAGTTGACCGCCGAACCCAGGCGCTGGTCGCCCACTTCAGTCTTGGAAAATGCCGCCAGGCCAATACCGGCCTCGATGTATGGGGTATAGGTGAAACCGCTGAACTCGTAGGTGAATACCGGGCTGAACGACAACGAGTGCGCGCCGCTGGCGTCGCCGCCTTCCCAATAGGTGTAGGCCGCATCCCAGTAACCGGTCACATAACCGGTACTGCTTTCCAGCCATTTCTTGTCCCAGTCGAACGAAAGGCCGATACGGTAGGTCATGTCGCCTTGGCTGGTGGCGCCAACTGCAGCCGATACCTGCGCGGCCTGGGCCAGGTTGGCCCCCGCGAAGGCCAGCACTGCAGCGGCCAGCGAAGCAGCGAGACGGGTTTTCATCAATGACATCTCCTGATGGTCTACAACACGGGCAAAGTGGGGGCTTGAGCCCCTCGAGCTTATGCGGTGGCCGGCGCATCCAAACCGGTCACACCAAGTAATACTTCTCTGATTATTGTCCAGATAATCAGAAAGTTGAAAGCTGTTTGCCACCATTGGCTAATACCAGGGCGACCGCCCTATCACGGGCCCTGTCGCCATTCAGTCGTAGGCCGCCTCTTCATGCTCACCCAACAGCCGCCGCTGCCTCGGCGTCGCCTCCTGCAACACCTGCGGGTTGAATTGCCAGTGCAAATACGGCGAAAACTTCTGCGCCACCATGCGTCGGCCGTAATGCACCTGCAGCATGTCGCGCTCACGCGACTGCGTGCAATTGGCGCCGCCGCTGTGCCAGACATCACTGCGAAACACCAATGCATCCCCCGCCTTGCACAACACCGGATGCGCTTCACGCCCTTGCCACTCGGACTCGCCGGCCTCGGGTGGGCGTGCTGCACGATGGCTACCAGGCACGATCCAGGTCGGCCCGATGCTGTGATCGATATCACTGAGGTACAGCTGCACGGTAAGGATCTGCATGGGCTGGGTAAAGGCACCTCGCTCGCTGAGCCAGGCAGGCAGTTTCATGGGCAGGTGATCAAGGTGCAGCGCCATGCCGGGGTAGCCGGGGTGGCTGCGCCAGGCGGTCTGGCCGATCACGTGGCAGTCCTCGCCGAGCGCGGCCTCGGCCAGGTTGATAAGCGGTGGCAGATCCAGAAAGGGCAACCACAGGGGGTTGCGGTTGAACACGCACTTGTAGTGTTCGAGCAGCCCTTGGTAATCCCAGTGAATGGGCTGCAAGTCATCGATGGCGCAGCGCAGCAAAGCGATACGCAGGGGTTCGAGCACACCGGGGATCAACACAAAACCCCGCTCGTCCAACATCTCCAGCTGAAGGTCCAGGCTCATGGCGGTGCGCTCCCATTCGGCAGGAGTACAGATGTACTCCTGCCCGGACTGTGCCATTCAACGCCAGTGCAGGTTCACCGTCACAGGCGCTTTGCCGTCGACGGCCACCTGCTGTTGTACCGTCTCACCTTGGGCGTTGCCGGTAACTTTGTAATGGCCCGGTGGCAACTGCACATAGAGCAGCGGGCCTACGTTGGTAACGCTCAGCACGGGCTG
The DNA here is from genome assembly GCF_014269205.2 of Pseudomonas kermanshahensis. Taxonomy (NCBI): domain Bacteria; kingdom Pseudomonadati; phylum Pseudomonadota; class Gammaproteobacteria; order Pseudomonadales; family Pseudomonadaceae; genus Pseudomonas; species Pseudomonas kermanshahensis. Next base: position 2,864,016 of record NZ_JABWRY020000001.1, read on the forward strand.
GCCCTGTGCACTCTGGATGTCGACTGTGGCGCCACTCTGGAACTCGCTTCCCGGGCCTGCCGAGAGTTCGACATGCAAGTCGTACCCTTTGGTCTTGCGCAGGGCATTGGCTTCATCCTGGCCAATACCGCCTTCCAGATAACGGATGCCGTTTTGCTCTTGCGGCTGCAGCTGGACAGCCTGCATGTCGATAGGCGCATTGAGGTCGGCAGCCGCCGCTAACGTCCAAGGCATGGCCAGGGTGAGCAGTAGCGCAGCACCAAGGGCATAGTGATGATTACGCATGGTAGAACCCTCCTTCTGAGGATGGTTTACCTATTATTACGCTCTCTAACGACACTCGTTTTCTTACTGACAGAGGGTCGTCCGGGCACGGGCAGCAAGTCGGCGCTTCAACGTGCGCATTTATATTTCATGGGCATATTGCACTCTTTATTCAAAAAAGCTGGATCGGCAAACGACTAGCGAACACACATTTTCTTACACCCAAATACTCGACAGGAAACCATCACCCAGTACATCGTGAATTTCCGGAAGAATGCACTCCAGTGTTCGAGCTGTTTAATTTCGACGAACGCGATAGCGAATTTTCCTACAAACTTTTAAAGATCCACCGATCGAACATAACCCATCATCCAACAACATGACTTACATCAACACAGATCAAATAGCGCCACGACAGGCATAATCAAACACAGTGGGATATGCAATACGCTATGGACAACCTCGATAAAGAAACACGTCGTCAACGAGCCGATATTGTTCTACGTAGCGCGCACCAGTACACCTACTTCCAATTACTGGAACTGATGCACCAGCTGCACGGGGACGATCTCGAACAACGCCCCCTGTCCCGGGAGGCTCGGCGCCGCTTGCGGCTGGAGGTTTCTCCCAGTTTATCGTTCCCGGTTGCCGACGTACTGCGCGCTGACCGCCTGGAGGACGATCGCTATCGGATTCAGGCCAGCTTCCTGGGGCTGCATGGCACAGATTCGCCGCTGCCCACCTACTATCTCGACGACATTGCCTACGAACACGCTCATGGCATCGGGCTGCGTCCGGCGTACTTCAACTTCTTCAACCATCGCCTGCACACCCTGTTGCATCAGGGATGGCGCAAGTACCGCTACTACCGGCGCTTTCAACCGGGCGCAAAAGATGGCTTCTCTCGCTACATCTTTGCCCTCATCGGGCTGGATGACTCAGCGTTGCGAGGCGCCACACCGCTACCGTGGAGCCGGTTGCTCAGTTATGTGGGGATGATCGCCAGCCGCAGCCGATCACCGAGCATGGTGGCCGGCATGATCGCGCACTGCTTCGACCTGCAGCAGGTGGTTATCCGTGAATACGAAAAACGTACGGTGCCGATTCCCTTGCCCCAGCGCAATGGCCTAGGCACCCGCAATTGCCAACTCGATAACAACTTCTTGGTCGGCGACAGCACCGAATCACGCAACAGCAAGTTCACCATCGTGATCGCTGGCCTGAATCAGCCGCAGTTTCGCGAATTCTTGCCCAGCGGCGGTAACTTCCAGAAGCACTAGGAAGTGAAGTCAATCCGTTTGCCACTTCGAGGGGAGCTAGGCGTGAAGCTATGAGGCAGGCAAAAATCCCTACAAGTCAGCAACCCATTAGTCAATCCAGGAACCAATCCGGATTTGAATACCGTTATGAGATGGCGCAACCAGGAGGAGCGAAAGGCCTTGCATCTGTGCAGCAGCAAACGTTAGATAGCAGCCATATCGAAAAACCACACTGGGAAGCGGGAAAGGTTAAACTAGATGACGATGGAAACCCCAGAATGAGCAGACATAATCGGCCACAAATTCGAAATGGAAAAGGAAAAGTCTTTTACACTAAGGAGTGCTGCAATTGACTATCAATCCATATGATAAAGAGTTGCTCTATAGAAAAGCACAAGGAAAAAAAATACAGAATAGCCACGAGAAAAAAATCCGAGAAATATTTACTAACAACCATCAGAAAATAGCAAAACTAAAGCTAACTGAGACAGATGATGTACTAAATAAAATAAAAAAATTAAAACTAAAAACCTGCCTAAACGAGGAACTCCACTCCTTTTCCGAGTGTTTGAACCGCTTCTCGCCCGAATTATATCAAAAAGAATTCTACGCATTCATCGACGAAGACTGGAAATATTATGGAGCCATAAAACTACCCAAAAAAACCATTATAAATCCTCAATTTGACTTTGACAAAAGCGTCAGTGACGAATTAAGATTTTTTACTAGCGACCTCTCAATTCAAATCTCAATTGACTACTCTTCTTATGGAAGTAAAAAACTATACGAGTGCACTATCAGGCGACTACTACCAAATCAGGAACCCCTACCTTCATGACAATTAAGATGAACACCGGGGATTTCGTGTGGGATATGACAACAGACACAAGGCTCATATAAATGCTTTCAACAGGAAAAACGAAATAACAATTTGCTTTGAGGCAACACAAAAAACAGTTGGAAAAATAATAAGGAGATTTAACCGATGAGCTTCACACCAGAATGCCAAGCTTACATCGACACCCACCTCTATGAAAACCAGGATGCTACTACCAACAGGCGCATCCAACATTCATTGGGATAAAATCCCCGACAAATATGAAGCACACTCTATCCAAAGAGACAAATTAATCATGGAGATACTCGCCGCAGCATCACTCATAGACCTAAAGGAATCAGAAACCATAATGATCATCAACATAGATGATGCCTTCCCAGCAATTACAACCACTCTGAAAGAATGGCAACCATACGCACAAGAACTAGATTACGTAAACACTCTATACGCAAATGAAAATAACTCAAAAATTATTCATTGGGATTTTTACACAAATCTGTACGCACTTAAAACCCCCTCACAGTAGCATTCGCCGCATTAAGGGTCATTTGAGTGACCTAACCTACCTGAAACACACAAGAGAAATTCACATGAAGAGCATTGTAAGGACTGGGGATCCAACCGACCATGGTGGTATGGTGATCGGCTCCATAGACGATACTAACCTCAACGGCAAACCAATGGCCGGCGAAGGCAGCATGGTTTTCTGCCCTCTGTGCAAAGGCGAGTTTCCAATCATCGAAGGCAGTGACACGTACCGCGTCAACGGAGTACCCGTCGCCCTTGACGGCATGAAAACCGCGTGCGGCGCCAGCTTGATTGCCAGCGCATCACACAGCAGCGTCCATCGCTGAGTTGATAAACCAAGAAGAGAGAGCCTTCGGGTCGTGGCAAGCGCCGGTAGCTACGCCCCTGCTCTCGAAGGTTGCTCTATACGGTATCTACAGCCATACCTAAACTCCCCTGCCGCTCTTCCAACAACTTCACAAACATACTCAAACTGCGCGAAACCGCCCCCCGCCGCCACACCAGCCAGGTCTTCAAATACCGGAAATCCTCCGACATCGGCCAGGCGCTCACCGTGCTGCAGCCCGGCATGTTGTCGAGCATGCTGCGCGGCATCATGGCCAACCCGGCACCAGCACTCACGCATGCCAGCATGCCGTGATACGACTCCATCTCGTGGATCTTGCCCGGCACGGCCTGATCCTGCACAAACCAGTTCTCGAAGTGGTGGCGGTACGAGCAGTTGGCCCGAAATGCGTAGATATTCTCGCCGTTGACATCTTGGGCGCGGGTTACGGGCGCATGGTTGAGGGGCGAGATGACCATCATCTCTTCCTCGAACACTGGCATGCCTTCCAGCGTCGGGTGCAACACCGGCCCATCCACGAACGCCGCGACCAATCGCCCAGACAGCACCCCTTCGAGCATCGTCCCCGACGGCCCGGTCGAGAGGTCCAGGTCGACTTTGGGGTAGCGCTGGTTATAGGCAGCCAGCAAGGCCGGGATCCGCACGGCTGCGGTGCTTTCCAGCGAACCCAAGGCAAAGGTGCCCTGCGGGTCTTCGCCGGCCACCGTTAGCCGCGCCTCGTGCACCAGGTCGAGAATGCGCCGGGTGTATTCGAGAAAGTTCCAGCCCGCTGGCGACAGGCGCAGGCGGCTTTTCTCGCGGATGAACAGTTCGACGCCCAAGTCTTCCTCCAGCTGTTTGATACGTGTGGTCAGGTTCGAGGGCACCCGATGGATATGCTGCGCGGCGGCACTGATGCTGCCTTGCTCGGCCACTGCCTTGAAGATTTCCAGTTGCACCAGGTCCACAGTCATTCTCCAAACGTGAATGTTTCGCTCATTATTATTCAGTTTTCATTAAATCCCTACACCACTAGTCTGGCGTCACGGATCAACAACAGCGAGAGTTTCCACCATGAGCGCGATCAGCAGCCTGACCCACGCCATCTCCCTCGACCCGCACAGCGGCGAGCAGATTGGCGCCTACCCGTTCGATACCGACGCCGCACTGGAAGCGGCGCTGCAACGCGCCAAGGTGGGCTATGGCCAATGGCGCCAGGTGTCGCTGGGTCAGCGCAGTGAGTGGTTGCTCGCCCTGGCCAACACGCTGGAAACCAAGGCCGAAGCGTTCGCGCAAATGATCAGCCGTGAAATCGGCAAGCCGATCACCCAGGCCCGGGGCGAAGTGAGCAAGTGTGTCGGGTTGTGCCGTTGGTACGCCGAGCACGGCCCTGCCATGCTGGCAGCGGAACCAACCCAGGTCGAAAAAGCGCGCATCGAGTACCGCCCGCTGGGCCCGATCCTGGCCGTGATGCCGTGGAACTTCCCGATCTGGCAAGTGCTGCGCGGTGCTGTCCCGGCGATTCTGGCGGGTAATACCTACGTGCTCAAGCACGCCCCGAACGTCATGGGCAGCGCCTACTTGCTGGGCGAACTGTTCAAGGATGCCGGCCTGCCGGAAGGCGTCTTTGAAGTGCTGAACGTCACGCCGGACGGTGTCACCCGCGCCATCAACGACCCTCGCATTGCCGCCGTGACCCTGACCGGCAGCGTGCGCGCTGGCATGGCGATCGGTGCGCAAGCCGGTGCCGCGCTGAAGAAGTGCGTGCTGGAGCTGGGCGGTTCGGACCCGTTCATCGTACTGGCCGATGCCGACCTGGATGCCGCAGTCAAGGCGGCCGTCATCGGTCGCTACCAGAACACCGGCCAGGTTTGCGCGGCGGCCAAACGCCTGATCATCGAAGAAAGCATCGTTGAAGCATTCACCCAAAAATTTGTTGAAGCAACGCGCCAGCTGAAGGTTGGCAACCCGCTGGAAGACGACACCTACATCGGCCCGATGGCCCGCTATGACCTGCGCGATGAACTCGATGGGCAGGTTCAGGCGACACTCGCCGAAGGCGCTACTTTGCTGCTGGGCGGCAACAAGATCGAAGGCGTGGGCAACTTCTACGCACCGACCGTGTTTGCCAACGTCACCCCGGAAATGACCGCGTTCAAGCAGGAACTGTTCGGGCCAGTGGCGGCGATTATCACTGCGCGGGATGCCGACCATGCCGTGGCATTGGCCAACGACAGCGAATTCGGCCTGGCGTCGACCATTTACACCGCCGACTATGCGCTGGCTGAACGCATGACCGCAGCACTGGATACCGGTGGCGTGTTCATCAACGGCTACTGCGCATCCGACCCCCGCGTCGCCTTTGGCGGTGTGAAGAAGAGTGGTTTTGGCCGCGAATTGTCGCACTTTGGTGTGCGGGAATTCACCAACGCGCAAACGGTGTGGCTGGACCGTAATTGACGGAGGGAATCGGGGCCGCCTGACGGCCCCGATTTCCTCAGTCCCTGACCTGGTCCTTCACCCAGTCCAGCATCCCCCCCGGCACGATCAGTTCATGCCGTGCCCGCGAACAGGCGGTATACAGGCCCGCCAGCATCCGCGCCCGTTCGTTGCGATTGCCCGCCGCCACGGGCGCGACCATCAGCTCCGGTGACACCATCACCCGGGCGAATTCCATGTTCTTCACGTCCCGCACCCGCCCCAGGAACAGCTTGGGCGCCTTGTCCCAACGATAACGGCTCTTGGCCTTGGCGAAATGCTCTGGTGTATAGCCCTTGCGCAGCATGTTGGCGACCGCTACGAAGGCTTTGTCATCGCCCTTGTCCTGCTCCAGCGCCTGCCAACTGGCGTAGCGGAACAGCATGGGGTGACGCGGCCGGGTGCCGTAGCGGTACAGCTCGATGCAATCTTCGACGAACAGCTCGAAATCCTTGCGCGCACTCTTCAACAACACGAACGGCACCCCTTGGTGCGTAAGGCGCTGGAACCAGCCAAACAGGCCCCACTCGTCATCGACAATCAGTGCCGTGGGCTGCTCTGGCACCGTGACCGTGTCGAAGAAACTGACCCGGGTGTAGTGCTCGGCACTGCCGCTGAATGCCGCCTGGATCTTGGCCGGATGCGCCTGGATCAGCGGGTTGAGGACGTTATCCATGGCAGGCCCGGCGCGCAGCGAATGGTCGATGTAACGCTGGCGGATGAAGCCACCGTGGTGCGGGCTCAAGCCATTGAGGTTCTGCAGCTCGTCGCCCAGGGTGATGATCGACTGCGGGCTGCGGTCCAGCACGGCGAGCATCGGTGCCGACAGCTCGTGGGCCTCGTCGACGATGACGTGGGTGTACCGACTGTCGATCATGTCAGCGGTCAGCGACAGCAGTTTGACCCGGTGGTAATCACGCACCGGCAGTTGAATCTCCCGCGCTGAGGGGCGAATCAGCTCCTGCCAGTACAGCCGGGCCTTTTCCAGCAGCACTTCCTGATCCAGTGGCGAGGTGCCCGGCCCGGCCCAGGGCAAATGGTGAAGCTGGACCTCTGCATCGCCGCTGCGGCAGAAACTGCGCACGGCCTTGATGCACAAGGCAACCACGTCGCGGGCGGCGAGCGGGCCGATATCGGGGATATTCAGCCACTTCACCACCTGCGCCTCCTGCGGGCGCCAGGACAATTTGGTGCGGTACGGGTCACGCAAGCGCCAACCGTTGCTGGTGAGGTCTCGGTTGAGAAGCTCGTCTGCCAGTTGGCCGAAGGTCAGTGCGGTGTAAGCTTGGGCGTCCTTGACGCGTGCCTGCAATGCGCGCAGCTGGCCCTCGGTCAAGGCCAGCAGCAGCGTGCGCTGGGGGTCGAGCAAACGGGCGAACTGGTGAATCAGGAACGTCTTGCCGGTGCCGGCAAAGCCTTGCACCGCCACCGACTCGTCAACACCTGACAGAAACTCGCGCAGCAGGCGGTTTTGTTGATCGCTCAGCAGCAGGTCGCTGGCCAGCGATGGCAAATAGACCGGATGCAGCGGCGTGACCTGTTGGCGGTAGGTATCGGCAAATTGGAAACTCCACTGGCTTTGGTCATCCTGCAGGTCCTCGACGTCGTATTGGACCTCGGCGGACAGCAAACCGATGCCATTCTCACCCAGCATGCCAAGGCCCATGGCGAATGCCTCGCAGTCGAAATGCTGCGCCACCTGGCCTTGAAAGCGCCCCGGCGCGGCCGTTTCGACCTCGTTCGCGATGCGCACGATTTCGGCAAAGCGCCGCTCCTGAGCGTCGGCCGTTGCAGTGGCGGGCTGGCGTGGCAGGTTTTGCACGAACAGCACCGCCGCGGCCTCCAGCAAACTGGCAGTCGGGAAAAAATCGCTGGCGGTGGGTTCGCTGGCAAGGCGGTCGGCTTGGTCGCTGAGCAATGGCAGGTAGAACATCGGGACCTCGGGTGGAAACAGGTCGGCACGATAGCAACTTTCCGTGGGGGGTGCTGGGTTCAATGCACCGGCTGCCGGCCCTCAGCCCCTGCGCCGTTTCAGGGTCTCGCTCGGCAACTCCTTGAACAGCTGCCGGTAACTCTCGGAAAACCGCCCTAGGTGCCAGAACGACCAGCGCATGGCGACTTCCGCTACCGTTACTTCGCCACCGCGCAACAAGTCCCGTCGCGCGCCGTTTAGCCGGCGTAACCGCAGCCAGGTCCCCGGCGGCATACCGGTAAAGGCCTTGAATGCCTGCTGCAACTGGCGTAGCGATACTCCGGCCACATCAGCCAGTGCCACCAGGTTGAGGGTTTCTTCGGGGCAGTCCGCCGCCCATTCACTGACCCGCCGCATGATCAAGCGCTCTTCACTGCGCCTGCCCAGCGCACCGCTGTCCAGCCGCTGGCAGGCACTGTCGAGGATGAACAGGCAGTCTTCCAGCAACTGTTCCGCCAGCGCCTGCCCCTGCAGTGGGCAATCGGCGTTGCCCAAACGGGTCAGGGTGGCGCTCAGCCAACTGCCGAACAAGGCGTTCTGGCCGCTGCCCAATGGCACCATGAACAAGCCTTCCAGGCGCTGCGTATCCAGGCCATGACGGGCCAGAAACGCCTGGTCGAACACCACGGCCACTTCTTCGTAGTTCTCCGGGGTGATCCAGATATTGCGGCTCTGCTCGTTGAGCAGGTACAGGCTGTTTTCGCTGCGGTCGAAACAGAACGCCAGCGATCCACTGGGGGGGCGAAAGAACTGCTCGACACGGGTATTGAGCCGTTCTTCATAAACCTCCACGCCATCGAGCCCCAGGCAACGCAGTTCGCCGCTGAAATGCCCGGGCGACATTTGCCGGTATTGCTGTTGCCAGCCAGGGGTGGCACGCACCTGCTCGGTGACGTCGGTGGTGTGGAAAGCCTGAACCTGCAAGGCGTTGAGCGTTGTCACGCATTGTCCTGTATGCACTCTTTTGGTGCATTGATTATCGGAGAAAGTGGATAGATCGCCCCAGGGGGCTGCGACCAAGATAGTCTCCAGCGCGTCACCTGGGAAGCCACCCGCTCCCGCCGCGCACACAAAAACCCAACCAAGAGGTCTGTATGAACGCCCCCTTCGATCAGCTGTCCACGTGGCTGAAAGAACACCGGATCACCGAAGTCGAATGCGTGATCAGCGACCTGACCGGCATCGCCCGCGGCAAGATCGCACCGACCGCCAAATTCCTGCACGAACGTGGCATGCGTCTGCCCGAGAGCGTGCTGTTGCAGACGGTCACCGGCGACTACGTTGACGACGACATCTACTACAGCCTGCTCGATGCCGCCGACATCGACATGGTCTGCCGCCCTGACCCGACTGCGGTGTACCAGATCCCCTGGGCAATCGAGCCGACCGCGATCGTGATTCACGACACTTTCGACAAACAAGGCAACCCGATCGAGCTGTCGCCGCGCAACGTGTTGAAGAAGGTGCTGAAGCTGTACGCCGACAAAGGCTGGCAGCCGATCGTTGCACCGGAGATGGAGTTCTACCTGACCAAGCGTTGCGAAGACCCAGACCTGCCGCTGCAGGTACCCCTGGGGCGCTCGGGCCGCGCAGAAAGCGGTCGCCAGTCGTTCTCGATCGATGCCGCCAACGAATTCGACCCGCTGTTCGAAGACGTCTATGACTGGTGCGAACTGCAGGGCCTTGACCTGGACACCCTGATCCATGAAGACGGCCCGGCGCAAATGGAGATCAACTTCCGCCACGGCGACGCCCTGGACCTGGCCGACCAGATCACCGTGTTCAAGCGCACCATGCGTGAAGCCGCGCTCAAGCACAACGTGGCGGCCACCTTCATGGCCAAGCCGATCACTGACGAACCCGGCAGTGCCATGCACCTGCACCAGAGCGTGGTCGACATCGCGACCGGCAAGCCGGTGTTCGCCAATGAAGACGGCAGCATGAGCGAGCTGTTCCTGCACCACATCGGCGGGCTGCAGAAGTACATCCCCAAGCTGCTGCCGATGTTCGCACCTAACGTCAACTCGTTCCGCCGCTTCTTGCCGGACACGTCGGCACCGGTCAACGTCGAGTGGGGTGAAGAAAACCGCACCGCCGGCCTGCGTGTGCCAACCTCCAGCCCCGATGCAATGCGCGTGGAAAACCGCCTGCCGGGCGCCGATGCCAACCCTTACCTGGCCATTGCTGCCAGCCTGCTGTGTGGCTACCTGGGCATGGTCGAGAAGATCAACCCGAGTGCGCCGGTGCAGGGCCGGGCTTATGAGCGACGCAACCTGCGCCTGCCCATCACCATCGAAGATGCCCTGCAGCACATGGAAGACTGCGAAACCGTGCAGCAGTACCTGGGCAAGCAGTTCGTCCAAGGCTATGTAGCGGTCAAGCGTGCCGAGCACGAGAACTACAAACGGGTGATCAGTTCCTGGGAACGTGAATTCCTGATGCTCAGCGTTTAAACCCAAGGGCACTGCCCGAGCGAGGACGCAAGACCGCGCTCTCCTGTGGGGGCGGCCTTGCGTCGCGAAAGGGCTGCAACGCAGCCCCCGATACACCGAACCCAAGAACAAGACCAACGAGGTGTCGACATGCGTCATCTGCAATCCCTGGTTCCCGCTGCATTCACCTTTCTGTTCGGCGCAGCTGCCCAGGCCGCTCCGACCGTCAGCGTCTACAACTGGACCGACTACATCGGTGACACGACACTGGCCGACTTCCAGGCCAGCAGTGGGATCAAGGTGGTCTATGACGTGTTCGATTCCAACGAAACCCTGGAGGGCAAGCTGCTGGCCGGCCGCACTGGCTACGATGTGGTCGTGCCCTCGAACCACTTCCTCGCCCGCCAGGCCCAGGCCGGTGCATTTTTGCCGCTGGACCGCAGCAAGCTACCCAACTGGAAGCACCTGGACCCCAAACTGCTCAAACAGCTTGAGCAGAACGACCCCGGCAACCAGTACGCCGTGCCCTACCTGTGGGGCACCAATGGCATCGGCTACAACGTCGACAAGGTCAAGGCCGCGCTGGGCGTGGACCACATCGACTCCTGGGCGGTGCTGTTCGAGCCCGAGAACCTGAAAAAACTCAAGCAGTGTGGCGTGGCCTTCATGGATTCGCCCGACGAGCTGTTCCCGGCCATTCTCAACTACCTGGGCATGGACCCACGCAGCGAAAAGCCCGAAGACTATGCCAAGGCTGAAGCCCGCCTGCTCGAACTGCGGCCCTACATCACCTACTTCCATTCTTCCAAATATGTCTCGGACCTGGCCAACGGCGATGTCTGCGTGGCCTTCGGCTACTCCGGCGATGTGTTCCAGGCCGCCAACCGCGCAGTGGAAGCCAAGAACGGCGTCAAGGTTGCCTACAGCATTCCCAAGGAAGGCAGCAACCTGTGGTTCGACCTGCTGGCCATCCCCAAGGACGCCAGCAACCCGGACCAGGCACTGGCGTTCATCAACTACCTGCTTGAGCCTCAAGTAATCGCTAAAGTCAGTGCCACGGTCGGCTATGCCAACGCCAACCCCGACGCCCAGGCCTACATGGATGCGTCCCTGGTGAACAACCCCGAGGTCTATCCACCCCAGCAAGTGCTGGACAAGCTGTACATCTCCAGCACGCCAAGCCCCAAGATCATGCGCGTGATGACCCGCTCCTGGAGCAAGATCAAGTCCAACCGTTGAGCCGAGAACGCACCATGCCTTTCGATACCCTGCACACTGCTTCGTACTACGCTGCCACGGCTCGCGACGCGGCGCCCTACCCCAGCCTGGACGGCGAACTGAGCGCCGATGTGTGCGTGGTCGGCGGTGGCCTGACCGGGGTCAATACCGCACTGGAGCTTGCCGAGCGCGGCCTTTCGGTGATCGTGCTGGAAGCCAGGCGCATCGGCTGGGGTGCCAGTGGGCGCAATGGCGGCCAACTGATCCGCGGTATCGGCCATGACGTCAGTGGTTTTGCCCGCTATGTCGGCCAGGACGGCGTGCGCTACCTGCAACAGGCCGGCATCGATTCGGTGGCGTTGGTGGCCAGGCGCATCGAGCAATACGGCATTGCCTGCGACCTGCAGTGGGGCTTCTGCGAACTGGCCAACACACCCGCCCAGTTTGCCGCCTTCAAGGCGGAACAGGAGGACCTGGCCGCGCTGGGTTATCGCCACGAAACCCGCCTGGTCAGCCCCGAGCACATGCACCAGATCGTCGCCAGCGACCAGTACGCCGGTGGCCTGGTCGACATGGGCTCGGGCCATCTGCACCCACTGGACCTGGTACAGGGCGAAGCACGTGCGGCCGCAGCCCTTGGCGTGCGCATTTTCGAGCAGAGCCCGGTGCTGCGCATCGAGCATGGCCCCAGCGTGACCCTGCATACCGCCCACGGCAAGGTCCGGGCACAGAGCCTGGTGCTTGGCTGCAACGCGCACCTCGATGAACTGGAGCCGCGCCTGAGCGGCAAGGTGCTGCCGGCCGGCAGTTACGTGGTGGCCACCCAGCCACTGCCCGAGGCGCTCGCCAATAGCCTGATCCCCCAAAACATGGCGCTTTGCGACCAGAAGGTAGGCCTGGACTACTACCGCCTCACTGCCGACCGGCGTTTGCTGTTCGGCGGTGCCTGCCACTATTCCGGGCGCGACCCCAAGGACATCGCCGCGTACATGCGGCCGAAAGTGCTCAAGGTGTTCCCGCAGTTGGCCGAAGTACGCATCGACTACCAATGGGGCGGCATGATCGGCATCACGGCCAACCGCTTCCCGCAGGTCGGGCGGCTGCACCAGCACCCTAACGTTTACTACGCCCAAGGCTATTCAGGGCACGGGCTGAACGTGACCCACTGGACAGCCAAGCTGCTGGCCGAGGGCATTGCCGTGGGCCACAGCCAAGGGCTGGATGTGTTCAGTGCGGTGCCGCACCTGACCTTCCCGGGCGGCAAGGCATTGCGCTCACCGCTGCTGGCGTTGGGGATGTTGTGGTACCGGTTACGCGAGGTGCTGGGGTAAGTGCTGCCTGTGTGCCCTCGTCGTGGACGCTGGTACGATGAGGGCAGCGACAATAAGACAATACATGAAGAGTAATAGTTAACTTAATGAATGCTAGTGATTAACGCTAGAACCCACTACGAATAAAATACTTAAAGAATAGCTTGTAAGCCTTTGAATTGTATTACGTTAAGGAGTTTAAGCGCCGGCCCTGCTGGACGTGTCTCGCCTTGCTCCCATTTTCGAACGGTTGAAGCACTCGTGTGCAGGTGCATGGCAAACACTGGCTGGCTGAAATTCAGCGCCTCACGCAAATGCCGTATGTCCAGCGGGCTGAAATCCCGCACCGGCGCAGGGCAGATTGCTTCGAAATCGCGTAGGGTGACCTTGCCGATGGCACCTGCTTCATGCAAGAGGGCAAGGTCATCACGCAACGACTCAATCAGTTTGCTGCTCACAACAGACCTCCATTAATACACCTGACTGTAACGCCCGGCAGAGCGCCATAGATGACAACTCGAGAAAAACCCTGCCCGCAAAGCGGAGCGCCCTTTGCTCTTCCAGCGTGATATTCGCCTTGCAGCCTTTGGCAAACCCATGCAGAAAAACATAACGGCTGCCTATCCGAGCAGAGAGCACAGTCCGAAAACCGCCTCGTTTACCTGCGCCGTGGCCCGCAATGCGCTGCTTGAACAACTCGCCACCCAAGCTGGCATCAACCAACCCTCTGCGCATTTCTTCTACCGCCTTGCACAACATACTGTCAGTAAGCCTTTGCCCGACTTGCCAACGCGCGAAATCCTTGCGCTTGAAAATCTCCATGACTCGCTCCAACCATACCCGTTACGGGCATGGTTTTCCAATACCGAGCGCAGATGAAAAGCCATCGTGATCCTACTGTGACGTAGGAATCTTCTCTGTTACACATCGGGCTTCCGGCATTTACGCCAATAGAAGGCGCCTTCGCCCCATTACACCACTGCGCCAGCTCCCAAGATTGCCCTGGTCACTGGCCAACTGCCCTGCACCTGCTAGCGTTGTTCTGGCCGACCTCTCATGGATGCATCACGATCATGAAATCATTGCCCCGCATCACCTTGTTGTGCGCAGCCTTGCTTGCCGTAACCGCCTGCTCCAGCAACCGCGTGGACCCCAGTGACTACTCCGGTTTCCTGAAGGACTACAGCCGCTTGCAGCCCGCTGAAAGCCCATCCGGCGCGCCGGTGATGCGCTGGATCGACCCCAAGGTCAACGTCAATCAATACAGCCAGGTGTTCATCGAGCCCAGCCAGTTCTACCCCAAGCCGCAACCGACAGCGGTCATTTCGGCGCAGACGCTGCAGGAGATTACCCGTTACTTCAACGAAGCCATGCGACGTGAATTGGGCAGCGTGCTGACCCTGGCCAAAGCCCCCGGCCCAGGCACCATCGTGGTACGCCCGGCGATCACCGCCGTGTCTACCAGCAACGAAGGCCTAAAGCCTTATGAGGTCATCCCTATTGCGCTGATCTCGGCGGGTGTCAATACCGCCATGGGCGGCCGTGACCAGGAAGTAGATGTTGGCGTAGAGGCGGCCTTCCTGGACGGTGCCAGTCAGAAAGTGCTCGCTCAGGTGGTGCGCAAGGGCGCGGGCAAGGAGCTGGAGAACGACACCCAGAAACTCACCCTCAATGACGTCAAACCAGTGCTCGACGGCTGGGCCAAGGACATGCGTGCGAGCTTCCTGACGCTGAAACAGAAGAGCCGTTGACCGTGCAGGAGCAGCCTTGTGCTGCGAAGAGGCCAGTGACAGCAGCGAAGATTGATGATGTGTTCACTGGCCTCTTCGCAGCACAAGGCTGCTCCTACCGGGTAGCGTGTCAATGCCCCTGAATAAACCTTGGGCTGCGAATCAGCACTCGACAAAGGCGACGGCCAGGCCGCCGCGCGAGGTTTCTTTGTAGTTGGAATGCATGTCCGCACCGGTGTCGCGCAGGGTGCGGATAACCTGATCGAGCGAGATGAAATGCTCGCCATCACCGCGCAGGGCCATTTGCACGGCGTTGATCGCCTTGACCGCGGCAATCGCATTACGCTCGATGCACGGCACCTGCACCAGGCCACCCACCGGGTCGCAGGTCAGCCCCAGGTTGTGCTCCAGGGCGATTTCCGCGGCATTTTCCAGTTGCGGCGGCGTGGCACCGAGCACTTCGGCCAGGCCTGCGGCTGCCATCGAGCAGGCCGAGCCTACTTCGCCTTGGCAACCCACTTCGGCACCGGAGATCGACGCGTTGGTCTTGCACAGGATGCCGACTGCGGCTGCCGCCAGCAGGAACCTCACCACATCGTCGTCGCAGGCATCCGGGTTGAACTTCATGTAGTAGTGCAACACGGCCGGGATGATCCCTGCCGCACCGTTGGTGGGCGCCGTGACCATGCGCCCGCCGGCAGCGTTTTCTTCGTTGACCGCCAGGGCAAACAGGTTGACCCATTCCATGGCGCTCAGGGTGGAGCCAATCACGTTCGGCTTGCCCAACTCCTGCAGGCTGCGGTGCAAACGCGCAGCCCGGCGCTTGACCTTGAGCCCGCCCGGCAGGATGCCCTCATTGCGCAGGCCATTGTCGACGCATTCACGCATCGCTGCCCAGATGCGCATTAAGCCTTCGCGCACCTCGGCTTCCGTGCGCCAGACGCATTCGTTGGCCATCATCAGCTGCGCCACGCCCATTCCGTGCGCCTTGCACAGCGCCAACAACTCAGCCGCACTGGCAAACGGATACGGCTGTTCGACCGCATTCGCCTCGCCTTGGGGGGCATCGATTTCTTGCTGCTCGACGATGAAACCACCGCCCACCGAATAGTAGGTTTGGCTGAACAGGCTGCCCTGCTCGTCCAGTGCTTCCAGGCTCATGGCGTTCGGGTGGTACGGCAGGCTTTGCTCAAGCAGCAGCATGTCGCGGGTGTAGTTGAACGCCAGGGGATGGCTGCCATCGAGCATCAGGCATTGCTCCTGCATCACCTGACCGATACGTGGCTCGATCGTGGCCGGGTCGATCCGGTCGGGCCACTGCCCCATCAGGCCAAGCAGGCAGGCACGGTCGGTGGCGTGTCCGACCCCCGTGGCCGAAAGGGAGCCATACAGACGCACCTCGACACGGCTGACCTGGGCCAGCAAGCCCCGCTCACGCAGGGCCTGGGCAAAGGTTGCCGCTGCGCGCATCGGGCCTACGGTGTGAGAGCTGGAAGGGCCGATGCCGATTTTGAAGAGGTCGAAAACACTGATAGCCATACTAATGCCTGACCACGTTGGGCAGAATCGCCAAGGCGCGGTTCTCTGGAGAAATTGAACACTACTGCGAACTTGAGCGATACTGACCTGCTCCCGCGAAGATGACCAACGAAACTTCCTAAGCAAGGCTTTAGTGGTACTAAACGATGCGACGACAACTCAATGGCCAGATGTTCGTCTGGCTGCATGTGTTCTCCTGTGCAGCCCGGCATTTGTCATTTACCCGCTGCGCCGAAGAACTGCACATCACCCCTGGCGCCGTCAGCCAGCAAATGCGCCAGTTGGAAGAACGGCTGGGCTATCGACTGTTCCTGCGCCGTGCCCGTGGGGTAGAGCTGAGCGCCGAAGGCCAACGCCTGGCGCAAACGGTTTCAGAGGCCTATGGCAGCATTGAGGCCGAGCTGCTGCGCCTGGACGCCGGCGAGATCCGCGGCACCCTGCGCCTGCGCTCGATCCCCTCCTTCCTGGCCAAATGGTTGACGCCGCGCCTGCCGCGCTTTCAGCAGCGGTATCCGGACATCGAGTTGCGGCTGGTGGCCGAAGACAGTGCGCAAGCCTTGCACCCGGGCGACTTCGACCTGGCCATCGACCTGAACGACGGCAGTTACCCTGGCATGTTGTCGACGCCATTGCTGGACGAGCAGATCTTTCCCGTGTGCTCCCCCACCCTGCTGCGCGGTCGCCCGCCGCTGCACGGGCCCGCTGACCTGGCGCATTACCCGCTGCTGCACGACATCACCGCCTGGCGGGGCGCCTCGGAATACGCTGAATGGGAGTTCTACCTGGAAGGCATCGGCGCAGGTGGCTTGGACGTGCGCAGGGGCCATACCTTCAACCGCAACCACTTGACCATTGAAGCGGCGATTGCCGGGGTTGGCGTGGCAATCGCGCGGCGTACCTTGCTCAACGATGAACTGGAACGGGGGGCGCTGATCGTGCCGTTCGGCGTGGCTATCGCCAACCACAAGCGTTACGTGGTGCATTACCCGCCGGGCGGGCTGACCCAGCCGGGTGCCCGCGCGGTGCATGACTGGCTGGTGGAAGAGGCCCGTGGCTTCAGGGAATTGCACCCGTTGGGTTGAGTGCCTGCCCCGGGGCAGCTCGTCGACCCCGGCTAATAGGCCTGCTTGCCGGTAAAAGCATTGAGCGTGCGCACCAAAATGACGAAATCGAGCCACAAGGACCAGTTGTTGATGTACTCGATGTCCGAGTCGACCCGTTGAATCATCTGCTCGATGTCCTTGGTTTCACCCCGGAAGCCCCTGACCTGTGCCAGGCCGGTCATGCCAGGCTTGATGTTGTGTCGCGCGAAGTAGTCGACAATATCCTGCGAATACAGCGTGTCGTGCTGAAGTGCATGCGGGCGCGGCCCCACTAACGACATTTCGCCGGTCAATACATTGAACAACTGCGGCAGTTCATCCAGGCTGGTCTTGCGAATAAAAGCCCCAACGCGGGTCAGTCGCGGGTCGTTCTTCTGGGCCTGTTTGACCACACCGTTTTCCGGTTGATGAACATGCATGCTGCGGAACTTCCATATCCGGAACGATTCACCGGTCCAGCCCATGCGTTCTTGCCTGAAGAATACCGGGCCGCGACTGTCTAGTTTGATGGCTATCGCCACTGCCAACAGCACCGGCGATGCACACAGCAATATCAGTGCTGCCAACACGCGGTCTTCGAGGTTTTTAAGGAACAGGCTCATGCCGGTCAACGGCGTTTCTGACAACGTCAATACCGGGATACCGGCAATTTCACGGACGCTGTGGTTGATTAAACGCAGCGAGAAGATATCCGGCACCCAGTTCACTGCAATGCACTTGTCGAGCAACTTCAAATACACTTCGTTAATGACCGCCGAGCCGCCTAATGGCGTCACCAGGTACACCGTGCGAATAGCATGTTTGGCAACGATCTCGTCAAGGTCAGCGACGTGGCCCAGCACTGGCAGGCGTTGCTTTGCATCAGGCGCGCCCTGTTCAACCACATCGTCTATCAGCACACACCCCAGCACACGCTCACCGAACCACGGGTTGTTACTGATCTTCTGGTGCAGGAAGTTGGCCAGGTCGCCGGCGCCAATAATCAGTGCGTTGTCCAGCCGAGCGTGCGCGGTAAACCGTTTTTGCAGTTCACGCACTGCAAAATGCAAAAACAACTGCACCACATAACCAATGACGAACAACTGCACCACCAACAACCGCGAATAGGTTTCGCTCTGTTTGGTCAAAAACGCCATGACCACCAGAAAACAAAACGTTGCTGACCAGGCCTTGAATAACCTGAACGCCTTGATGGACAAGCCCACGTTGGTCCGATAGATCGCATAATGATCATAAATAACGGCCAGCGCCCCAATCAACAAGAGCAGCATGATCACATAATCCGAGGTAATGTGACCAAACTGATCGTAGATCAAGTACCAGGCGACACCGGTGACTGCAATCCCATCAAGGCCGGCCTGAATGGCGTTACTTACGCTGCTTCTTCGTTGAAGTAAGGAACGACTGCTTCTGGGTTCGAGAACCATTTCAGACCTCATTAATTAGCGCGCAGCACATGCCTGGCAGCTTATTCAGTCAATCAATACCAGCCTTTAAAATATAATCCTGCACACTGAATAGTCTTCGCCGCCCCCTGGGCGCTTGCTATCACTGTAGCAGTCGCCCGCACACCCGGCGGGCGGAATCACTCCTGCCATGGATTTTGGCCGTTTCGGACGGCTCGGGAGGCAGAATCATCAGATACGCCTTGGGGTGTTCCGGGCCCCAAGCGTCATCGCCTTGGTACACCGCAGGGTGCGTAACAGGAACAGCGGGTTGCCCACCACGTAGCGCATGAACAAGCGCCTGGGCTCTCTCAGCAAGCGGTAGACCCACTCCCCGCCCAATCGCCGTAGCCATTGCGGCGCCCGGCTAACCTTGCCGCCGAGAAAATCCAGAATCGCCCCGCCACACACGATCAGGCACGCCCCCCCACTGGCAGCCAGGCGAGCGGCAACGGCTTCTTGCTTGGGCATCCCCATGCCCAGCACGATCAGCTCTGGCTGCGTTACCCGCGCAAGCTCCAGGTAGGTGGCCATTTCAGCAAATCCGTCGTGAACCGACACCGGCAACACGCCAAACCGCGCCTCGCTGCACGCTACCGCCCGGCTCAAGAATGGCTCCTGAGTACCCCAGAATGCCACCCGTCGCCCTTTGAAGGCCGCCAGCAGCTTGGGGATTAAATCCGTGCCATTCATGTTCAGCCCTGGGGCCAGGCCCAGGCGGCGATACAGGATTGCCATGCCCGCACCATCGCGCAGCAACACATCGGCCGAGGCCAGCGATTGGCAGTAATCGGCGTTGCCTGCGACCAGGTTCATGGCGTGGGCGTTGACAAAACCCAGCACCGTGGGCGCCTCAGGTTGGCCCAGGGCCTCGAGCAAGCGCTGCTCGTGTGCAGGGTCACTCACGGTCTGAAGTTTGCCGATAATCGTTTTCCAGCTGTTTTGCCATTCGCCCATTAGCTGTCATCCCGTTTCGAGCGCACCCACTCTACCTGCCGCTTGATCAAGAACCCCAGGTACAGGGGAATCTTCCTCGCGGCGTAGAACGGGGCGTAAAGCAAGACCGAAAAGGGGATCAGTTCGCGAGAAAACCGGCCCCACGCCAGCAGAACTGCAACACCCAGCATGACCAGGGCACCCGTGGCGACCCATGCAGGTGCAGTGATACCGAACAGCAGCGCAGCCAGCCAGGCAACACATGCAACCCCTACCAGAGCCATGACCAGCAACGCCAATGGCGGCACCAGAAGGTCCAGGGTCATGGCCAGCAAGGGCGCGTTACGCCGAGTGACCGCGCTCACCAGCAGCTTGGGTACCTCGGCCAGGATCACCCCCAAGTGGCCATGCTCCCAGCGGGTGCGCTGGCTGCTCAAGCCTTCCTGGCTGAGCGGAAACTGGCTGGTGACCTGCGCATCCGGGCAAAACAGCGGCGGTTTGCCGATTCGGCAAAAGTCCAGACCAAGCTTCAAGTCTTCGACGAGGTGCCCATTGGCCAAGTCGACCGCAGCCAAGTCGCGCCAACTGAAGGCCATACCCGCGCCCATCAGCTGGCAGGGCAAGCCCAGGCGTGCCCAACCACGCGGGCGAACGAGGTTCTTGACCCGCCAGGCAAATTCCGCGATTTGCACCTTCAGGCCCGCGCCGGCGGGCGCGCGCATCAAGTACAGCGCCTGCACCGGCCGTGAAGCTTCGAGGCAACGGCGTGCCAGCAGGTCAATGGCGCCCTCGCCCACCTGGCAATCGGCGTCAACGATAATGACCACCTCGGGTGGACGCTGCGCCAGATGCCGTACGCCGAAGTCCAGGGCATACCCCTTGCCGCGCAACAGGTCGTTGTCGCGCTCCACCACCTCAGCGCCCGCGCTGCGTGCCAACTGCGCGGTGTCGTCGGTGCAGTTGTCCGCCACCACTAGCAAGCGGTCTTGCGCCAGCAATTGCGGGGCGACACTTGCCAGGGTCGACCGAATGATCAAGGCCTCGTTGTGCGCGGGCACCAGCACCGCCACGCGCGGGCGCCTAACATCCTCCTCAGGTCGTGATCGCACCGGCAGGCACGCCAGCAGTACCTGCGCAAACAACACCAGCGCGGGCACGAAGATGCAAAACGCCACCAGGCTCAATAACCACGTCACGATGCTGATCATGCGGATGCCTTGAAGTAGCGGGCCAGCTTGGCGGCCTCGGTGTCGATATCGTGGCGTTGCAGCACCCGCTGGTAAGCGGCCTCCCCCATGCGCTGCAACACGTCGGCCGGTTGCGACAGACAGTCGGCCATTGCCGCAGCCAGCTCTTCTACCGTGCCGGCGGGGAACAACCAGCCGTTTTCGCCCTGGCGCACCAACTCCGGGATGCCTGCCACATAGGTGGTCAGCACCGGCCGGCGCAATGCCATGGCCTCCATGATCACCACCGGCAGGCCTTCGGCGAAACTCGGCAGCACCAACGCACGGGCAGCGAGGATTTCTTCCCGCACCTGAGCGCTGCTGATCCAGCCGGTGATGCGTACCTGCGCCTGCAAACCATGCTGGGCGACCAGGGCTTCGATCTGCTCGCGCATTTCGCCATCACCCGCCAGCACCAGCTCGAATGCAATGGCTTGGATGGCCAGCAGGCGGGCCGCCTCGATCAGCAGTAGCTGGCCCTTCTGCTCGCACAGGCGCCCGACGCACACCAGGCGTGGCGCCGAGGGTGCGGCAACGGCGGCAACCGCGTGGAAGTCGCGCTCCAGGCCGCAATGCACGACCTTCACCTTCTCCCAGTGCTCGTGCGCCACCCAACGGAACAACTGGCTGCGCCCATACGAACTGACCGCCGCCACAAACGCGGCGCGCCGGACTTTTTCGCCCACATGCAGAAACTGTGGTTTGTCGAATTCTTCCGGCCCGTGCACGGTAAAGCTGTAGGCAGGCCCGCCGAGGGCATGGGCCAGCATCACAACCTCGGTCGAGTTGGTGCCAAAATGCGCATGAACATGCTTCGCGCCAAAGGCCTGCAACCAGAGTAGTACCTGACAGGCCTCGGCCAGGTACACCAGGTGATAGGGCCAGGCGCGATCCGCCCGCTGGCCCAGGCGCAGGGCCAACCACAGGGTGGCGAAAAAGCGTCGTGGCTCGGCACGCAGCACCTGTAGCGTGGGCGCCAACAACCCCTTCAGGCCGTGCTGCAACACGCAGCGGGTCTTGCCCCGCTCGGCGATGTCCTCGTCATCCTGCAGTTCGGCATCCCAACCCCGCAAGGCAATGCGCTGGATCTCCATGCCCTGGCGCTCCAACGCCAGAATTTCGCGTCGAATGAAGCTATGGCTGACTTTCGGGTACTGATTGATGAAGTAAGCAATGCGCATATAAATCCAGATCAATGCCTGCGTAATGAGCCTTACCAACTGCAACCCGTTACTTCAGGCTGTCGATCGCCGGCGGTGGGCTCCCTGCCGATGCACGTTCAAGCACATCCCCCTTCATCCCTTGTAGCCCATGGACGGGCTCGCTGCCTGATAAAGCCGCTTCAACGCGCGCGAATACCTCATCCAGCAAGGCATGACGCCGGCGGTACATCGCACGCTTCTTGGGGGCGATGTCGTCTGCGGCGCGCTTGGCAGCGGCCAGCGGCAAGCTGAAGAAGTCGTCGCGCTCCGAAGGCGTGGCGCCGTTTTCCAGCCAGATGGCATCGTAGTGGGCGGCCAGGTCGTGCGCCTTATCAGCGCCAAAGTAAGGATGGCGATGATGCCGGTGCGCATCGCCAACTGCGTAGATATGCACCACCCCCAACGTTCTGGCGATGCACTTGAAGGCCTCCAGCAGGAAGCTGCGCGGGCGCAGGCCCTCGAAGTCCTTGGTCAAGTCCCGGTAGATGTTCAGCGAAGTTTCGCTGTCGATGCCTTTGTGAATGCCCTGCACGGCGCCGATGAACACGCACAGCTCACCGTGCTGGCGGCACAGGCTGAACGCCAGCGATGCCACGCGCAAATCCCCTTGGAACAGGTTCAGCACCAGCTCCCCTTCGCGCTTGAACCAGATCGGCCGGTCCAGCACCAGCGCGCAGCCCTTAGAATAGGCCGACAGGTCGCACAGGGTCAGGCGCTCGTCGCGATCGAGCAGCAGCAACGTGGGAAACTGCCGGGCAACCACCTCAAAATGCGACGCCACCACACCGAGCCGCTCCTGCGCCTCCCAGTCCTTGCTGATGTAGGGCCATTGCACGACACCGATGCAATCGACCCCAAGCCTTGCAAACCGGTCATCACCCAGCGCCGTCGACATGCGCTGCATGAAGGCCTTCAGCGCGGGCCACTCCCGGGTGATCTGCCGCGTTAGCTTGACCTTGTTGTTCAAGGCCCGCAGCGAGTAGCCGGGCTGCAGGGTGAGCACACTTTTCACTATCGATCTGGCAATCATAGGAATCTCATTTGTACTCGATCAGCACGGCTTTGCCGGCACAGAACCTGTTCATCAGGAACTTTACCTGCCCAAGCATTTCAGGGAATTTGCCGAGCACCAGGAACACCGCCTGCAGCCAGCGCTCGCGTGTCGGCTTGCCAGCACGACGCGCCAGGCGCACCGCTTGCAGCGGGTAGATCAGCAACAGCAGCAGCGCCCACACACCCAGCAGGCCGCTGGCAAACACGATCGCCAGGGGGATGCCCAAGCCCCAGAGCCACGCGCGGCGGGACTCTCGCAACCAATGGCGCTCTGGCGCTCGCCCGTGCAAAAAGGCACCCTCGGCATAGGCATGGCCGGCGCGCAAGCTGCGTCGCCACCACTGGCTGAAACGCGTCATGGCAGCGTCGTGCAAGGTCATCTCAGCGGCCAGGCGCCAGATTTTCCACCCCTTGGCGCGCAAGCGGACGCACAGCTCCGGTTCTTCGCCGGCGATCAGGTCCGGGCGAAAGCCGCTCACTTGCGTGAAGGCATCGACGCGCATCAACGCATCCCCCCCACAGGCCTTCGCCTCACCGATGGGCGTGTCCCACTCCAGGTCACACAGCAGGTTGTACACCGAGCGTTGCGGGAACCGTTCACGACGCCGCCCGCACACCACCGCTACGTCTGGGCGTGCATCAAGGAAGGCCTGGGCATCGCCCAGCCAGGCCGCATCCACCTCGCAATCGCCGTCGACAAACTGCACGTAGTGCATCGACGGCAACAGGCGTTGCAGGCGGGTGAAGCCCTCATTGCGGGCCCGGGCTGCGGTAAACGGCCGGCTCATGTCGAGCGCCAGTACTTCGACCCCTTGGGCCTGTGCCATCTGCACGGAACCGTCGGTGGAGCCTGAATCCACGTACACCACCCGGTCCGCACCGTGCGCCAACGAGCGCAGGCAGCGCTCCAGACGCAGGCCTTCGTTGCGTCCAATCACTACAACGCCGATACCTGTCACCATGGGCCTCACTCGACCGTGCACTGCGCCGCCTCGGTGGGGTTGCGCAGCTTGATGGTCGCAGGCACGCCGACCGCCAACGCGTTGTCTGGCACGTCCACCAGCACCACGGCGTTGGCGCCGATGACCACGTTGTTGCCGATGCGGATGTTGCCCAGCACCTTGGCCCCTGTGCCAATATCGACGTTATTGCCGAACACCGGCGCAATCGGCTCGCTGACATTCTTCAGCCCCACCACCACACCGTTGCGAATTCGGCAGTCATCGCCAAAGCGGGCATAACCGCTGATCACGATGCCGCCGAAATGGTCGATGACGAAGTTGCGGCCGATCACGACCTCGCAGGGCAATTCAACACCCGTGATGATCTGCACGAACTTGAACAGGATCTTGTAGAGAATGGAGAACAGTTTGCGCAGCAGTGCCGGGCGCACACCATAGCGCCAGCGCCCGAAGCGATACACCAGCAATACCCAAAACCCCTGGGCGCCCCAATCACCCCCGTGTGCACGCAAGTCGGCGCGGATATTCTCGAACATGACGTCACCTACCGTGTGGGTTGGCTTGCGAACCGTGTCTTGAACAACAGCGACCAGGTAGTCTGGCAGTGCCGCCAGCACGCCCGGATCGCCGCGCGGCCTCGCCCCTTCAACAGTGCCTTGAGTGCCAGTACCAGGTCACCCACACACACCAGCAGCATGTGCAACGCCAGCCCGGCAACGCCGTGGTGCTTGCGGAAGTACAGCATTTCGCTTTCGATCTGGTAGCTGGAAATCTGCCGGCTGGCCGCTTCCAGTTCGCTGACCGATTTGGAGCTTTCGCCGCCGATATGCACCACCGTGGTATGGGGATAGAAGACGACCTTCCAGCCCGCTTCCTTGACCCGCTTGCAATGGTCAACCTCCTCGTAATAGAGGAAGTAGCGTGGATCGAACAGGCCTACCTGGTCCAGCACTTCGCGACGCACCAGGTAGAAACAACCGGGCAGCCAATCGCATTCACGTACCGAGCCATGGTCCCAGGTCATCTCATCGACCATTTTCAAGCCTGGGAAGAAACGGCCCAGCCCAGTACGGCCGACAAACACGTTCAGGGGTGTCGGGAAGTAGCGGCAACTGGGTTGCAGGTCGCCATCGCGGCCCTCCAGGCGCACGCCCAGCACGCCGCACTCGGGGTGGTTGTCCATGTACTCGATGGTCTTGGCCAGTGAATCGGCCGCCACGAAGGCATCGGTATTCAGCAGCAGTGCGTACTTGCCCTTCAAGTGCGCCAGCAGTTGATTATTGGCGCGCCCGAAACCGACGTTCTTCTTGTTGCTCAGCAACAGCGCCTCGGGGCACACCTGGGCCATGCGTTCCACAGAATCATCGACCGAGGCATTGTCGACGACCAGGTAACTGGCAAGCTTTTCGCTGTCGGCCTGGCGCAGCGCATCGAACATGGGCTGCAGCAAAGACGCAGTATTGAAATTGACCACCATCACATCGACGGGTTTTCTATCCATTGCTACCGTCCCCGAAGAAGTACTGCCGTCGTTGTGCGGCAAGGGCAGGCTCCACGGTCGGGTCAAAGGCCCCTTTGCGCTGTTTGACCAGTTCTATCCACGGGTAGCTTTCACAGCGCTCCTCCACCCTCTTGATCAGTGCTTCGGTGGTGCAGATGAATTTGGCCGGGTTGCCACCCACCACGGTGCCCGGCAGCACGTCCTTGGTAACCACCGCACCGGCAGCGACGATCGCATCGGGCCCGATGGTCACGCGGGGCATCACAATCGCGCCATGGCCGATGAAGCAGTTGTCCTTGATGTCGATATAGCCGACCGAATCGAGGTGCTTCCCGTAGCAGAGCTCGATCAATGCCACTACGCCGTCGTGGCCGATCAGTGTGCAATCCGACAGGCCAACGTTGTTACCAATACGCACCAGCGCAGGGTCGGTAACGTTGCACCCAGTATTGATATGAAAGTTGTCCCCTACTGAATGAAACTTACCCCAACGGGCCAGATAGATCCCCCACTCTCGCCCCGTTGGATTACACAACTTCTTGTACGTCGAGCTTCCCCGCCCGGTCGAGTTGACATAACGCGTCAGTGCACTCCGTATCCATCCATTCATTCTGCGAGCCTCACAATCAATGCGATTCTGAACTGTCCCTGAGGCGACTTCGGTCTCATTCTTCTTGGTGCTGACCGCATCGCACTCAACCCGTTTACAACGTGCGTTACACCGCGGCACCCGTGGCCGATTTCAACTTTTCATTGAGGTGGTCCGCCAACCTGACGGCAAACTGCAACAACGGCATGGTCGGGTTGGACGCGCCGCCCTTGGCAAAGATACTGCTTCCCGCCACATAGAGATTCTGGGTACCGAACACTTTGCAATTGGCGTCGACCACACCGAACTCAGGTGACGCAGCCATGCGCGTGGTGCCCATGTGATGGGCATGCGGCGCCATCTTCAACGGCACCGATGTGTCGTAGACGAAATCGTTGAGCTTGACGAAGCCCAGGTCCATGTCGGCAAATTGCTTGGCCAGTTCGGTGCCGATGCACTTGATGGTGTGCCTGTCACTTTCGCTCAGTGCCCAATGCACGTTGACCTTGGCCACCCCCAACTCGTCTTTTTCGTCCAGCAGTGAAATGCGGCTTTGCCGGTTGGGAAACTGCTCGATCATGGTGCCGATCACACCGTCGCCCGGGCAGCTGAACTTGGCAAAGAAGGCGATCTTGTCGGCGACGCCCATGTCACAGGCAAGGTTTTCCAGAAAGTGTTTGACCTCGGCCGTGCGGCCATACGTCTGCACGTCCGAGAGCAGTGAAGCGGTGATATTGCCTTTACCGGCCTGGTATTCCTCAACAAAGGCGTCGGTGGTGTAGTACTGACGCATCTGGGTATCCTGGTCCGACTTCAGGATGAACGTGCCCATGTCGATGTTCAGGTGCTCCATGAAGCAACACCCGGTCAACCCTTCCTTGTTGACGATACCCGCGGCCAACAGGGATTCACTGTTCAGTAACTGCCGGGCATTCTCGATGGCGCCCGTCGCCAGGATGAAGTTTCTGGCCACCACGCGCTGACGATGACGGTCGTAATCGGACACCACCGCAGCCACCACATGGCCCGACGCTTTGTCGAACTCCAGGTCGACGCAGTTGCAATTGATGAACACATCCAGCCCGTGGGTCTCGTTCAGTGCAGTCGCGTACTTCTGCGCAAAGCGCGTTGGAGGGCTCAGCAGGAAGCGGTCGGGTTCGAAGTCATCACCCGCAAGCCCGGTGTTCATCGCGTGAAACTCCGAGCCTGGCGGCAAATCGACGATGTCCATGGCCGCCGCCAGGTAGCCCTCGATCTCCGAGTAGGGGATCGGCCAGCCGGGCAAGTCGCCGGGCGGCGCCACGGCGAAGTCTGAAGGGGTGAACGGCCGGCAGCGCCCTGCCCAGTGGTTGGACGTGCCGCCCAGGTAACGCAGGCGTGTTTCCTCGGCGTACAGTTCGAGCCCCGTCGAGGCGCACTTATACAGCCCTTGCGAGTGCGGCGAATATTCACGCCCACCGCCCTCGGCCAGCAGCACGTTCCAACCCGCAGCTGCCAGCCGCAGGCCCAGGGTAATGCCAGCGGGGCCGGCCCCGATGATGCAAAAGTCATAGTCGTCACGCAGCGTTTTCTGCTGCTGATAGTCCTTGATCATGCTGGCTCGTTCCGGAAGTACTGAGAAGGCAACACCCAGCCGTTGATCACCACGAACCCGGGTTTTTCGACGGGTTTGCGTGCAACGTCTGCGGCCACCCCAAACACCGCGCCGCCAACGCCCAGCAGGACACAGCTCTGGAGAAAACCCCTACGACCCAACTGCGGAGTACACAACGTAAGCTTCCCCATGATCCCCAGACCTATCTCGATGAAGTGTTAACAATCAGTCACTCGACCGCCCCCACATTGCACCATCGCCCGCCTCTGGCCTCATCACAGCCATTCGAAGAAACGGGTCGCCAACAGCCCACAGAGTGCCCCCACGGCCACCATCGGCAGTACCACCAACTCGCGTTTGACACTGAAGATATCCAGCTTGCAGTTAACGTAGACCACCAACAGCAGCGTCGGGAAGGTATGCAGGGCCACCCCCCAGATTGCGTAGTCGACACCGCCAATGGCCAGCAGCAGTGGCAACAAGCCCCATAACGAGACTAGCCGGATGATGTTGTCCATGGCCTGGTATTTCGTCAGGCCCAGGGCAATCCATATCTGATGTGCCAAGGTATAGCGCAGCGTGAAGAACGACAGCGAAAGAATCGCAAGAATCGTACCCGCCTCGGTGTAGCGCGCGTCGTACATCCAGCCGATCAACAACGGGCTGGCGGTCAGGAACACCCCGCAGGCAAACAGCATCACAAGGTCGACCAGCAACCTGAAACGGAAGTACAGCGCCTTCAGGCGTGCCTTGTCACCTTCCCGAGCGGCTTCGCTGAACGCGGGCAGCGCTACCGAGCCCACCAGTTTCAGCAACCCGGTCTGCACGGACCCGAGGATCAGCACGGCAATCGAATACACCCCCAACTGCCCCGCTGACATGCTCGCACCAAACCAGATTCGGTCACCGTACATGGCCAGTACGCCGACCATCGACGACAGCAGTATCCAGCGGCCAAACACGATCAGCTCGGTCAGCGCGCTTCGGTCCCACTGCAGGCGGTTGTTCGGCCCTTTCAGCGCCAGGTGCCCCAGCAAGGTGCCCGCCAGGGCACTGACCAGGCCGGCGATCACCAGCGACCAGATCGACCGGGTGAAATAACCAATCACCAGCATCGCGATCAAACCGACCACTTGCGAGGCGAGGTCCACCAATACCACGCGCTTCTGTTGGAAAGTTCGTACGGCGACATCTATCTTGGTCGATTGGAATCCCCAGATGATGGCCGAAAGGCCGGTCACCGCAAGTACCATCGGCAGCTCGGGGGCGGCGTAAGTGGAGTCCGCCGGCCACAGGTTGGCCAACTGCGCGAACCAGGAGGCGGCGGCCAGCAGCAAGGTCAGGGCAAACAGGACGAAGCCGCGGATGATCTGGACGGTCCAGGCGGTATTGAGAAACTCGGGGTCGTCGCCCCGGTGGCTCTGGATGATGTTCTGGCGCAGGCCAACATCGGACAGCAAGTGCAAAAGTACCGAAACCGTGGTGGCGATGACCATCACACCGAACATTTCCGGCAGCAACAAACGGGCCATGATCAGGTTGCCGCCCAGGCGCATGACCTGTGACGCCACCAGCGACACCAGGTTCCATGACCCGGCCTTCAGTGCGCGCTTGCGCAGGCTCGCGGAGGCTGACACATCAATCGACGGCATGACTTCAATCTCTGACTGATTGGCTAAAAGTCACTATAGTTTCAATTAGCCATGATGCTAGCCGTGCCCACCAAGGGAAAGGTGTCCTTAGCCAATGCCTGAACATTTTCGTGCGTTGATCGTCATTCTGTTTCTGGCAGGCGTCGTTTTTGTCATGGCGCGCCGCCCGGCGACAGACCTCATCCCCTACAGCGACTTCAAGCGCCGGCGTAACCTGTGGTTCGTCCTGACGCTGGTGGCCTTCGCCTCCCACAGCTTCTGGGTGTACGTGGCCGCTGCCGGGCTGATCATGTACATCGCCGGGCGGCGCGAACGCAATGCCATGGCGCTGTTTTTCATGTTGCTGTTCCTGATTCCGCCGGCCTCGGTGCAAATACCTGGGTTTGGCGTGGTCAACTACCTGGTCGACCTCAACCATGTTCGCCTGCTGACGCTGTGCGTGCTGCTGCCGGCGGCGCTGGCCCTGAGCAGGCAAAGCGATACCCTGCGCTTCGGCCGCACCTGGCCCGACAAGCTGCTGGCGGCCAGCCTGGTGCTGATGAGTGTGCTGTACCTGCGTGAAACCACCCTGACCGACACCTTGCGCCAGGCGCTCTACCTGTATGTCGATGTGTTCTTGCCCTACTACGTCGCCAGCCGAGGGCTCAAGGAGATCAGTGATTTCAAGGACGCCATGCTGGCATTCGTACTGGCATCCTTCGTCCTGGCACTGATCGGCTTTGCCGAGTTCGTCCGCCACTGGCTGCTGTACAACGCCCTGATCGATGCCATGGGCGTGCAGTGGAGCATGTCCAGCTACCTGAGCCGTGGTGGCTCGCTACGGGCCAGCGCCACCACCGGGCAGGCAATTGCGCTGGGCTACGTGATGAGTGTGGCCATCGGCCTGTACCTGTTCGTCCAGGGCTATGTGCGCAGCCAGCTGCAGCGGGTGCTCGGCGCCCTGCTGCTGGCTGCCGGGCTTTTCGCGCCGTTGTCCCGCGGCCCCTGGATTGGCGCTGTGGTTATCGTCGTGGTGTTCATTGCCATGGGCAAAGGCGCCATCAAGCGCCTGACTGTGCTTGCCCTTGCCGGCGTACTGGCTCTGCCGCTGCTGACTGTGCTGCCTGGGGGCGACAAGGTGCTGGACCTGTTGCCTTTCATCGGCAATATCGAAAAAGAGAACATCACCTACCGGGAACGCTTGATCGACAACTCCTGGATCGTGATCCAACGTAACCCCTTGTTCGGTTCGTTCGACTTCCGTAACACCCCTGAAATGCAGTCGATGATTCAGGGGGAAGGCATTATCGACATCGTCAACACCTACGTCAGCCTGGCCCTGCGGGTCGGGTTGGTTGGGCTCGCGCTGTTCGTGGCATTTTTCGTCACCGTGTTGCTGGGCATCCGCAAGGCCATGCGCGCGTTCCCCGACAAGGATGACGAGCAACGGCAACTGGGCCGGGCGCTGTTGGCGACGCTGGTGGGGATCCTGGTGATCATCTTCACCGTCAGCAGCATCACTATCATCCCCACCGTGTACTGGTCGGTCGCAGGGCTTGGGGTGGCCTACATACAGCGGGTGCGCAGGCTCCGTTCCAGCCAGGCCAGCGACCTTCCCGCTGCCGGCCTTCAAATCAGGTGATGCCCATGAGCCGTTTCCCCTTGCGCCCCTTCATGCGGGTATCCCTGTTCGTTGGCCTGGCCGTCATGTCCCAGGCTGGCTGGGCCTCCGGGTGGGTCGTCAGCGTCGAAGAGCAAAACGGCCTGCCCAGCGTGACACGCGGTGGCGGGCAGGTGATGAAAGCCAAGTTCGACTTCTGGGCGGCTAACTGGAGCTGGACTGGCTTCTACACTGCCATGAAGGTCAATGCGCCCTACAGCTACACCCTGCAGGGCAAGAACAAGCAGTTGGACTTCGACCTGACGGCGGATATCCGCAAGCCGCAAACACAAACCTTGACCTGGGCGTTCGACCTGACCGCACACAGCAGGCAGACCAACGTGATGGGCGGCGGCATCGTTTTCCAGTTCGACCCGGCCCTGTTCAACGGGGAGATGGGCGCCCCCGTGCTGTTGCCCGACAACCGGGGCTGGTCCTGGGGCAAGGATGCGCAAGGCAGGCGCATCGAGATGCGCTTCGAACCTGCACTGGCGAAGGTATACTTCGAGCCCGGCAGCAATGCCGAGATCCGCGCATTCTTCTACAAAGACCCCATCAGCGCCGGCCAGCAGCAGATCAAGGCGACATTGAACGTGACGGGCGATATCGAGCTGGGCCCAACCCCCACCGAGCGCTTTGGCCTGCAAGACCCCGCGCAGTGGCCCGACGACCAGCTTGACTGGCAAACCTCGCCGGTCGACCTGTCTTTTCTCAACGCTCCCGAGAAACCGGCAGGCAAGCGCGGCTTTGTAAAGGCCTCCGGCGAGCAACTGGCGTTCGAGGACAACACCCCCGTGCGTTTCTGGGGCACTAACCTGTCTGCGTACTCGCTGTTCAAGACGCCAGACGAGGAAATCATCAAACAGGCCAAACGCCTGTCGGCACTGGGTTTCAACCTCGTCCGGCTGCACCACCACGACTCCCCATGGGTCAGCCCGAACGTGTTTGGCGACGGCACCTTGATTCGCGATACCCAGCAGCTCAATGCCGAGTCGCTGCGCAAGATCGACCTGTGGGTCAAAAGCCTCAAGGACGAGGGCATCTACGTCTGGCTCGACATGCACGTACAGCGCGCCCTCACCGCCAATGACAACATCGATGACTTCAAGGAGCTGGCCAAGGGCGAGCCCAGGGTCGACCTTAAAGGCTACGCCTATGTGAACAAGAGCATTCAACAGGCCATGAAACGCTTTATTGAGCAGTACATGACCCATGTGAACCCCTACACCGGCCTAGCCTACAAAGACGACCCGGCCATTGCTGCGGTTTTGATCACCAACGAAAACGACATCACCCAGCACTACGGCAACGCCCTGATGCCGGACAAAAAAGTCCCCGCACATACCAAGCTTTACCAGGAGCAGGCAGACGCCTTCGCCAAGCACAATGACCTGCCTGCAGACCGCACCTGGCGCGCCTGGGAACATGGCCCGTCGAAGCTCTTCTTGAATGATCTGGAACGCCGTTTCGATGTCGAAATGATTACGCACCTGCGCAGTCTGGGGGTCAAGGTACCCATTGCCACCACCAGCACCTGGGGCGGCAATGGCCTGAGCGCGCTGCCCGCGCTGACCTCGGGCGATGTGATCGATGCGCACAGCTACGGCGCCATCGGCCAGCTCGAGAAGAACCCGCTGACCAGCGACGGGATGATCAACTGGATTGCCGCGGCCCAGGTCGTCGGCCTGCCCCTGACGGTCACCGAATGGAACGCTGAACCCTTCCCCCTGCCCGACCGCCATTCGCTGCCCCTGTATGTGGCGGGCACGGCCAGCCACCAAGGCTGGGACGCCATGATGCAATATGCCTATAGTCAGCAGGCCTTCAACAGCGGTTGGCGCACGGCAGACAACTGGCACGCGTACAACGACCCGGCCATGCTGGCCACGCTCCCCGCGGCTGCCCTGCTCTACCGCCGTGCGGACGTGCAGCAAGCCACCACCCGTTACGTCTTCGCGCCAACACCCGCCACCTTGTTCAACCAAGACATCACGCCGCGCAACTCGCTGCTGCTGCGCACCGCCATGGAAAAAGGCAGGCTGCAGATCGCCATGCCGCAGACGCCGGAGTTGCCCTGGTTGAAACCCAGCGTCATCCCGACCGATGCCCAAGTGCTGCGTGACCCTGCCCAATCGTTGCTGCCCCCTGACGCCAGCGAGTCGGTAACCGATACCGGGGAGCTCAAGCGCAACTGGCAACAAGGCCTCTACACTATCGATACCCCCCTGACCCAGGCGGCGACCGGCTGGCTGGGCGGTCGAACCCTCAACCTTGGGCAGGTCGAGGTACAGGCAAAGACGCCTTATGCCAGTGTCGTCGTGCAGAGCCTAGATGCCAAACCGCTGGGCCAGGCTCGCAGCCTGCTGATCTCACTGGGCACCCGGGCTGTGCCCAAGGTCGACGACAAGACACCGTTCAATGTCGAGCCCTTCGAAGGCACCCTGGCCATCCAGGCGGCGGGCGGTCTGAAACTGTTCGCGCGCGATGCACACGCGCAGCTCAAGGAATTGCCAGTGGCGTACCAGAACGGGCGCTATGTGATCACGTTCGATGGCCAGTACATGTCCAACTGGCTGTTCTTGAAATAGGGCATTTGGCCATCTACAGTCTCAAGAGACCTGTAGCTGATACTCCCACCTGTTCGATTCAGGGACGACCCGCGGCGTCTGTACAACAGCAGAGTCCTGGAGGCACGGATGAAGTTTCTGGTTGTCGGTGGCGCAGGTTATATCGGCTCGCACATGGTCAAGCACTTGCTGGCCGCGGGTCATGATGTGGTGGTGGCGGACCTTGTGTCGCCAGGGCCTGGGGTGCAATGGGCCAAGCTCGACATTGCCGACGAGCCGGCGCTGGATGTGCTGTTCGCCGAGTGCCACTTCGATGCAGTCTTTCACTTCGCATCGTTCATTCAGGTGGGCGAGTCGGTTGGCGCCCCTGGCAAGTACTACCAGAACAACGTAGCGGCCACCCTGACATTGCTGCAGGCGATGGTGAATGCGGGCATCAAGCGGCTGGTGTTTTCCTCCAGCGCAGCCGTTTACGGCAACCCGCTGTATGTGCCCATTGACGAGGCGCATGGCAAGGCACCGATCAACCCCTACGGGCTCAGCAAGTGGATGGTCGAGCAAATTCTCGAGGACTTCGACCGTGCTTACGGGCTGAAGTCGGTGTGCCTGCGCTACTTTAACGCCGCAGGGGCTGACCCTGACGGGGAGCTGGGCGAGCGCCATGAGCCGGAAACTCACCTGATACCGTTGATCCTCCAGGCGGCCGCTGGCAGGCGTGAGGCGGTCACGGTGTTTGGCCGGGATTACGACACCGCCGATGGCACCTGTATTCGTGATTATGTGCATGTCGCCGACCTGGCTTCGGCACATGCGCTGGCAGTGGACTACCTGGTCGCTGGCGGCCCCAGCACGGCGTTCAACCTGGGCAATGGCCTGGGCTTTTCAGTGCAACAAGTGATCGATACCGCCCGCACAGTGACGGGCCGGCAGATCCACACACTCGATGCACCCCGCCGCGCGGGTGACCCGCCCAGGTTGGTGGCGGATGCAGGCAAGGCGATGAATGTGTTGGGCTGGAGGCCAGCGTATGCATCGCTGGAGCAGATCGTGGCGCACGCCTGGGGGTGGGAGTTGCAGTACCCGTGGCCTCGGCCGTAATCATGCGGCTATTCACTATTGGGTGTAGGAGCAGCCTTGTGCTGCGAAGAGCCCGGTGAAAACACAGCGAATCTTCGCTGCTGTCACCGGCCTCTTCGCAGCACAAGGCTGCTCCTGCATCCCGATAGTGAATAATCAGTAATAGGTGCGCGGCTTCTCATCCGCCTTGTTCAACACCGTACCAATCAGGTTGACCGTCGCCAGGTGGTGCAGGCATTCCTCGATCTCTTGCTTGCTGTTCATGCCGTTGCCCACGACCAACAACACACAGTCGAACTTGGGCATCACGGTGATTGCATCGTCTGAGCTCAACAGCGGCGGCAAATCGAAAATGCAGATGCGCGACTCATAGCGGCTGCGCAAGTCGCTGATCAGGTTGTTCACCCGCGGGGACGACAGCATTTCGGTAGACATCGGAATAGGCACCCGCGTTGGCAGCACGACAAAACGCGGCAACGTGGGGTTGACCAACACCTCTTCGAGCCCGGCCTGGTCAGACAACAACTCGTTGAGGGCCTTTTCCATCGGCAAGCCCAGGCTGCTGCCGACCTTGGGGCGACGCAGGTCGAAGTCCACCAACAGCGCTGTCTTGGTCGTGTGGTGCGCGATACTCATGGCCAGGTTGATCGCCAGCACCGTCTTGCCCGCCTCGGGTGTTGGCGAGGTGATGGCCAAGGTGCGCCAGCCGTTTTCCTCCATCGCCTGCAGCACCTGCGTGCGCAACAGGTCGATCGGCCCACTCATGTTCGAGTTCTTGTTGAACGCGACAATCCGATTGCGCTCAAGGTGCTCCGCACGCAACGGCACCACCTTGGTCTTCACGTAATCGAATTGCCCTGGCACTTCTGGAGGCTCCGCCCCTTGGGCGGTTTGCGGTGCCTGGGCAGCACCTGGAGAAACTTGATGAATACCATTGCCAACTACCGGCTTGATCCTGTCCATCACTGCTTTCCCTATTCAAACCGCGCCATAGCCTTGAACAGCAACACATCCAACGGCATGTAGAACACGTGCACCAGCACTACCATCATAGCAATCAGCACAAGCACCGCCAGGATCAGCAGGTTGCGCCAGCGTTTACGCTTTGCCAGTTCCGCCTGGGTGGTGATGAAGGGCACCGTCACCAGCACACGCTTGCCCAACACGCTCTCTAGCGCCCCTACACCCCGTACCCGTTGATTGAGCATTTCCAGCAGCATCACCAACGCGCCACCGCCTGCCGGTGCCAGCACCAGGCCCAGGGCGGCGATTTTCTTGCGGTTGGGTTTGATCGGCTTTTCGGGCAGCAGCGGTGGCTCCAGCAGCACAAAACGCTCTGCCTTGTTTTCCTGTTCCAGGCTTTCGGTAATTTTCGCGCCCATTTCCTTGGCACGGATTTCTTCGTACTTCTTGCGCGCGTTGTCGTGGTCGCGCATCAAGGTGACCAGGCCACGCTCCACTTGCGGGGCTTCAAGAATCTCCGCCTCGTAGCCTTCCATCTTCTTCACCAACTCACGCTTTTGCTCCGCCAGTGAGGTGATGCGCTCCTGAGCCGCGCCAATCCGCGCACGCACCCGCGCCACATCGAGGCTGACCGACGACGCAGCCTTGCTGCCGCCGCCGCTGGCTTGCAGGGCATCGATCTTGCGCTTGACCGCAACCACGTCCGGGTGCGCGTCCTTGTATTTGGTCAGCAGCCGGGCGTACTCGGCCTTGAGGCTGGGCAGGTCTTGTGGCTGGTCGGCACTGGACGGCCGGGTACCGTCAGCCTTGGTGGTCAAGCCGGCATTGGCCGCCGACAGTTCAAGCTCCAGGTAACGCAGTTCTTCTTGCGCGGTCTTGTAATCGCGGTCGACCTCCCTGAATTCGAGCTCCGAACGCGACAGCATGCTCATGCGCAGCGACTGGTGCTCAGGCAAGGCATTGGCGTGGGCTTGCTTGAAGTCCGCCAGCTGGTTTTCCAGGCTGGCAAGCTCGGCACCCAGCTTGTTGGCTTCCTGGGTTAGGAATTCGGTGGTTTCGTTGGCGCGCTCGGTGCGCTGCTTGAGGTTTTCGTTGAGGAACAGCGTCACCAGTTCGTTGGCGACATCCTTGGCCACCTGGGCTTGCTTGTGCTCGAAGGACACATTGAATGCGACCGTGGCCTCACCCCGCCCTCTGACGAACGTGCTGAGGGTAGCGACCACAATGGCATTGCGCATCTGGTCGATCTTGTCGCTTTCGCTGAGCCGCTTGTCAGCGAACAGGCTGTACTTGTCGATGATCCGCAGCAGGTTCTCGCGGGTCATGACGCGCTGGCGAATAACCTCGATGCGCTCATCGGCAAAGCTGTTGTTGTTCGCCGATACCAGCTCGGGGGAAATCTGTTGCGACTCCACCAGAATGGTCCCGGTGGACTGATAGATCGGTGGCACGCTGACCGCGACCACCACGGTCGCGGCAAGAATGACTACGATACTGATCCCTAATAACAGGGCCCTATCCTTGATGATGGCGATGTAATCTTTAAGGGAAAGCTCGTAGTCAGACTTCATAAAGGCCACCAGGCTGAAGTTCAGAGGTCGGGGTACCTATACGTCAACGTCAAACCAACAATTGTTGCATCCGCAGTGGGTGCATCGTCCTGCCGCCGCTCCTTGTACATCAACGATAGGCGCAGATCCCAAAAAGGCGAAAATTCCCGGCTGGCCCAGACACTGTACATTTGCAGTGTGTTGGGGGTTTGCCCTTTGCTGTCTTGCCAGGTGGCATCGGCGCCGACGCGGGTCAGCTCGTTGACCGCGTAACTGTAGATACCGCGCACCATGTCGAGCTCGGCAAAACCACCCTCCGCGCTGGCGACCGTGCTGCGTTCGGCACTCAAGCTGAGGTCGGAACGCACGCCGGTATACAGCAGCGAAGCCCCGCCCTCCCCGCGCCGACCACCTTCAGAGCCGGACACCTGGTTGACGCCAACGTGCGCATCGGCACTCAGGCGCTCCGAGAACTGATACTTCACCCCAACTGCAGGGGTATAGCTGTTAGAGGCGGTCGCAGTAAGGTCCTGTTCGGGCTCATAGCGCCTCACCCCAAACCGGGTATACACATCGGCCCGCTCGTTCCAGGCGTAGGTCCAGGTTGTCACGTTGCCAAGCTCGTTGTAGCCAGTCAGCGTGTTGATGTCGTAACGCGCTCGGCTGTACTTGGTTTCGTTGGACAATGTGCTGCGCGCGGTGATGGCGCTGCTCCAATTACCCGCCAGCGTATACAGCTTCTGCGTGCCGTCGGTGGTCACCACGCCGGTGTCCTGGACAATGCCAGACAACGTGGAGCTTTCGTTGTACTGGGCCACCAGGCCAAAACGCCCTTTCTCGGTGTCGCGTTGCCAGCCCAGGCTTACATTGGGGTCTTCGCGGTCGTCGACGATGTCCGTGTCTGAAGAGCGCAACACGTGCATGCCAAGACCCAACCGTAATTCGTCGCGGTCGAAGGTACCGACAAGGGTGTAGTCGGGCGCAATGATGGTGCGCGTCACTCCCTTTTCTTCAGACGACAGCAACAACGGGTTGCTGTCGTATTCGACCGAGGTCGGTACCACCACCGATGACTGCCAATTTGCTGCCTGGACCGCGTCCGTAAACGGCAAGACCATGATTGCCGTTGCAATGCTAGTTGTTCTAAGAAGAGGCATTAAGTGTTCTTATTAAGGCAAGATCAAGGAACGACCAGCGTATCGCCAGCCTGAAGTTGAATGTTGGTGGACATGTCACGCCCGGAAACCAGGTCCCTATATCTCACGGGCAGAATCCGTTGGGAAGCCCCCTGGCCGCGAACCACCTTGATGTCGCTTTCGTCAGCGAATTTGTCCAAACCACCCGACATGCTCAAGGCCTGCAATACGGCCGTGGGCCCCGCCATTTGTACGGGCCCTGGCTTGATCACTTTGCCCTGCACGTACACAAGGTTGCCGGCGATGCTTTTGACGACAACGCTGACGTTCGGATCGGGGAGGAATTTTTCGAGTTTGGCAGCGACCTGTTTTTCAACGGCCGTGACATCAAGGCCAGCGACATCGATCCGCCCTGCCAAGGGGAAGGTGATACTGCCATCGGGTAGCACGGTGGCTTCTTGACGCAGGCTCTCCTCTTGCCAGACGGACACCATTACAACATCGCCAGGGCTGAGCCGATAAGCTGCGCTATTTTCGACCGCGTTGCCGCTACCAGAC
Organism: Pseudomonas kermanshahensis; assembly: GCF_014269205.2. Classification (NCBI taxonomy): domain Bacteria; kingdom Pseudomonadati; phylum Pseudomonadota; class Gammaproteobacteria; order Pseudomonadales; family Pseudomonadaceae; genus Pseudomonas; species Pseudomonas kermanshahensis. Next base: position 2,902,662 of record NZ_JABWRY020000001.1, read on the forward strand.
CACAGCATCAGCACGCAAAAAGCGGAACACAATGAACGTACCATGAGGGTCCCTCCGGCCTACTGGCCTGACAAAGAGCACTGAATGAGAACGGCACACCAACTCTCGCTCCACTTCGCAACCGCACTGCCTGCTGCGATGGCCTCAACCTTCCTGGAGGCCCTGTACCTTGACACCTCGACACCCTGCCTGACCCGCCCGCTGCGACACCCTACGGCTAATGGCGATGAGTCGCCACTGGAATATAGCAACAGTTGGAAAATTGACAAGCTGTCAGCGGCTGCGAAGCCATCAACAACAAACCTCAGACGTCAATTTACCGACAGCTCAAAAAAAGCCCCGTAATTGATCAACTGTTAAAGCCCCCTATTACCCTTGCCAGGCGAGAACGTTTAAATCTTTCTTCTGTTGGCAACGGCAACAAAACCGATCACTGCAAAGGCGAAGAACCACCCTGCCGTTGCGACAGGAATGACACTGTTTTGATTGACATAAGAATCAGCAGCGCGTGCAGCGCCACTTAAAAGCACCAACAAGAAGATTGATTTAATGAACAGTGTCGAGCGCATAACCCCCTCCTATAAAGAGGATAATAAAAATATTTATTGGTGGGTTTAGCGGGAGACTTCCTCGCTGTTGATTTGAGCTTATGGGCACAATGACACTACGTCAATGATCCGACACCATAATAAAATTCAATGAGCAAGGGGTGGCTTCGTCAAAATGCCGTCACACATAAACTGCAGGCGTTTCTCGGTACTGCCAGAGTATGGGCAATTAAGTGTAAGGCGCTGATATGGCAAACATTTCAATGATAGTAGCCGCACAGGCGACCCCGGCGGCTGGCGCGATTGTGATAGCTGATCAATCGAAGACGTGAAGGAGGCAAGCCCTTGCGTTTCATCGCTGAGAAACCAAATGCTAATGGTTGGCCTTACGAACGAAATCTGGCGCTTTTAGCTGAGGCTTAACAGGTTGCTACACCGGCATCAAATCCAGGGTGCGCTCAACCTCATCGATGTCAATCCTGAACCCATCGCCTTCCGGCATGCCCACCACAAAGCCAAAGTGCTGCTGGTCGCGGTCTGTCAGGTATTTGTAGTAACTGACAAAACGGTTCGGTGGCTGCAACGTCAATACTGAGCCGCCGGCCTGCAGCACGTTCACGCCGTGAACCAGCTGGCTGCCTTCGACCCCAGCCACCACCCTGGCGCCGGCGCACGCCGCGATAATGCTCGGCACGTCGGTTTTCAGCGGGTCGACAATGCGAAAGCCCCTGTGCGTGCGCAGGTGCTCTGCTACGGCCATTTCATTACGCAGGAAGCGCAAGTCGCCGTCGCCACCACGCAATATGAATACACCGGGGTGTGGTTCGTGGGGCACATGCGACAGCAGCTTTTCGCCCATGGCCCGGTAGCGCAAGTGGCGGCTTTGGTTGTTGCTCTGGTCGTCGAACAGCACCAGCTCACGGAAAAACGCGCTGCGCAAACGAAGGGGCTTCATGCCCAGCCAGTCTTCATAAGCCGGCGCCTGGGTAAACAGTGGGTAGCGCGCAGAGGGCGCAGTGGTCACCGGCACGCCCTCGTTGCAGGCCAGGGCATAGGTGACGCAGTCTTCCATCAACCAGGTGCCAAACCAGGAGTTGCCATTTTGCGTGCAGTAGATGGCCGCGCGCTCGATCTCGTGCTCCACCACAACCCGCGGGAAGGTGCTCGGTTTCAAGGATAACCAGTGGCTGGCCTTGCCTTTGTAGAGCGCGCCATCGACCAACCACACGTCCTTGATCAGGTACCCACGGGTAGGGCCCTGCGCCACGCTGAGCCCACCTTCCATCGTGCGGGCGGGATGCACGTAGGGGTAGAAGCGCTTTGCCTCCCACCCCGTCACCCGCTCCAACTGATTGGGCAAATAGAAGGCGGGCGGGGAAACCGTTGTTTCACCAGGCGCGATATCCCAGCTTTTTGACGCGATGCTTTTCAGGTCGATGGAAGAATTACGTGCAAGCCGCTTTCGCGCCATGTATTTGTATGCGGCGAGGGTCCACTTATGCCGTTTACCGGCAGACGGTGCGCTGAATTTGGAGATATCGCTGCCCATGAAGTGCTCCCCGGAGTGGCGTGGTCACAAGCCTTAGAACGACTCAGTTGGATGTGATCCTTTCCATCGTCGGCGGCGACTGTAAATTGGCGTAACGCGTGCGTAAGGTCTCGATAAACGACTCGCCCGAACGTTTGTCACCATAGAGATAAATCTTGTGCAGGCCGCCAAAGACCATCTCGTGGTACCGGCTGGCGACCTCTTCATCGCTCGGCCCGTCCGGTAGGCCCAGGTGCAGTGTCAATTTGTCGCCTTCAACCGCGAACATTGGCGTTTCCCAAAGAAATTTCGCCGTCCCGGTCTTGGGCAGCCGCACGAACAGGTAGGCGTGGTTGCCCAACGAATCAATGTCGCCACCGCGCCGTCTTTTCCACTTCAGCAAACCGTCATCCGGCCGCGCCAGGCACAGGCCAATGTCGTAATAATCGAAGCCATGTTGCAACGCCCACTCCAGCGCCATGAAGGTGGTGATGGAGTTCACCTCACGCAGTTTTTTCGCATCTGAAAACACCGCTTCGCTATAACCAAAACGCAGGGTGCTCCAGTAGCGCTTGCCACCGCGCGTGACTTCACAACCCAGGTGGCAACCGATCACTTCGTCGCCCAAGGTGATGAGGTCCAGGCGCCCGACGCTCTTGGCAATGCGGAACACATCGTCCGTGGGAAACTGCGCAGCATGAATACCCTGCCTGGCCGTGGCATAGGGGCGCAGCAACTGGCTGTCAGCCATTGCGATTTCTTCATCCGACAGCGTCTGCCTCATCTGATAAAGCGGCCGGTTCTTGCGAATGCTACGGCGCAACTCGCTGTCGTAGCGGGCGGTAATGTCATCCAGCGTTCGCCCCAGTGGTACCACGGCACTCAGGTAGTGCGGCACGGACAACGCCCCTGTGGTGGGTATTTCACTCACCACCACCACATGGTTCGACGCGTCTGGCTCTGCACTGCTGCCGGCAACCGGAGCGTTGCCCGCAGCCTTGCCACCAATCAGCAGCTTGGCCATCTCGCGCTGCTGCTTGCGCCCGATGTAGAGGATTTCGTAGGGGCTTTCCTGCTGCAGCCTGAACCTGGCGACCTCCCACCGCCAGACACAGGCTCGGCCAAGCACTTCACGGACTTGGCTGGCAAGCAGCCTGATCTCGTAGCGCGTCGAAGGAGAGATGAGTCTTCGTGCCACCGCTGCCAAGTGCTGTTTCATTCTTCTTCGACGTCCTTTGATGTTGTCTATGGGCAGATCAGAACAAGATCATATTTAGCTGTAATAAACACACCCAACGCACTGATATACAAAAGATTACTATCGAAACTTCACTCTCACATTCAGTAACAATTTAAGATGCCAGGCAACGGTTTGGCAAGCGGCACTCTGACAGCATGCCAATCTATTTTATGACGTCAAAATTCTCTTTTTATTTTGATGATCGTGTGACGCTAACACATGACGCCTGTTGAGTTGCAGGCAATACCGGGTTACCACCTGGTTATTAATCAATACCGTTTGATGCTCTCTCCTCATAAAGGAGCATCGACATGCCATCCCTTTCAACGCTTGAACCGCATCAAACACTGCTGGAAACACAGCTGCCCACCTGGGCACACCAAATAGCCCGCCTCAATGGCACAGCTTGAGGCAAAGTCAACTAACGGCCTATTACACGCAGGCCTGGTTTGCAAATGCCGCGCCTGATCTTCGTCAGGCCGTGCACCGTAGCCAGTCGCGCCTACTGCGCTCGCAAAGCACCTTGGCCCGCACCCTTGAGGGGCTTGAGCAGATCACTGCGTTCGCTGAGCCCCGGCTGACGGCACGCCTTGCCGAACTCGGCTGCAGCGCGCCACTTCGTGCTACCGAACTGCTTCGAGTAGAAAGCACCTGGCATTGGGCAGGCATGCGTTACCTGAACAGTCATCGTCGTGACACGCTGCTGCAGGCCGCGCTGCAGAACTTCGCCGATGACGAACACTTCAGCGCCCAAAGCGCCATTGCCCTGAGCCCCGACATCCAAGTCACAACCGTCCAGTTACAAGGCACTGTGGTACTGGGCCCGCAAACATCTCCGGCGCATTTTCCTCTGGTCTCGGAACGGTACGAAGTGGAGCGACTACCGCTGACACCCGCTGCCTTTGCCACGCTGTGCCGTTCGCTGGACTTGGGGCAGCAGTACCAAGACCATCTGGAGCAGCATTTCGCCAAGCCCCCTGTACGCGAGCAGGCCATGGCCGTGTACAAGGACAGGCTGCGCCTGGCGGCCGACCTGGCTTACCTACGGCATGTGCTCACCGGCACCGCGCGCGACCAAGTCGACCTGTTTCTGCAGGGCAACGAGATGCCTTGCTGGCAACTGGCACTGTTCGGTATCACCTTGCATGAGGTGATGCTGATCGACACCGGCATCACCGGGCTGCTGCTCTATTTGCCAGGCCACGACCAGGCCCTGCGTCAATGCGCCGACCTTGAGGCTGTACACGAGGCACTGGCGGCCCTGCTGCTGGAACCCACCGACCGGCAGACGTTCATGGCGTACGTGGAGCAGGGTCAGCAGCAGCACTTTCTCGACTTGCTGCACCAAAACCTTGACGCCTCAGGCGCTTCTGACGACGACAAGGCATGGCAGCGGGCCCCTGAGGCGGATTTGCGCCCCACTCGGCTGGCAATCACCGAGGAACCCTTTGCTTATTATCAGGCGCTGCACCTTGACCGCCTCAAACGCGAAGCTCGCCAGCTGGCGGTGCCGACTGCCGAAGCCGACGCTACGGCCCGGGCAAACCGCCTGCAAGCGTGGGAAGACCTCGGCATGGACGCGCTCAACCTGGCCGGCTTCTTCATCCCCGCCGTGGGCACGCTGATGCTGGCGGTGACGGCATGCCAACTGCTTGGCGAAGTGTACGAAGGCTATGAGGCCTGGCATCAGGGTGACCGCCACCTGGCATTGCGTCACTTGGAGGCGGTCGGCCTGAACCTGGCCATGATCGGGGGCCTGGTAGTCGCTGGCCACGTGGTGCCGAAGTTGTTCAAAAGCCCACTGCTGGAAAGCCTGCAGGAAGTTCGCAAGCCCGATGGGCGCTACCGGCTCTGGCAGCCAGATCTCAGGCCCTACCGCAGTAGCCAGGCATTGCCGGAAAACCTGCACGCCAATGCTCAAGGCCAGTACCTGCACGATGGCCGGTATTTCATTCGCATGGATGGCCACCTCTACGAGCAGCGCCTGGACACGCAGACACAGCAGTGGCGGCTTGTGCACCCACACGCGCAGGACGCTTGGCAGCCACCTCTGGAACACAATCAACAGGGTGCCTGGCGCGCCAGCCATGAACAGCCATCACAGTGGTCCTTCGCAATACTGGCTCGCCGTTTGGGGGAAAGCTACGCCGCGTTCACACCCGAACAACTTGAGCTGGCTGGCCGCATTTGTGGGACCGATGCCGCGTACCTGCGCCGCGTGCACCTCGAAGGGCAGCCGCCACCGGCTTTGCTGCTCGACACCCTGCAACGTATGGCCGCGCAAGAGAAGGTGGTTGCGCTGGGCAGCGACGCGCCGGGCAACCTGTTCGAACGGTTGTATAACGGCGATGCGCCCATCGAACCGGCAACACGCACGTTGCTGGAAGCCTACCCTCGCCTGTCGGCTGTACTCGGCAGGCGTCTACTGGCGCCACTGAGCGCCGCGCAATCCCTCGCCTGGGAAAACGACGCGGTGTTACCTGCCTGGCTACGTCAGCAAGTTGAACACACGCAAAGCGAACTGCCTCTGGTACGTGCCGTGGAAGGCGTGCTCGTTCCCGCTCGGGCCGATGCCGATAGCGAACGCCTGCTGTTCAGTGCCCTCGATGGCTTGCCCGACTGGCCGCGCGATGTGCGCCTGGAGCTACGTGCGGGTAGCCCCGAAGGCCCTCTGCTTGAACATATCGGCAGCAACTCAGCAGGCCGCGTCTGCCGGGTGATCAAAAGTGCAGAAGGCTATGAAGCTGACCTGGGGCAACGCCCTGCCCCCGCCACGCGCGACATGGACCTGTGCCGCGCTGTAGAGCAGGCACTGCCGCAAGTCCAGCGCAACGCGCTAGCGATCCTCCAGGCCGACGGGCGTACGTTACGCCAGCGCGTCCTGGCTTGGGTCAACGACAACCGAGATGACCTTGCACAACGGCTGTGGGGGCCTCGCGCCAGGCGTCGCGCCCGCCCAGTCCAACTGCGTGGAGGTCGCCCACTCGACCCGCAACCCCCGCACCCACGCCACACAGGTTCACTGGCCGGCGCCTATCGCCGCCTGTACCCCGATGCCACTGATTCGGAGATCGAGGATGTACTTGGCAACGACCCTGAAGACAATGACCTTCGCTCACCGACACAAAGGCTGCGCGACCTGCAACAACGCCTGGATACGCTGCGCCGCAACCTGCAGCAATGGGCCCGCCCCGACCCCCAGCGCCTGCACCAACGCCAGCGGGCGATCCGCCCAATCATCAACGCTTGGCGGCGCCTGTCGAGCGTGCCACTTGCAGGCGGGGGGCGGATTGCCAGCCTCGACCTTTCCGGCCTCGAACTGGAAAACCAGGACCTGGCCAGCCTGGCCCTGCCGGATGACTTCACCCATGTGGAGCATGTATCGCTGCACAGCAACCCAGCACTCAGCCAGCTCCCTGCCGAATTCTTGGAGCGCTTCCCCAAACTGAAACGCTTGTTGTTGTCCAATTGCCGTTTCGACGCCCTGCCCCGTGTGACCAACCCCGATCGATTGACCTGGCTTGATCTGGACAACAACCGCATCACTTGGGATAACCGCAACCAGGTAGCGCTGAACCGGTGTGCCGGGCTTATCGTGCTGGACCTGTCGGGCAACCCGCTGCTGGAGGCGCCAGACCTGAACGGGCTTGACCACTTGAAAACCCTGTTTCTGTCCGAGTGTGGCCTGTCCGAGCTGCCCCTAGGCCTGAACGTCGTTGCCGAGCCTCTCGTCCTGGACCTGTCTGGCAACCAGTTTCAGCGGTTGCCAGCGGGCTTCAACCTCCCCGGCCCGTCCGCCGAAGCCCTGTGCCTGGAAAGCGAGTGGCTGAGCGAAGGCATGCTTGCCCAGGTCGATGCTTACAATGCCGCCCATGAAGTCGATTTGCTGGTGTGTGAGGGGGACTATGCAGAGTTCTTCGAGGGGACGGGCCCGGAACAGGCCGCGCTGTGGCAGCGCTTGCCAATTCAGTACCGCCGCGACCTCAGGCCGTTGCTTGAAAACGATTTTTTCATAACCCGCCCGCAACAAGCCCGCACGGAGTTCTGGCGGCGCCTGGCAGCCATCGATGCTGACCTGGTGCTACGCCAGGCGTGGTTGACGCACCCGCCCTATAATCTGTTCCGCCTTCCCCTGTAGCGAGCGGCGAAAAATCGCCTGTTACCCAGGTGACAGGCGCTGCCTACGCGGATGCGCTAGCCAGCCTTGCAACTCGGCGGCCGGCATCGGCCGCCCAGTTTTGCATCGGCGCAGTGCAGGCAATGTTGAGCCAGACTGGTGTTTTTCCTGTGACCGGTGCATGCTCGAAGCTGAAGCGTTTCACCTGGCACGAACTCCGCTCAGATATGTGAGGTGCAGTACCCATGGACCGTCTGCTCGATTCACTTTTCCCGACCGCCGAGAACATCCCCGACACCTGGCGCCTGGAAGCCCCCCTGGAACAACGCGACTACTTGGTGAACGGCCAGCTCAGGCGCTGGGACGGCCCTCTGGCCACGGTGCGCAGCCCGGTCTGGCTGAAGGAAGCCGACGGCGAGCGCCAGGTCATTCTCGGCAGTGCCCCGCTGCTTGACGCCGACACCGCCCTCACCGCGCTCGACGCTGCCGTGCAGGCCTACGACAAGGGCCGTGGCGCCTGGCCGACGATGCGCGTTGCCGAACGCATACAGCACGTCGAACGCTTCCTTGCGCGCATGCGCGAGCAGCGCCAGGCCGTGGTCAAGTTGCTGATGTGGGAGATCGGCAAGAACCTCAAGGATTCGGAAAAAGAGTTCGACCGCACCTGCGATTACATCGTCGACACCATCAATGCGCTCAAGGACCTCGATCGCCGCTCCAGCCGCTTCGAGCTTGAACAGGGCACCCTCGGCCAGATCCGCCGTGCCCCCTTGGGCGTTGCATTGTGCATGGGCCCCTACAACTACCCCCTGAACGAAACGTTCACCACGTTGATCCCGGCACTGATCATGGGCAACACCGTGGTGTTCAAGCCGGCCAAGTTTGGCGTATTACTGATCCGCCCGTTGCTCGAAGCCTTCCGCGACAGCTTCCCACCGGGGGTGATCAACGTCATTTATGGCCGCGGCCGCGAAACTGTCAGCGCCCTGATGGCCAGCGGCCTGGTCGATGTGTTCGCCTTCATCGGCACCCACAAGGCCGCCAGCGACCTGAAAAAACTGCACCCGCGCCCGCACCGCTTACGCGCAGCCTTGGGCCTGGACGCCAAGAACCCCGGCATCGTGCTACCCCAGGTCGACCTGGACAACGCGGTCGAAGAGGCCGTGACGGGTGCGCTGTCATTCAACGGCCAGCGCTGCACGGCGCTGAAGGTACTGTTCGTCCACGAAGACGTGGTCGACGCCTTCCTGGAAAAGTTCCAGCGCAAACTGGCCGCGCTCAAACCTGGCATGCCATGGGAACCCGGTGTGGCGCTAACGCCATTGCCGGAACCGGGCAAGGTCGACTACCTCGATGGCCTAGTAGCCGATGCCACGGCCAAGGGCGCTCGGGTCATCAACGAAGGCGGTGGGCAAAGCCGCGGTTCGTTCTTCTACCCCGCCCTGCTGTACCCGGTGAGCCATGACATGCGCGTGTACCACGAGGAGCAGTTCGGCCCAGTGGTGCCAGTGGTGCCCTATCGCGACCTGGAAACCGTCATTGACTACGTGCTCGACTCCGACTACGGCCAGCAACTGAGCCTGTTCGGCAACGACCCAGCGACCATCGGCAGCCTGGTGGACACCTTTGCCAACCAGGTCGGCCGTATCAATATCAACGCACAGTGCCAGCGCGGGCCAGACACCTACCCATTCAACGGCCGCAAGAACAGTGCCGAAGGCACCTTGTCGGTGCATGACGCCCTGCGCGTGTTCTCGATCCGTACGTTGGTGGCGACCAAGTTCCAGGAGGCCAACAAAACGCTGATCAGCGAGATCATCCGCAATCGCCAATCGAGTTTCCTGACCACCGATTACATCTTCTAACGGCCGCCGTTATAGAAAATCGGTCTAGCGCCGCTGTCGATTTTCCATCTGTGCAAACGACTCTAAGCAAAAGGGCGCCAACCGGCGCCCGTTTCAAAGGAGAGCGAACATGGCAGCCAAACCCATCCCCGAAGGCCAGCACAGCATCACCCCCTACTTGGGCATCAACGACGCCGCCAAGGCCATCGAGTTCTACAAGAAAGCCTTTGGCGCGGTCGAGATGTTCCGCCTCGACGCCCCGGGCGGTAGCGTGGGGCATGCTGAATTGAAAATCGGCGATTCGTCGCTGATGCTCGGCGACCCCTGCGACATGGAAGGTGGCCTGACCGCCAGCCAGAAACTCGCGGGCGCGGCTGTAGGCCTGCACTTGTATGTCGAAGACTGCGACAAGGTCTATGCCCAGGCCCTGGCATGCGGCGCCACCCAGCTGCGCGAAGTGACGGACCAGTTCTATGGCGACCGCAGCGGCACCCTCAAGGACCCGTTCGGCAATATCTGGTTCGTCTCGACCCACAAGGAAGACCTCAGCCCTGAAGAGATTCGCGCCCGCGCCGCGCAGATGTTCAGTGGTAACTGAGCGGCGCGTTTTGTACCCGCTCTAATTGGGCGCGCCTCGGCCTTGTGATGCGCCTGCGGGAAACATCCGGCGGAGGGCCTTTTGCCCTCACCGGATACAGGCGAACAGGCCACGATGAAGTGTCCCGACGGATCAACGCTGTTCATTGGGTCTTTCTGGCGGTATGCATGCATTCCTCCCCCCTTTGCCAAAAGGGCTAAGCCCGTCGGGGCTTGTAAACCGCATAATCTGAGGGCTGTAGTTTCGGTAGCCGTTGCCCAGTGGATAACGTTCCGTCACCCGGTCCGAGCGTTCACCGTTGTAAGCCTGTAAAAGATTTACAGATGGCCAAATCCCCCCGTAAGCAAGTATTGCTGTTCTTTTCATTTGGCCATGCGCCCATCATAGCGTTCGTTTATCGTCAAATCGGAACATCGCAAACGTCTCCGATTAGCTCCTTTGCTTAGGCCGCATGCTGAAGCGTCACCCGCTCATTTTCAACTCGTAGAATTGACAGTACCCAAATCTGAAGCTAAGCGGCACTGAACTGCTACTGGCTTGTTGCGAGGCACTCTGGCCAAAGGAAGATCCACCGCAACGCCAGCCAGGCTAGCAAACATGACTCAACTGGTTGAAAGCGGCTCAACTTTGCTTGAAGCTTGAGGCTCGTAGCTTGGAGCTGCCCCTTAATGCGAATCATCGATAAGACCGCCGCGCAGGTCCGCAGCCTGACCCCCGCTGAAGAAGAGCTCCTGGTCGGTTTCAACACAGGCACGCTCGCTGGCCCTCGCCTGCTGCAAGCCAACCAGTTACTGATGAAGGTGCGTAACGCCAACCAATGGTTGGCCTGCGACTGCCGCAAGGACGCCCTGCCGGTGCTGAACGTGACCCTCAACGGCAACACCGGCACGCTGTTCCTGAAAAACAACCCAGGCACTGCCGAGCATGCGCCTGGTTGCCCGTTCACCAAGGACGAGCGTGAAGCCGCAGAACGCGAAGACGACCCCGTCCCCCCTGCGGCCTGGCTGCCACCCGATACGCCTTTGCGACTTATCGGTGACTTTCGCCCGGCCCAGGACAGCAGTGGCAGTGAGGGCACTGACCGGCGCGAACAACAACGGCTGTTGTCGCTGCTGCTGACCTGGATCGAGATCAGTGGCTTGAACCTCTACGCCACCCACCTGAAAAAAGACCTCACCGGGCAGTTTGCCGAGCTGCGCAGCGTCGCCAGCCGCTACCCGTTGCTGGAGCGGGTACCGGCCAGCAACTACCTGGAAACCCGGCTGGACATGAAGCACATGATGATGCTCAAGGCCCGTCTGCGCGAGGCGACGGTGTTCGGCAATCATCGTCGGCATGGCCTGATGCTGGACTGCGTCGACCAGATCAAAGGGCGCAAGCTGTTCAATAGCCGCAGCGAGGACGGGTTCGACTTCCAGGGCCACCACCTGTATTGGGGAGGCAGCCGTGCAGCCGGGCCGCTCTTGGCGTTGGCGCTGTATTCGCCTGCTAGTGCTGGCAGCCACTTTTACGAACTGATCCATGTCGCCAGCGTGCCCGTGCTGTCACGCGCTCACCTGTTCCCGGTGTACCGCGATGAAGAGCGTGAGCCACTCAAGGCGTTGGTGTCGCTGATCGACTGGATGGCCAGCAAAGGCGTGAAGGTCCAGATGCGTCGACCGGTGATCGGCGGGCAGGTGATGGATGAGCTGGTGCTGACCTCTGATCAGGACCGGGTGCTTTCGGTGTCGCTGCTGGAGCAGCCGATTGGCCCGGAGCCGGATGCCGAGAACTTCAAGCGCTATGCCGACTTCAAGAGCCTGGAAACCTTCCGCAAGTATGTGGCGGGCTTCTTTATGCGTGAGCGCTAAGCACCCCAGCGCTACGCGCAACCTGTAGGAGCAGCCTTACGCTGCGAAGAGGCCAGTGAACATAACCAAGATCAAGGGTGCTGTCGCCGGCCTCTTCGCAGCACAAGGCTGCTCCTACAGATCAACCCAGAAACAGCTTGTACGCTGGGTTTTCGGTCTCATCCCAATAACGGTAGCCCATCTCATCCAGCGTCTGCGGCAACGTCGCCAGCTCATCCCCTGGCACTTCCAGCGCAGCAAATACCCGCGCCTCCGCTGCACCATGGTTACGGTAATGGAACAGGCTGATGTTCCAGCGTTTGCCCAACCGCTCCAGGAACCCCAACAGCGCCCCAGGCCGCTCCGGGAATTCGAAGCGCAGCACACGCTCATCCGCTCCCGGCGCCGCATGCCCGCCCACGGTGTGGCGTACATGCAGCTTGGCCAGTTCGTTGTCGGTCAGGTCTAGCACGCTGTAACCCTGCTCGGCGAGGTTGGTCAGCAGGTTTTCCCGAGGGTCGTGCAGCGGGTGCGTCTGCACCCCGACAAACAAACGCGCTTCCTTGCCCGGGTAATAGCGGTAGTTGAACTCGGTGATCTGGCGTTTACCCAGTGCCTGGCAAAATGCGCGGAAACTGCCTGGCTGCTCAGGGATGGTCACGGCGATGATCGCCTCGCGCTGCTCACCCAGCTCGGCCCGCTCCGCCACATGGCGCAGGCGGTCGAAATTGACGTTGGCCCCGGAGTCGATCGCCACCAGGGTTTGGCCCTGCACGCCTTCGCGGGCCACGTATTTCTTGATGCCGGCCACGGCCAGGGCACCGGAAGGTTCAGTGATCGAGCGGGTGTCGTCGTAGATGTCCTTGATGGCTGCGCACAGTTCGTCGCTGTTGACGGTGATCACTTCATCGACGAAGTGCCGGCACAGCTCGAAGCAGTGCGCCCCCACCTGCGCAACCGCCACGCCATCGGCAAAGGTGCCGACTTGCGGCAGGATCACTCGCTCGCCCGCGGCCAAGGCAGCCTGCAGGCAGTTGGAGTCTTCCGGCTCGACGCCGATCACCTTGACCTCGGGCCGCAGGTATTTTACGTAGGCCGCAATGCCCGCCACCAACCCACCACCGCCCACCGGGACGAAGATCGCATCCAGTGCACCTGGGCGCTGGCGCAGGATCTCCATGGCCACGGTGCCTTGGCCGGCGATCACGTCCGGGTCATCGAACGGCGGCACGAAGGTAGCACCTTCGCTGTCGGCCAATTGCAGGGCGTGGGCCAGTGCATGGGGGAAGCTCTCACCGTGCAGCACCACATGGCCACCGCGCGAGCGCACCCCTTCCACTTTCAACGAGGGCGTGGTGGTTGGCATGACGATGGTGGCTTTCAGCCCCAGGTGCGAAGCCGCCAGCGCCACGCCTTGGGCATGGTTGCCGGCCGACGCGGTGATCACCCCGCGCTCGCGCTGGGCGGGGGTCAGCCGTGACAGGCGGGTGTAGGCACCGCGGATCTTGAACGAGAAGGTGGGTTGCAGGTCTTCACGCTTGAGCAACACTTGGTTGCCCAGGCTAGCGGACAGTGCTGGCGCTGCCTGCAGCGGCGTTTCGATGGCCAGGTCGTACACGGGTGCAGCGAGAATACGCCGTACCTGTTCCGACAGCAGTTGCTGTGGCGTGACAGGGGTACGCAGGTTGGCGCTGAAGCTGGTCATCGATGACTCCTTGGCTATTTTCACGTTGTCCAGGAGTCAGAGAGTAAAAACCCGCCTCCAGGGCGGGTTAGGTGCACGTACGCGCTAGCCCGCCAAACTGATAATGGCGGTAATAATAATGGCGTTCACGTGCGAGAAGGTGTTCATGGGGTAGGAACTTATCCCGCCGCAGGGCAGCAAGTCAACACTTTGCCTGCTGCGCCGAAAGCGGTACATCGAACACCTTGTCGAACCCCCACTGGAAAACGAACGCATACACGAAGAAGAACACGAACAGCGCCAGGTTGGTCAAGAAGGCCGCCCACAGGCTGACATCGAGCCACCACGCCACCAGCGGCAACAAAATCACTACCAGCCCGCCTTCAAAGCCCAAGGCATGCAAGACCCGGCGCATGAAGGTACGTTCGCGTTGCGGCTGACGCGCCTCCCAACGCTCGAAGCCCCAGTTGAATGCCATGTTCCAGCTCATGGCGATCCCTGACATAAGGACGGACAACACCGCCGATTGAGCCATCCCGGCGCCAAACGCCAGTTCCAGCGCGGGTGCCACGCAGGCAACAGCGATGGCTTCGTAAAGAATGGCCTGGACGATCTTGCGGGCCTTGCCTTGCATGTTCAACTCCCTGAAAAACGATCTGCCAAACGACACGATTTGGCCCACAAGAGTACCAGTGCCGCGTGCGCGGGCAAACCGGCACTGGGGCAGATCGACACCGACAATTTCAATAAGGGCAACCTGCCCGGGTGGACAACGCAGAGACCCTGACCATGATGCCGGTCAAGGCCGACCAGGCGCTGTATAAGGCTAAGCGCAGTGGCAAGGATCGGTTTGTGCTACGCACAGAGCGGCCTCATTATCAACTGCGTTTACCTAGCACTACTGCTAGGCGACAGATCAATGCACAAATTGCTCTGCTATGGGCTAAGGACTTCCATAGGAGCAGGACATGTGAAAACGATCATCAACAAAGCATGGCTGGTTATTGCAGGGTGCGCATTGCTCGCAGCCTGTTCGTCGGTTACACCAACTAAGCGCGAAAACACAAGTACTGCAACACAGCTCTTTACGCTTGAGCCAACACCAGACCGCGCGACATTGAAGAAAAACGCGACCGGGTACTTGGCATCGTTACTGGCGGATCCTGAAAATCAGGAAATCACCTTGATCAAGGCCGACCTGGAGGTCGTCAGCAATACTCATCACGCGCTTGCGGTAACGCTACCGAGTGGTAAAACAGCTCTATTCCAATTGCGCCGTTTCAGTACAATCACCCCTGGCTTTGATGGGTGGATAGGTTACGTGCCCTCGGCCTGGAAGCAGGCGCACCCATCGGTTCCAGGAGAGATCGACTACGATCCGCTCTACGCCCTGTCACTCGTTCGTGTTGGAGAGAAACTGGTGGGCAGGGTATTGGTCGACGGCCAGCCTTATCGAATCGACTCTGTAAGCACGGGACAACATGTGTTGATCAAGGTTGATGAGTCTAACGACCTAACGGATGCAAAGCCGCTGCTGCCGGGGGCGACAGCGTCAAGCAAAGCCAAGGCAGCGACAACCCCCTACAGTGAAATCGACGTGATGTTCGTCACGACAAATCAGCTAAGGGCCAAGAAGCCGAATAACCGCGCTGAACTGACGCAAGCATTGAATGACGCTAATCAGTCCATGCAGGCCAGCCAGACGCCCATTACTTTCCGCTTGGTGGGCTTTTATGATGCTAACTACGATGAAGGCGGAAAAACACTAGGCCAGCAATTTAGCGAACTGACAACAGGTACGCCCACTTCTGCTGACATACTAAAGGAGCGTAATGCGCTACGTGCAGATCTGGTTGTCGTGTACTCTGCCAAGTATGAGCCAGGCTCGAGCGGAATAGGGGTTATCCTCCCAGGAAAAAGCAATGCTGTCACCGCCATCATTTCACAACTTTATAGTCTGACGCATGAACTTGGGCACAATCTGGGTATCCACCATGATCGGTATTCGGATCCCGGCGCGGTGAACCCCAATTACGCTCGCGGATGGACGCACGATATGTACCCAGGCTTCCATACGATAATGGGTTATGGATGTGCTCGAACCAGCCCATGCGCGCCAATCCCCGAATTCTCGGACCCCATGAGGACTCTTATGGGAATTCCATTGGGAGACCCAGCCGCTGGGCACGCTACACGGCGCTTGAACGAAACGCGGGATCAAATAGCCAATATCTATCCCCTCCTGCCAGTGCCTCCGACGTTCAAGAAAATCAGGAGTGTGCAACGTAAGAACGCGAATCTTCCAGCGTGCTTGGCCCAAACAAGAGACGGCATCGCATTTGTGAAGTGTGAAGATGACCCAGGTGAAGCACAAACGCAGCAGCGCTATTGGGAGTATCAAACGGTGGGTATTTACACGTCTATTCGGAATTATTTCGCCACAGGCGAAGGCTGGAAACCGTGCCTGAAATTTGAAATGAATAGCCGCCGCCCAGACTTTGCCAATTGCCCTGCCACCGCGGCGGAAGCACGTCAGGATAAAACTGGGTGGTACCGAACTGCAGGTCAAATTATTTATTCAGACTTACTGCTGTCCGCTTGCCTGACTGCCGAAGAGGGTAACAATACGCCAACAATGGACTTCTGCCGTTCCAACACGAACCAGCAGTGGGAGACCATACCCTGATTTCATAACCCGTGTAGATTCCGTACTACAGGCAATAGATTAGCCTTTGGGATGCACATAGGTAATCGTGGGTTTCACTACAGGGCGGACGCAGCTAGCTTAACTACCCGCAGGCAAACGAATCCTGAACTGCGCCCCGCCCAGCGCCGATTGCGCCACCGTCACTGTGCCACCCTGCCCTTCGATGGCCCGTCGACTGATTGCAAGCCCCAAGCCAAACCCGCCGGTATTGCGGTCACGGCTACGGTCCAACCGGTAGAACGGTTGGAAAATCCGCTCACGCTCCTCGACCGGGATACCAATCCCGTCATCCTCGACCGTCAGCAGGCAGGCACCGTCATCCTCAAGCCGCAACCTCAGCAGCAGGCTTTCGTCGCAATAACGCATCGCGTTGCGCACCAGGTTCTGCACGGCCCGCGCGGTCAACCGGGGGTCGAGCACAAAGCGTGGCAGCTCACGCTCGGCCCGCACTTCCCATTGGATACCACGGCTGTCGAGCTCTTCGGCAAAACTGCCCAGCACGCTGTCTACCAGCTCCAGCAGCGATACCTCGACCCGCTCACGCGCCTGGTCGGCGTTGTACAAACGGCTGTAGGACAACAGCTCCAACACCAGCTCATCCAGTTCACGCACATGGCCGACCAGCTCCAATAGCCGCTTGCGGCTGGCAGCCGGCACTTCGTCGAACAGCAGCACCAGGCCGAAGTCCAGGCGGGTCAGCGGGGTGCGCAGCTCGTGGGACACGGCATTGAGCAGCTCGCGCTGCTGGTTGACATGGCGTTCCAGGTCGCTGGCCATGGTGTCGAACACCCCGGCCAGTTCACCGATGTTGGAATGCGGCGAGATGTGCGTACGCTCGGCCATCTGCCCCTGCCCCAGGCGTCGGGCGGTTTCCTTGAGCCGCTCCAGGTCACGCCAGTGCGGCCACACCCACAGCAGCAGGCAGCCAAGCATGGCTGCACCGATCAACACCGTCACGCCCCAGGACAGCACGTTGATGTCCAGTGGATCAGGCGGCGCATGCAGGCGCACCAGCCAGTCCTTGTCGAGCGGTGCCAGCACCGTCTCGTAATAACCCCAGTCTGCGATGCGCACGGCGTACAAGCCATGTTCCAGCCGGGCCCGTTCATCCGCGCTGAGGTCGGCCTGGTCCATGCGCAGCAGCTTGACCTCAAGCGGTGCGAAGGCATCGGCCAGGTCTCGCTCCACCGCTGGCCACTGCTCTTGCGGGGCCTGGTAGAACTGGCGGACGATCAGCGACTGCACGCCTTTGGTCTGGTCCAGGTTGTACGCCATGAAGCGTTCATGGAACAGGCCGACGATGGAGTCAGGGATGAACAGCAGCGCACCGGCGTAGGCGACGATGATCAGCAGGTACAGGCGCACCAGGATCTTCAGCATGCTCGGTCAGCACTCCCACTCGACACGGCTGAACAGGTAGCCTTTGCCCCACACGGTCTTGATCTTGCGCGCCTCGCCAGCACTGTCGTCGAACTTGCGGCGCAGCTTGGAGATGGCGACGTCCACCGAACGGTCGGTGCCGTTGAACTCAATGCCGCGCAGTTGCTGCAGAATGCGGTCGCGGTTCAGCACTTCGCCCGCGTTGCGCGCCAGCACCACCAGCAAGTTGTACTCGCCGCTGGACAGTTCCACCTCTTCGCCGCGCCAGCTGACGGTGCGCTCGGCCAGGTCGATGCGCAGGCCGCCGATCTGGATCAAATCGCTGTCCAGGCGCGGCTCATTGACGCTGCTGCGGCGCAACAACGTGCGCACACGGGCCAGCAGCACACGGGGCTCGCAGGGCTTGGTCACGTAATCGTCAGCGCCCATTTCCAGGCCCAGCACCTGATCGTGGCTGTCGTCACGGGCGGTCAGCATAAGGATCGGCAAGCTCTGCGATTCCTGGCGCAGCAAGCGGCACAGTTGCAGGCCATCGATGCCAGGCAGCATCAGGTCGAGGATCACCAGGTCAGGCTTTTGCCGGCGAAACGCGTCCAGCACGTGGTCGCCGCGAGCGATCACCTGGACATGGAAATCATTGCGTTGCAGGTAGCTGGCGATCAGTTCGGACAAGGCACTGTCGTCTTCGACCAATAAAAGGTTTGGCATAAGCGCTTTGACACAAGAGGAAGTCCAGGCAGGATATAGAATCCTGCGCCGAGGCAGGACGCTTCTTCACACTTTTTCACACTCGCCCTACAGGTATTAACAGCCACCAAGGGAACGCCTGCCGTAGCATACACCGCGTCATCATCGGAAGATCCGTATGCCTACTAGCCTCCCCCCTCGCCTGCGCCCCGTGGCGCTTCTGGCGTTTCTGAGCATATCCCTGGCCGGCTGTGGCGACAGCGCCGAGCAGGACGAAAAAGAGCCCACCCCGCAGGTGCGCGTCGAAACCCTGCAACTGCAGCCGCTGGCCATCAGCAGCGAACTCAGCGGCCGTATCCTGGCACCGCGGACTGCGGAGGTGCGCGCACGTGTAGCTGGCGTGGTGCTCAAGCGGGTCTACCGCGAGGGCAGCGACGTCAAGCAAGGCGACGTGCTGTTCCTCATCGACCCGGCGCCGTTCAAGGCCGACCACGACAGCGCCCGCGCCACCCTGGCCAAGGCCCAGGCCAACCTGTATCAAGCGCGCCTGCAAGAGCAACGCTACCGCGAGCTGGTCGACGACAAGGCCGTGAGCCGCCAGGAATACGACAATGCCCGGGCCAGCTTCCTGCAGGCTGATGCCGAGGTCGCCGAGGCCAAGGCTGCCCTGGAGCGCGCCCGCCTTAACCTGGGTTATGCCACGGTGACCGCGCCGATTTCCGGGCGCATTGGCCGCGCACTGGTGACCGAAGGTGCACTGGTCGGGCAGAACGAGACCACACCCCTGGCCACCATCCAGCAACTGGACCCGATTCATGCCGACGTTACCCAGTCGACCCGCGAGCTCAACGCCCTGCGCCGTGCCCTGCGAGCCGGCGAGCTGCAACAGGTCGGCGACGGCCAGGCTCGCGCCACGCTGATTCAGGACGACGGCAGCGCCTACCCGCTGCCCGGCAAGCTGCTGTTCTCTGACATCAGCGTCGACCCGAGCACCAACCAGATCACACTGCGCAGCGAGTTCCCCAATCCAGACCTCGACCTGCTGCCGGGCAGCTATGTGCGCGTGCGCCTGGAGCAAGCGGTGCAGCCAAAAGGCCTCAGCGTGCCGCAGCGCGCAATCCTCCGCGACAGCGCCGGTGTGCCGAAAGTGCTGGTGGTCGACCCGCAGGCCCGCGTCAGCGACCGTCAGGTCGTGCTGGGCAGCGCCCAGGGCGACCGCTGGGTGGTCAGCGAAGGCCTGGCGCCGGGTGAACAAGTGGTTATCGAAGGCCTGCAACACGTCAAGGCCGGCGACCAGGTGCAGGTCGAAGCGAGCCAGGGCTCAGCGCCCGGCGCGCCGCCCATCGCACAGCACAACCGCCAGTGAGGGGCTGATTGATGCCGCACTTTTTCATTGACCGCCCGGTGTTCGCCTGGGTAGTCGCGTTGTTCATCCTGCTTGCCGGCGCCTTGGCCATTCCGCAATTGCCGGTGGCCCAGTACCCCAACGTGGCCCCGCCGCAAGTGGAAATCTACGCCGTGTACCCAGGCGCCTCGGCGGCGACCATGGACGAGAGCGTGGTCAGCCTGATCGAGCAGGAACTCAACGGCGCCGACAACCTGCTGTATTTCGAGTCGCAAAGCAGCCTGGGCAGCGCCACCATCACCGCCACCTTCGAACCTGGTACGCACCCGGACCTGGCCCAGGTCGATGTGCAGAACCGCCTCAAGGTGGTTGAGTCGCGCCTGCCGCGCCCCGTGACCCAGCAGGGCCTGCAGGTGGAGAAGGTGTCCACCGGCTTCCTGCTGCTGGCCACCCTGACGTCGGAGGACGGCAAGCTCGACGAAACCGCCCTGTCGGATATTCTCGCGCGCAACGTGATGAACGAGATCCGCCGCCTGAAGGGCGTCGGCAAGGCTCAGCTGTATGGTTCTGAGCGTGCCATGCGGATCTGGATCGACCCGAGCAAGCTGATCGGTTTCAACCTCACGCCTAACGATGTGGCTGATGCCATCGCCGCGCAAAACGCCCAGGTCGCCCCAGGCAGTATTGGTGACCTGCCCGCCCGCGGCACCCAGGAAATCACCGCCAACGTGCTGGTCAAGGGCCAGCTGAGCACGCCAGAGGAGTTCGCGGCCATTGTCCTGCGCGCCAACGCGGACGGCTCCACGGTGACTGTCGGCGATGTCGCCCGGGTCGAGATCGGCGCCCAGGAGTACCAGTACGGCACGCGCCTTAACGGCAAACCCGCAACCGCATTCAGCGTACAGCTGGCCCCCGGCGCCAACGCCATGGAAACCGCCGACCTGGTGCGGGCCAAGATGCAGGAGTTGTCGCGCTACTTCCCGGAAGGCGTCAAATACGACATCCCGTATGACACCTCGCCCTTCGTCAAAGTGTCGATCCAGCAGGTGATCAACACGCTGTTCGAAGCCATGCTGCTGGTGTTCGCGGTGATGTTCCTGTTCCTGCAGAACCTGCGCTACACGCTGATCCCGACCCTGGTAGTGCCGGTGGCGCTGATGGGCACCTTCGCCGTGATGCTGGCCATGGGCTTCTCGGTCAACGTGCTGACCCTGTTCGGTATGGTCCTGGCCATTGGCATTCTGGTCGACGACGCCATCGTGGTGGTGGAAAACGTCGAGCGGATCATGGCCGAAGAAGGCCTGCCGCCCAAGGAAGCCACGCGCAAGGCCATGGGCCAGATCAGCGGGGCGATTGTCGGCATTACCCTGGTGCTGGTGGCCGTGTTCCTGCCGATGGCCTTCATGAAAGGGTCGGTGGGCGTGATCTACCAGCAGTTCTCGGTGTCCATGGCGGTGTCGATCCTGTTCTCGGCGTTTCTCGCCCTGAGCCTGACCCCAGCACTGTGCGCGACTTTGCTCAAACCGTTGGGCAAAGGCGAGCACCACGAGCGCAAGGGCTTCTTCGGCTGGTTCAACCGACGCTTCGACAGCATGAGCAACGGCTATCAGCGCTGGGTGGTGCAAGCGCTCAAGCGCAGCGGTCGCTACCTGCTGGTGTACGGCGTGCTGCTGGCCGTGCTGGGCTATGGCTTCAGCCAACTGCCCACGGCGTTCTTGCCCACCGAAGACCAGGGCTACACCATCACCGACATCCAGCTGCCGCCAGGCGCCAGCCGCATGCGCACCGAGCAAGTAGCGGCGCAGATCGAAGCGCACAACGCAGAGGAACCCGGTGTCGGCAACACCACGCTGATCCTCGGCTTCAGCTTCTCTGGCAGTGGGCAGAACGCGGCACTGGCGTTCACCACGCTCAAGGATTGGTCCGAGCGCGGTGCCGATGACAGCGCCCAGTCGATTGCCGACCGCGCCACGATGGCCTTCACTCAGCTCAAGGACGCCGTGGCCTACGCCGTGCTGCCACCGCCCATCGATGGCCTGGGCGAGTCGACCGGTTTTGAGTTCCGTCTGCAGGACCGTGGCGGCATGGGCCACACCGCGCTGATGGCCGCCCGCGATGCGTTGCTGGCGGGTGCAGGCAAAAGCAAGGTGCTGACCAACGTGCGCGAAGCGTCGCTGGCCGAAAGCCCGCAGGTGCAACTGGAAATCGACCGTCGCCAGGCCAATGCCCTGGGGGTGTCGTTCGCCGACATCGGCGCGGTGCTGGATACCGCCGTCGGCTCCAGCTACGTCAACGACTTCCCCAATCAGGGCCGTATGCAACGGGTGGTGGTGCAAGCCGAAGGCGACCAGCGTAGCCAGGTCGAAGACCTGCTGAAAATCCATGTGCGCAACAGCAGTGGCAAGATGGTGCCGCTGGCGGCCTTCGTCCAGGCGAAGTGGGTCAGCGGCCCGGTGCAGCTGACCCGCTACAACGGTTACCCGGCGGTGTCGATCTCCGGTGAACCGGCGGCAGGCTACAGCTCGGGTGAAGCCATGGCCGAAGTCGAGCGCCTGGTGGCGCAACTGCCTGCCGGCGCAGGCCTGGAATGGACCGGCCTGTCGCTGCAGGAGCGGCTGTCCGGCAGCCAGGCGCCGATCCTGATGGCGTTGTCACTGCTGGTGGTGTTCCTGTGCCTGGCTGCGTTGTACGAGAGCTGGTCGATCCCCACCGCCGTACTGCTGGTGGTGCCGCTTGGGGTACTCGGTGCGGTGCTGGCAGTCACCCTGCGGGGCATGCCCAATGACGTGTTCTTCAAGGTCGGCCTGATCACCCTGATCGGCCTGTCGGCCAAGAACGCGATCCTCATCATCGAGTTCGCCAAGAGTTTGGTGGACCAGGGTGTCGATGCCGTCGATGCCGCGGTACAAGCCGCCCGCCTGCGTCTGCGGCCGATTGTGATGACCTCGCTGGCATTCATCCTCGGCGTGGTGCCCCTGGCGATCGCCACCGGCGCCAGCTCGGCCAGCCAGCAGGCGATTGGCACGGGTGTGATCGGCGGCATGCTCAGCGCCACCCTGGCGGTGGTGTTCGTGCCGGTGTTCTTCGTCGTGGTGATGCGCCTGGCCGGGCGCGGTCGCGGCGCTAAAGCCGAGGCGACTCCAGCGCTTGACGCACGCTGACTGGACAAGCACCGCATGACATGGGAGGGTTCCTGGCATTGACTGCCCGGAACCCTTTTTCATGCCTGATGCCCTGCCCCCCTGCTCCATTCTCATCCTCGCCGGTGGCCGCGGCCAACGCATGGGCGGCCGCGACAAGGGGTTACTGGCCTGGCAAGGCGAGCCATTGGTGGCGCATGTGCAACGCGTGGTACGCCCGCTGAGCGATGACCTGATCATTTCCTGCAACCGCAACCAGGACGCCTATCGAGCCTATGCTGACCAGTTGGTGGGCGATGCAGCCCCCGATTTCCCTGGGCCGTTGGCCGGGGTGATCGCAGGCCTGGCGGCGGCGCGGCACGCATGGGTGGTGGTGCTGGCCTGCGATGCACCGCTGATTGATCGGCCGTTGATCGAGGACCTGCTGCGGCTGGCGGTGGCCGGCGACAGTGCGGCGATGGTGCGCCAGGCAGGCTACTGGCAGCCGATGTTCAGTGTGCTGCCGCGCAAGGTGTTGCCGGTGCTGGAGCAGGCGTGGGCGGCCAATGAGCGAAGCTTGCAGAAGGCCCTGCTGAAAGGGGCTGTGCAAGCGCTGGTGTGTGCCGAGGATGATCCGCGTTTGAGCAACTTCAATAGCCCGGAAACACTGCAAAACTGACGCACGCCGCACGGCAAACTTGAGCCCAGACGGTGTTAATGCCCCAGCCCCTCACGTAAAGTCTGCCCATGGACAAATACGCCCCCCGCCAGTGGCTCCCCCACGAAAAACCCAGCCTGCCCGGATCGCCGTCCACGCCTTTGCACTCGCCCGCCAAACGCCTGGCCTTTGGCCTGGTGGGCCTGTTGGTGGCGATCACCGGTGGGTTGGGTAACGCGCTGGTAACAGCCAACCTGGTGTTCCTGCAGGGTGCGCTGGGGGCGACCACCGCCGAAATGGCCTGGCTGCCGGCCGCCTATGTGATGACCAACGTGTCCATCAACCTGCTGCTGGTCAAGTTTCGCCAGCAGTTCGGCCTGCGTGCCTTCACCGAAGTGTTCCTGGTGCTTTATGCGCTGGTCACCTTTGGCCACCTGTTCGTCAATGACATCAACTCGGCAATTGCCGTTCGCGCCGCCCATGGCATGGTTGGCGCCGCGCTGAGTTCGCTGGGCCTGTACTACATGATCCAGGCGTTCCCCGCGCAGTGGCGGCTCAAGGCCATGGTGCTGGGCCTGGGCGCCTCGCAATTGGCCTTGCCGCTGGCGCGGCTGTTCTCTGAAGACTTGCTGCAGATCGCCGAATGGCGCGGGCTATACCTGTTCGAACTCGGCTTGGCGTTGGCCGCACTGGGCTGCGTGCTGATGCTCAAGTTGCCACCGGGCGACCGCTTCAAGACCTTCGAGCCGCTGGATTTTCTCACCTTCACCCTGATGGCCAGCGGCACCGCCCTGCTCTGCGCCGCGCTGTCGCTGGGGCGCATTGACTGGTGGCTGGACACGCCCTGGATCGGTGTGGCACTGGCCGCGTCGATTGGCCTGATATTCAGTGGGCTGGCCATCGAGCACAATCGCCAGAACCCGCTGCTGATGACCCGCTGGCTGGGCAGCGGCACGATCATCCGCCTGGCCCTGTGCGTGATTCTGATCCGCATGGTCACCTCGGAGCAGTCCACCGGCGCGGTCGGTTTTCTGCAAGTGTTGAACATGGGCAGCGAGCAGATGCGCACGCTGTACGCGATCATGTTGTTGGGTGCAGTGGCGGGCCTGGCAACCAGCGCCCTGACCATCGACCCCAAGCACCTGGTGATCCCGTTGCTGGTGTCGCTGCTGGCGATGGCCACCGGGGCGTTCATGGACAGCAGTTCAAGCAACCTCACGCGCCCGGCGCAGATGTACCTGAGCCAGTTCCTGCTGGCCTTCGGCAGCACGTTCTTCCTGGGCCCGTCGATGGCCCTGGGCATCAGCCATGTGCGCGCCAACCCGCGCAACCTGGTGAGCTTTTCGGTGCTGTTCGGCATCTGCAACAACCTCGGCGGCCTGATTGGCGCGGCGCTGCTCGGCACCTTCCAGACTTGGCGCGAGAAATTCCACTCCAGCCACCTGATGGACCGCCTCAGCTACCTCGAACCCCTGGTCAACGCCCGGGTGCAAAGCGGCGGTGGCGGCTATGCCGGCCTCCTTGCCGACCCCGCGCTGCGCAGCGAGGCCGGCATGCGCGTGCTGGCCAGTGCGGCCACCCGCGAGGCCAACGTGATGGCCTACAACGATGTGTTCATGCTGATCGGCAGCATCGCTATCCTGACCATGATCTGGATCTGCATCCGCAGCACCTGGCTCTGGTACACGGCCCGCAAGGCCACCTTCCCTGACTCTAGCCGCGGCGCGCCTACCTGATGACCGACGAAACCCGCACGACCACCACCACTGCCCTTGCTGAAACTCCAGAGGGCACGCCGCCGCCCAGTGAACCGACCAGCCCGGTACGCTCGCGCCGGATGCGCATCCTGTCGTCGATCAGTTTTGCCTGTGTGGCCCTGGCCGGCATCCTGCTGGTGCTCTACGCCTGGCGCCTGCCCCCGTTCGGCAGCGCCATCGAGAGCACCGAAAACGCACTGGTGCGCGGCCAGGTGACGATCATCGGCCCGCAACTGAGTGGTTATATCGTCGATGTGCCGGTGCATGACTTCCAGTTCGTCAAGGCAGGCGACCTGCTGGTGCAACTGGACGACCGCATCTATAAGCAACGCCTGGCCCAGGCCATCGCCCAGTTGCAACAGCAGCAGGCGGCACTGGCCAATAACCTGCAGCAACGCAACAGCGCCGAAGCCACCATTGCCCAGCGCCAGGCGGCCATCGGCGATGCAACGGCCCAGGCGGCCAAGGCCAAGGCCGACCTCAGCCGTAACCAGGCGCTGGTCAGCGACGGTTCGGTGTCGCGCCGCGAGCTGGACCTTGCCCGTGCCAGCCAGGCGGCTGCTGTCGCCAGCCTGGCTCAGGCCAAGGCTGCCCTGGAAATCGCCCGGCAGGACCGGGAAACCGTGGTGGTCAACCGGGCCGCGTTGCAGGCCTCGGTGGAAAATGCCAAGGCCGCCGTCGAGCTCGCCCGTATCGACCTCGACAACACCCGCGTGACCGCCCCACGTGATGGCCAGCTGGGGCAGATCGGCACGCGCCTGGGGGCCTACGTGAATTCCGGTGCGCAACTGATGGCGCTGGTGCCTGATACCCTGTGGGTAATCGCCAACATGAAGGAAACCCAGATGGCCGCGGTGCGCATCGGCCAGCCGGTGAGTTTCACCGTGGATGCGCTGAACCACCAGAAGCTGTACGGCCATGTGCAGCAGATTTCGCCGGCCACCGGCTCCGAATTCGCCCTGCTGCAGGCCGACAACGCCACCGGCAACTTCGTCAAGATTGCCCAGCGGATCCCGGTGCGCATCACCGTGGATGCCGACCAGCCAGAGGCGAAGCGGTTGCGGCCAGGGATGTCGGTGGTGGTCAGCATCGACACCCGGGATGCGCAGTAAAGTCCAACTTGCCTGCGCTGCAATATGTGGGGCTGCTGTGCAGCCCATCGCCGGCAAGCCAGCTCCCACAGGTGCGGCGCTAGACTGGGAGGCTACATCGTTCGGGTGGGAGCTGGCTTGCCAGCGATGAGCCGCGTAGCGGCCTCCTACATCCACCCCGCCAGCACAATCGGCAGCCAGGCGAATGACAGCACCGTTGAACACATCACCAGGTTCGCCACCTGCTCCGGCGAGCGGTTGGCGCGCACGGCCATGAGGTAATTGAACACCGCCACCGGCATCGCCGATTGCACCATCAATACCGCACGCTCCAGCGTATCCATGCCCAAGGCCACGCCAACCGCCCACCCCACCCCCGCGCCCAGGCCGATGCGCAAACCACCCAGCAGCATCCCGCTGCCCACATGGCGCAGGCGAATGCTGGCCAGCGAAACGCCCAGGGTCAGTAGCATCAGCGGGATGGTCATACCGCCGAGCAGGTTCACCGTGTTGGCCAACCAACGCGGCAATTCGAAATCCAGAAAGATGATGGGCATCGCACCCGCCAGGCTGATCACAATGGGGTTGCGGACCAGCGCCTTGAACGAAGCTGCCGTGCCGGAGATGGCCATGCCGACCGTGAACTGCACGATCGACAGGGTCAGGAAAAACGCCACCGCCAGGGCCAGGCCGTGCTCGCCGAAGGCATACAGGCTGATCGGCAGGCCCATGTTGCCGGTGTTGGGAAACATGAACGCCGGCAGTAGCACACGCCAGTGTTGCCCCGAGGCACGGCTGACCAGCAGGCCTGCCAGGGCCATGCCCAACGTGCACAACAGGCAGGCCAGCGCCATGCTGGTAAATGCCGTCGGGTCCAGTTCCGTGCGGCTCAAGGTCGACAGTACCAGCGACGGTGTGCCGACCGTCATCACCAGCCTGGCGATGAACTCAGTGGGGTAGTCCAAGCCTTTGCGGGCCCAGGCAAAACCAATGCCGGCAACGATGAACACAGGTGCCAGAACGGCGAACAACGATGCCAGCATGAGCCTTACCTTCCTGGTGTGCGAAAGGCGTCAGTATGCCGCAGTCCTACGCTGCTTCAACCCGGAAACATAAATGGGTTGAGACTGCTACGGGCAAAGCCTTGCCCTTCAAGCTCGGCATCCAACTGCAAGGAGGCCAGGTCATCGGCGACAGGCTCCAGTGCCGGGTCGTGCTCGTAATAAAAGGCCTTCAGGTAGCTTTCGCAGTCACCGCAGCTTTCCGCCTTGACCGCACTGTCCTGACGCTCCAGCGACCAATAGTCCAGCTTACCGGTGTGCTCGCAGTTGCTGCACTTTACCCGCACCATGTGCCAGCGACTCTCGCACAACCCGCAATGCAGGTAGCGCAGCCCAGCACGCTTGCCAGTGAGGATGACGCTGGCCACCGGCGCGCTGGCGCACACTGGGCAGAACTGGCGATGCTCGCCCACTGCCGCATGCGCATGCGCCGGCAAGGCCGCAGCCAGTTGCACGAAGTACAGCCCCAGGGCGGCCCACAAAAACACCGCCTCGCCGCTGTTCACCTTGCCATATTGGCCCCGCAGCAAGTCTTGGGCGCAGGCTTCGCGCTGATCGGCGCTCAGCGCGGCGAGCCTGTCCAGGGCCGCGCATACCGGGTCGCTGGCTTCAGTGCGCAGGTCCTCGAGCAGATGCTCGAGCATTTGCTGCCAGTAACCTGAGTGCAACTGCGTCGATAATGGCGCCTCAGCGCCCAGCCGCTCAGTCAGAGCCTCAAGCACGTTGGCCGGCACGGGAAAATGATCGAGCAAACGCTGCTGGGCCTGCGCGATGGTGGCGGCGAACTCCAGATAGTCGGCGTGCTCATGCCCCTGTGCCAAGTGACGCAAACGCGCCGCGCGCTTGGCGAAGTGCTGGTCCAGTTGCGGCAACAACAAGGCGCTGATGGTGCCCACGCCCCCGGTGGGCTGCTCGACAGCCGTCAGTTTGATGCTGCTCATTTCTTCTCGCTCTTGCTGTTGATCTGCTGATACCAGCGATCGTGGTGCGACTTGGCCCAACTGCGTGAGACATAGCCGGTGATCATGCCGCGAATCGAACCTTTCACCCAGAACGCCAGGTACGCATGGCCGATGATCAACAGGATCAGCGAGATGCCTGCCAGTGCGTGGGTAAACAAGGCAATCCGAATCAGCGGGATGCTGAAGTAGTCGGCAAACCACGGCCGCCAGATGATCACGCCACTGAGCATCAGCAAGGTGATCAGGCCCATGATCCCCCAGAACAGGATCTTCTGACCGGCGTTGTATTTGCCGATGCGCAGCGGCTGGCTATGGTCGCCTGCCAACACGCGCTTGACGTTGCGAAACCAGATGCCGTCTTCACGCTCGGGCAGGTTGTACCTGACGAAGCGCACGAACAGGAACATCAGCACCACGAACACCACCACCCCGAAAAACGGGTGAAGGATGCGCGCCAGCTGCGGTGTGCCAAACACGCCATTCAGCCAGTTCAACGACGGGAAAAACCACGACAGCCCCGACATCGCCACCAGGAAGAAGCAGATGACCATGAACCAGTGGCTGGCCCGGTCGATGAAGCGCGTGCGCAGAATCAATCGGTCCTTGTTCATACCAGGGTCTCCTTGTCGTCTTCCTCGACTTCGTTGGGGCCAACGCCGATGTAGTGGAACACCGTGCCCGCCAGGGTGGCGAAGAATGCCGCGGCGGCTACCGGTTTGAGCCAGCCTTTCCAGCCCTCGATCGCACTGCTGATACGCGGGTCTGGGTTGAGCTTGTGGTACAGCTGCGGCTTGTCGGCGTGTTGCAGCACGTAGAACACATGGGTGCCACCGACGGCCTGCGGGTCGTAAATGCCGGCACCGGCGAAGCCGCGGCCTTGCAGTTCACTCACGCGTTCTTCGGCCTGCACCAGCATGTCAGCCTTGCTGCCGAAGTTGATCGCGCCGGTCGGGCAGGTTTTCACGCAGGCCGGTTCCTGGCCGACGCTGACCCGATCAACGCACAACGTGCACTTGTAAGCCTTGTTGTCCTTCTTGCTGATGCGCGGTACATCGAACGGGCACCCGGCCACGCAGTAGCCGCAGCCGATGCAATGCTCGGACTGGAAATCGACGATACCGTTGGCGTACTGGATGATCGCCCCCGGTTGCGGGCACGCCTTGAGGCAGCCCGGGTCGGCGCAATGCATGCAGCCATCCTTGCGGATCAGCCACTCCAGCTTGCCGCTTTCGTCCTGGTGCTCGTCAAACCGCATCAGCGTCCAGGTGTCTGGCGTGAGGTCGGCCGGGTTGTCGTACACGCCGACGTTGTGGCCTACCTCGTCACGCAGGTCGTTCCATTCGTTGCAGGCCACTTGGCAGGCCTTGCAGCCGATGCAGATGCTGACGTCGATCAGCTTGGCCACCTCGGCCTGGTGATCGCGGGCACGCGGCGCGGGGGTGAAGGCGTTGGTCGCCGAACGGCGAATGATGTCTTGGGATTGCAGGGACATGTGCGTCGCTCCGTCAGGCCTTTTCCACGTTCACCAGGAACGCCTTGTATTCCGGGGTATTGGTGTTGGAGTCACCCACCCCCGGGGTCAGCGTGTTGGCCAGGAAGCCTTTGCGGGTGGCACCTTCGAAGCCCCAGTGGCACGGGATGCCGATGGTGTCGACCATCTGGCCGGCGACCTCTAACCGCTGGACCCGCTTGGTCACTACCGCCTTGGCCTTGATGTAGCCGCGCTTGGTGCTGACCCGCACCAAGTCGCCCTGGACGATGCCTTTTTCCTTGGCCAGCACTTCGCCGATCTCGATGAACTGCTCGGGCTGGATGATTGCGTTGAGCCGCGAATGCTTGGTCCAGTGACGGAACAACTCGGTGATCGAGTAGGTGGTGGCCACGTAAGGGAACTCCTCACGGCTGCCCATCCGCGCACGGTCGCTTTCGTACAGGCGTGCGGTCGGGCTCTTGCTGACATTGGGGTGCAGCGGGTTGGACGCCAGTGGGCTTTCGATCGGTTCGTAATGCTCAGGGAACGGCCCATCGTTCATGGCGCCAACCGAGAACAACCGGCCTACCCCTTCGGGCAGCATGATGAACGGGTTGACGTTGCTGCCTGGCGCGGCGGTTACCGGATAGTCCGGGACATCGCTGCCGCTCCAGCGGCTGCCATCCCAGGCAATGATCTGGCGCTTCGGGTCCCAGGCGTTGCCCTGCGGATCGGCCGAGGCACGGTTGTAAAGAATGCGCCGATTCTGCGGCCAGGCCCACGCCCAACCTGGGGTGCAGCCCAGGCCGCTGTCAGCGTTGTCGCGGCGGGCCATCTGGTTGCCGGCCTCGGTCCAGGAGCCGGCGAACACCCAGTTGAAGCAGGCGGTGCTGCCGTCATCGCGCAATTGGGCGAAGTTGTCCAGCAACTGGCCTTTGCGCAGCACCAGGTTGCCCTTGTCGTCATGCAGGTCCGCCAGGGCGTAGCCGTTGGACTCTTTGGCGACTTCTTCTGGCTCTGGATCGTAGGGGTTCTTGTAGTCCCAGGCCATGTTCAACACAGGCTCGGGGCATACGCCGCCCTCGTCGCGGTACAGCTCGCGCAGCTTCATGAACAGGTGGCCAAGGATCTTGCCATCGTGCCAGGCCTCACCGGGCGGGGCCGCCCCGGCCCAGTGCCATTGCAGCCAGCGGCTGGAGTTGACGATCGAGCCGTTTTCCTCGGCAAAGCAGCTGGAAGGCAGGCGGAAGACCTCGGTCTGGATCGCCGCGGGGTCGACGTCGTTGGACTCTCCGTGGTTCTGCCAGAAGCTCGACGTCTCGGTCGCCAGCGGGTCGATGATTACCAGGAACTTGAGCTTGGCCAAGGCCTCGGCGGCCTTGTTCTTGTCCGGGAAGGCCGCGATCGGGTTGAAGCCCTGGGCAATGTAGCCGTTGACCTTGCCTTCATACATGCGGTTGGAATAGTTGAGTACGTCGTAGCTGTCGTCCCACTTGGGCAACCAGTCGAAGCCCCAGTTGTTCTCAGGGGTGGCCTTGTCGCCCCACAGGCTCTTCATCAGGCTGATGAAAAATTTGGGCGTGTGCTGGTAGTAGTTGACCTGCCCGGGCAGCTGGGCGCTGGGCGTGGTTTCTTTCAGGTAGGTCTCGACCGTGGTCTGGTTGTCGGACGGCAGGTTCATATAACCCGGCAGGCGTTGCGACAGCAGCCCCAGGTCGGTGTAGCCCTGGATGTTGGAGTGCCCGCGCAGGGCGTTGACGCCGCCACCAGCCATGCCGATGTTGCCCAGCAGCAGTTGGATCATGCCCGAGCCGCGAATCATCTGGGCGCCCGTGGTGTGGTGGGTCCAGCCCAGGGCATAGAGGAAGGTGGCGGTCTTGTCCGGTGCGCTGGTGCTGGCAAGGATTTCGCAGATCTGCAGGAAGTCGTCCTTTGGCGTACCGCACAGCTCGCTGACCCGCTCCGGGGTGTAGCGGCTCACATGCTGCTTGAGCAGGTTGTACACGCAGCGCGGGTGGCTGAGCGTCACGTCACGTTTGGCAAAGCCCTGCTCGTCGAGTTCATAGGCCCACGAGCTGCGATCGTAGCGCCGGGTGTTGGCGTCGTAGCCGCTGAACAGGCCGTCGTCGAAACTGTAGTCGCTGCGCACGATCAGGCTGGCATTAGTGTAGGCGCGCACGTACTCGTGCTGGATACGGTCATGGCTGATCAGGTAGTTGACCACCCCCATCAGGAAGGTGATGTCGGAGCCTGCGCGAATGGGCGAATACAGGTCGGCCACTGCAGCGCTGCGGTTGAAGCGCGGGTCGACGACGATCACCTTGGCACCGTTGCGGATCTTCGCCTCGATCACCCATTTGAAGCCTACCGGGTGCGCCTCGGCGGGGTTGCCGCCCATGATCAGTACGACGTTGGCATTCTTGATGTCCACCCAGTTGTTGGTCATGGCGCCACGGCCAAAGGTGGGTGCCAGCGCCGACACCGTCGGGGCGTGGCAAACCCGCGCCTGGCTGTCGGTACCGAGGATACCCAGGGCGCGGGTAAAGCGCTGGTCGAGCGAGCCGGTTTCGCTGCTGGCCGCCGAAGAACACAGCATGCCGGTGGACAGCCAACGATTGACGGTAACGCCCTTGGCGTTTTTCTCGATGAAGTTGGCGTCGCGGTCAGCCTTCATCAGCCGGGCGATGCGCTCGATGGCATGGTCCCAGGTGATCCGCTGCCACGTGTCCGAGCCTGGCGCGCGGTACTCCGGGTACAGCAGGCGCTGTTCGCTGTGGATGTAGTCCACCAGCCCTGCCCCTTTCGGGCACAGCGAACCTCGGCTGACCGGGTGGTCCGGGTCGCCTTCGATGTGGAAGATGCGTGCCTTGGCGTTTTTCGCGCCGTCGCCCAGGCTGTACATGAGGATGCCGCAGCCTACCGAGCAGTAGGTGCAGTTGTTGCGGGTCTCTTTGGCGCGCAACAGCTTGTATTGGCGTGACTGGCTGGCATTGGCCACTGCCGGGGCAAAGCCCAGCGACACGGTGGTCGCTGCCGCCGCACCGGCCGTGCACAGTTTGAAAAATTGTCGTCTGCCAAGTGCCATGGGATCTCCTCATCTCGGCCCGGTTAAATACCGGGCACACAGGCGTTACTTATCAACGGGTGTTATCGGCTGGTCGTTCTAATTCGGTGACGGGCACAAGCCAGGGGCAATAGAAATCTACAGCGCGTTATAAAAACGCAACTTCTTTTGCAACTACTAAATGGACAGCGGCATCACACGTTTATCAAGGCGCCCCTTGCGGGCCGCGCCCGCCATTGTAGTGGCAGGATGCCGCAGGGACCAATTGAGCGGCTTGATTGCTTGATAAGTTCTGTCGATCAACAGGCTGATACGGTAATTAATTACGTACCTGTATTGATCCAGATCAATAAATACTCACTGCCCGCCGCCAAAACAATGAATCAATACGACTAAAGTTATTTTTCTGTACAAATTATTATTAAGCGGGCGAATTAAGCCTGTACGTCGCGACGCCCTGCGGCGTCTCGTCGCAGGCCAATGCCCCTTGGGCAAAAGGTTGCAAGCACGTAGAATCGCGGTTCCTTTTCGCCCGTCGCCTTGAACGGTGGCAACCGGCAGCAATGACAGAGTCCGCGCCTGAACACATGACCGCCCATGTGAAATAGGCTCAACCGACCCCGCCCGGCCCAGCTCCCTTACGGCCCAGCGGTTGAGTCTTGCCCAGGTCGCATCCAGCCCAGGCACATCCGTGCAGCCTCTTGGCCCCCTTTCGGGCCCAGTTGGCGTGCGCGTCCGAAGAGGCGCTCATTCCGCTCATCCAACTTGAGGTACGTATGTCTCCGCGTTTGCTGGCCATGGCGCTGGCGCCCCTGCTCGGGCTTTTCATCATTGCCCTGGGCAACGGTTTCATGTCTTCCCTGACCACCCTGCGCCTGGGCGCGGCCGGTGAATCAGCCACCACCATCGGTATTGTGTCGTCCAGTTACTTCATTGGCTTGACCCTTGGCGCGATCTTCAATGACCGGCTGATCCTGCGCATCGGCCATATCCGCGCCTACACCAGCTTCGCCTCGCTGATCGCCGCGACCATCCTGTTGCAAGGGCTGTTTTACGACACTACGTGGTGGTCGATCCTGCGCCTGATCAACGGCTGGGCTGCGGTGGGCGTGTTCCTGGTGATCGAGAGCTGGTTGCTGCTGGCCGGCGACGCGAAAATCCGTGGCCGCTTGCTGGCGCTGTACATGATTGCCTTCTACGGCGCCGGCGTTATTGCCCAGGCAGGCCTTGGCGAAATCACCCGCCTGGGCGACACCGCGCCGTTCATGCTCGCGGGCATGCTGGCGGCGCTGTCGGTGCTGCCGATCGTGATCCTGCCGCGGGTGTCGCCACTGCTGGACCAGGTCGAACCGCTGAAGCCCCGCCAACTGCTGGGGGTGGCGCCGTCGGGTTTGGTCGGCTGCTTCGGTTCGGGGGTGGCGATTGCCGGCATTTATGCGCTGCTGCCGCTGTACCTCCAACGTATTGGCCTGGACGTGGGCGAGGTCGGCAGCATGATGGCCTGGGTGATCCTGGGTGCGATGCTGCTGCAGTACCCGGTTGGGCGCTGGTCCGACCGCAAGGACCGCCAGGATGTGCTGATTGCCCTGGCCGGCCTGTGCGTGGTGCTGTCGTTGATTACGGTGTTCTTGCCGTCTGAATCGTCATTGCTGCCCGCAATGCTGTTCCTGCTGGGTGGCGGCGTGTTCGCCCTGTACCCGGTAGCGGTCAGCCACGCTGCCGACCGTGCACCGTCCGACGCGCTGGTGCCGATGATCCAGGGCCTGCTGCTGATCAACTCGCTGGGTTCGGCGCTGGCGCCGCTGGCGATTTCGCCGATGATGACGTCGTTTGGCGAGGCCGGGCTGTTCTGGGCCTTTGCAGCGGTCAACCTGGCCATGGTCAGCTTCTTCCTGTGGCGCCGAGGCAAGCGCCCGGCGGCCGAGCACCCGGCGCCGTTCGCGGCCTCCACCACCTTCTCGCCCACTGGTGCCGAGTTGCGGGTGACTGAAGACCTGATGCATGCCGCGCAAGAGCATCCGCCGCTGGAGCCGGTGCAAGGCACAGGGGCAGCGCAAGCCGAAACCCGATAACCCCACCTCGGTAGGAGCAGCCCTGTGCTGCGAAGAGGCCAGTGATAGCAGCGAAGATCTGTTGTGTGGTCACCGGCCTCTTCGCAGCACAAGGCTGCTCCTACACAGAAAACGCGTGTTCCTGGGTGACCACCCGTCGCCCAGAGGGCACCGCGCCGCCCTGCTCCAGCCAAACGAATGACAGATCATCCGCACGGGAGATTCATCATGATCCGCATTCGCCCCCTTTCGCTGTGCCTGGCCTTGGCCCTGGGCGCCATCACCGGCACCAGCTTCGCTGCCACCGAACCCACCAATACCGACACCCGCCCACAAACCGACCAGTCCGGCGGCAAGACCGCAGGTGACGGAAGCAGCGTCAACAGCCCCGGCAGCGGCCAGGACAACGACAGCAGCAACACCGGCACCGATGCCGCAGACGGCGCCAGTGGCGGCTCCAACAGCACCGGCGAAGCCACAGGTTCCGGTGCCGGCTACGATGGCGGTACCGCTGAGGACCAGGACAGCCGTTGAGGCTCGGCTGGACTACACTGCGCTCCATCGCCCTGCCAAGGAGTTGCCATGAACGCCAAACCCTGGCTGCTCGCTGCCCTGCTGCCTTTCAGCGTACTGGCCGCCGGGCCGGGCTCTGGCGCACTGTCGATCAGTTCTTCCTCCTTCACCGACGGTGGCGTGATTGCCCTGCAACAGGTCGGGCCAGACCCGGCCTGCGGCGCAGGTGAAGAACGCACCCCGCAACTGAGCTGGGACAACCTGCCCGCCGGGACGCGCTCGCTGGCGCTGGTGATGTTCGACCCGGATGGCGGCAAAGGCCTGGGGGTGGTGCACTGGGTCGCCTATAACATCGACCCAGGCCTGGATGGCTTGAAAGAAGGCGTGGCCGGACTGACCAGCCCTGCCGTGACGGTGGGACGCAACTCCCGCGGCACCGCCAGCTACCGTGGCCCATGCCCGCCCGCCGGGGACAACCCGCACCACTACGCGCTGACGTTGATTGCAACCGACCTCGAACCCGGCATCCTGCCAGCAGACCTGGACCGCAATGGGCTACTGCAGTTGCTGCAAGACCATGCCTTGGGCGCGCAAACCTTGGTGGGGCGTTACGGCCACTGAACAGGCCATGGCCCCCATTACCGGCAATGATCAACGTCATTGCATTTACCCATTGAACGCCGCGCCTGATCTGAAGTAAGCTCGGGCTCATTCACTGGAGAGCAACATGCCGAAACGCACCTGCAATCATGCCAATCACACCGGTCGCACCCTGCGCCCTGTGCTGGCCGTTGCCGGTTGCAAGGCTCCTGTCAGCTTTTATTTTGGGTATTGGTTTAGCCACTAGGCGCCGCTGATACCCACACGGCGCCCACTTTCGAGGGGCCGCCGAACATGAGAATACTCAAACCCCCGGTCGGCTCCCCGACCGGGGGTTTTGCTTTTCAGGCTTTTGAACATTACCGATTTACCTTGAGGACAGATTCATGAACTACGCCACTTATTACTGCGCAAACACCTATGCCTGGCGATTTAGCCAATCCCGTTCGGGCCAGCCTGCCGCCTCCGATCGGTCCTTCAAGGGTGGCAACGCTGCAGCCAACACACCTACAACGATCTGTCGAACACCTCGATAGGGCCGACGACGCGGGCCAGAACCCGCCGTCCGCCCAGGGAAAAACGCCATGCAAGCCTCGAACCTCGCCCTGCCCCTGAACCAACCGCAAGCTGCCAATACTACCGTCAGCCAGCGCCTGCCCAGCCCCCACCTGCTCAAGCAGCAAATGCCGCTGTCCGCTGAGCTGACTCAGCAAGTCCATGCCCACCGCCAGGCCATCCGCGCCATTCTCGAAGGCCGCGACCAACGCCTGTTGGTAGTGGTAGGCCCCTGCTCGATTCACGACCCTCGCTCGGCGCTGGAATACGCCGACCGCCTGGCCGCGCTGAGCCGCGAAGTGGATGACAAGCTGCTGCTGGTGATGCGCGCCTACGTCGAAAAACCCCGCACCACGGTGGGCTGGAAAGGCCTGGCCTACGACCCGCACCTCGATGGCAGCGATGACATGCACGCCGGTATCGCCTTGTCGCGCGGCCTGATGCTGAACATGATCGAGCGCGGCCTGCCCATTGCCACCGAGCTGCTGCAACCGATGGCCGCGGGCTACTTCGACGACCTGCTGGGCTGGGCCGCGATCGGTGCACGCACCACCGAGTCGCAGGTGCACCGTGAAATGGTCAGTGGCCTGGAACTGCCTGTGGGCTTCAAGAATGGCACCGACGGCGGGATTGGCGTCGCCTGCGACGCCATGCGCAGCGCCGCGCACCCGCACCGCCATTTCGGCATGGATGCGCAGGGCTACCCGGCCATCATCGAGACCCTGGGCAACCCCGACACCCATTTGGTGTTGCGCGGCGGCCATAAAGGCCCGAACTACGATGCCACGAGCATCGCCCAGGCCCGCCAAGGGTTGGCCAAAGTGGGGTTACAGGCGCGGATCATGGTCGATTGCAGCCATGCCAACAGCGGCAAGGACCCAGCGCAGCAGCCCGCGGTATTCGAGAACGTGCTGGCACAGCGCGTGGCCGGTGACCGTTCGATTGTCGGCGTGATGATCGAAGGGCACCTGTTCGATGGCTGCCAGTCCCTGGGCAAAGGCGCACTGAAGTACGGCGTGTCGATCACCGATGGCTGCCTGGGTTGGGCGTCGACTGAAACCCTGTTGCGCGAGGCGGCACAAAAACTGTAGGAAGCCGCTAGCAAGCCTTGCGAGACATTTCCCGAACAAGTGCGCTAGGCTTGCGTTTTTACCCTAAGGAGCAGTACCCATGGCACGTGCCACCGCCCGCCACATCCTGGTCAGCAGCGAAGACAAATGCAACGAACTGAAAGCCCAGATCGAAGCTGGTGCCGATTTCGCCGAAGTCGCCAAGGCCAACTCCACCTGCCCATCCAGCCGCCAAGGCGGTGACCTGGGCTCGTTCGGCCCGGGCCAGATGGTGCGTGAGTTCGATACCGTGGTCTTCAGCGCGCCGCTGAACGTTGTCCAGGGCCCCGTGAAAACCCAGTTCGGTTATCACCTGCTGGAAGTGACCAGCCGTCAGGACTGATACCAGGTTGTTCCTCAGGAACGACTCAGCCTCTGTAGGAGCAGCCTTGCGCTGTGAAGTGGCCCGGCCGGGCAATTTCGTTGACCGTGCTGACGCCTTCGCAGCACAAGGCTGCTCCTACAAGGGCTTGTATCGCCTGGGCTGGCTGGTTTTGTTTCTGTGCTTTTCCGTCAACACCCACGCTGCACCCACCCACGCGTTGACCGTCTACGGCGAAGCCCCCCGCTACAACCAAAACTTCCACCATTTCGACTACACCAACCCCAACGCCCCCAAGGGCGGCATATTGCGCCGCTCGGCCATGGAGATTGGCCAGTTCGACCATGTTCTGCCGTACATCGACAAAGGCATCGGCGTCAACGAAGTCGATGGTTGGCTGTACGCGCCATTGGCCGTGCGCTCATTCGATGAACCCTACACCGTCTACGGCCTGATTGCCCGGCGCATGGAACGTGGCCCGGACGATGCCTGGCTGCGCTTCGAGATCGACCCCCGCGCCACCTTCGCCGACGGCAAGCCGGTGCGCGCCGAAGACGTACGCTTTACCTTCGAGCTGCTGATGAGCAAAGGCAGCCTCAAGTACCGCACCCAGTTCGCCGAGGTCGCTGGGGTTACCGTAGAGGGCCCGCATCGCGTGCGCTTCGACTTCAGGCAACCCCATGGCCGCACCCTGCCCTTGGACTTGGCCAGCCTGCCGGTGCTGCCCGAGCATGACTGGCAACAACGCGATTTCGCCAACGGCGCCGGCTTCGACAAACCGGTCGGCAGCGGCCCGTACCGCATCGGCCAGATCGACAATGGCCGCAGCATCAGCTTTGAACGTGACCCAACCTGGTGGGCCAAAGACCTCCCCGTCAGCCGTGGCCGCTACAATTTCGACACGCTGCGCATCGAATACTTCGGCGACACCGAAGTGGCGCGGCAGGTGCTGAAAGGGGGCGGCTACGATTACAACCGCGAGTTTTCTGCCACGGCCTACACCCTCGGCTACAACGGCGCGCAGCTGGACGACGGCCGTCTGCAGCGCGCGCACCTGGGCCCGGCCAAACCGCAGGTTGCCCAAGGTTATGTGTTCAACCTGGACAAACCGCCGTTTCGCGACCGCCGCGTGCGCCAGGCGCTGGGCATGCTCTGGGACTACGAGTGGAGCAACCGGCAGATGATGCGCAACCTCTACATCCGCCAGCAGAGCGTGTTTTCCAACACCCCACTGGCCGCCCGCGTATTGCCCGACGTCAGCGAACTCGAACTGCTGGAGCCATTACGCGGCAAGGTGCCAGATGAGGTCTTCGACCGCGTGTTCACCGCCCCGGTCACCGATGGCACGGGCATCATCCGCACGCAACAGCTGCAAGCGTTGGCCTTGTTGCAGCAAGCCGGCTGGCACCCCGAGGGTGACCGCCTGGTGAACGCCCAAGGCGAGCCGCTGGAATTCACCTTCCTCAACGGCCAGGCTGGCCTGGAACGCCTGCTGCTGCCATGGAAGCGCAACCTGGCGCAGATCGGCGTCACCCTGAACATCCGCAATGTCGACTCGGCCCAATACGTCAACCGCCTGATGGCGCGTGACTACGACATGATCGTGACCG
Source organism: Pseudomonas kermanshahensis (assembly GCF_014269205.2). Lineage (NCBI taxonomy): Bacteria > Pseudomonadati > Pseudomonadota > Gammaproteobacteria > Pseudomonadales > Pseudomonadaceae > Pseudomonas > Pseudomonas kermanshahensis. The sequence continues at coordinate 2,942,112 of NZ_JABWRY020000001.1, forward strand.
GCTACCCAGTCACGCTGTCGCCGGGGGCCGAGCTGTACAACTACTTCGGTTCGGCAGCGGCCCACGACCCCGGCTCGAACAACCTGATGGTGCTGCAGGACCCTGCAGTGGACAGCCTGATCGACGGCCTGGTACGCGCCAGCACGCAAGCCGACATGCTGCGCCATGCCCATGCCCTGGACCGCGTGCTGCAGTGGAACTACTACTGGATCCCCAACTACTACCCGCCCGGCAGCTCCACGGCCTGGTGGAACCGCTTTGGCTTGCCCAAGGTTCAGGCCACCTATGACGAAGGCCTCGACACCTGGTGGGAAGTCAGCCCTACCCCGCTGACCAACGCGCAGATGGCCGAACGCCTGAAGGCCTCACCATGACGGCCTATATTCTGCGGCGCCTGTTGCTGATCATTCCGACGCTGCTGGCGATCCTGCTGGTCAATTTCGCGATCGTCCAGGCGGCGCCTGGTGGCCCGGTGGAGCAAGCGGTGGCGCGGCTGCAGGGTATCGGCGGCGGCGCACCAGGCGCCCGGGCCGAGGTGGCGCATGGCGAGTCACGGGCCACCCGCGGCCTGGACCCCAAGCTGATCGAGGCGATCAAACACCAATACGGTTTCGATAAATCAGCCCCCGAGCGCCTCTGGCTGATGCTCAGCCAGTACGCCCGCCTCGACTTCGGCCAGAGCTTCTTTCGTGGGGCCAAGGTCACCGACCTGATCCTCGACAAGCTCCCGGTCACCCTGTCGCTCGGCTTCTGGGCCACGCTCATCACCTATCTGGTTTCTATCCCCTTGGGTATCCGCAAGGCGGTGCGCCATGGCAGCCGCTTCGATGCCTGGAGCAGCGCACTGATCGTGATCGGCTACGCCCTGCCCTCGTTCCTGTTCGCCCTGTTGCTGATCGTGCTGTTCGCCGGCGGCACGTCGCTGAACTGGTTCCCGGTGCGCGGCCTGGTGTCGGAAAACTTCGACCAGCTCAGCCTGCTGGGCAAGGTCGCCGACTATTTCTGGCACCTGGTGCTGCCGGTCGGCGCACTGGTGATCGGCGGCTTCGCCACCCTGACCCTGCTGACCAAGAATGCATTCCTTGACGAGATCTCCCGCCAGTACGTGGTCACCGCCCGGGCCAAGGGGCTGAGCGAGCGGCGCGTGCTGTACGGCCACGTGTTGCGCAATGCCATGCTGCTGGTGGTGGCCGGGCTGCCCCAGGCACTGATCACGGTGTTTTTTGCAGGTTCGCTGCTCATCGAAGTAATCTTCTCCCTCGATGGCCTTGGCCGGATGAGTTACGAAGCCGCCGTGTCGCGTGACTACCCGGTGGTCTTCGGCACGCTGTTCATCTTTACCCTGGCGGGCTTGTTGATCCGTCTGATCGGCGATGTGTGCTACACCCTGCTCGACCCGCGTATCGACTTCGACACGAGGGCCAACTGATGCTCTCGCCCGTGTCACGCCGCCGCCTGCAACGCTTTCGCCGCAACCGCCTCGGCTGGGTATCGCTGTGGCTGTTCGCAGCGCTATTGCTGCTGAGCCTGGGCGCAGAGCTGGTGGCCAACGACAAGCCCTTGCTGCTGGGTTACAAGGGCGAGCTGTACACCCCGGCGCTCAAGCGTTACACCGAACAGCAGTTCGGCGGCCAATTGCCGTTCCAGCCAGATTACCGCAGTGCCTACGTGCGCCAATTGATCGAGGCCCAGGGCGGCTGGATGCTGTTCGCCCCCATCCCCTTCAGTGCCGACACCCCTAACTACGACCTGCAAGTGCCCACCCCCAGCCCACCCAGTACCAGCAATTGGCTGGGCACCGACGACCAGGGGCGCGATGTGCTGGCCCGGGTGCTGTACGGTACCCGAGTGTCGCTGCTGTTCGCCTTTGCCTTGACCCTAGTCAGCGTGCTGATCGGCGTGACGGCCAGAGCCTTGCAGGGCTACCACGGCGGCTGGGTCGACCTACTGGGGCAGCGCTTGCTGGAGGTCTGGTCGGGGTTGCCGGTGCTGTACCTGTTGATCATCCTTAGCGGCTTCGTCGAGCCTGATTTCTGGTGGTTGCTGGGGATCATGGCGCTGTTTTCGTGGCTGACCCTGGTCGATGTGGTGCGCGCCGAGTTTTTGCGCGGGCGCAACCTGGAATACGTCAAAGCCGCGCGGGCGCTGGGCCTGCCAGACAGCCAGGTGATGTTGCGGCACATTCTGCCCAACGCCATGAACGCCACGCTGACCTATGTGCCGTTCATGTTGACCGGGGCCATTACCACCCTGACTGCGCTGGACTTCCTGGGCTTCGGCATGCCGGCCGGCAGCGCCTCGCTGGGCGAGCTGGTGACCCAGGGTAAGCAGCACCTGGAAGCGCCCTGGCTTGGCTTTACTGCGTTTTTCGCGTTAGCGGTGATTCTGTCGCTGCTGGTGTTCATCGGCGATGCGCTGCGCGAAGCGTTCGATCCACATGGTTAATGCACGACCCCTGTAGGAGCAGCCTTGCGCTGCGAAGAGGCCAGTGAAACCCCTGTAAATCTTAGCTGCTTCCACCGGCCTCTTCGCAGCGCAAGGCTGCTCGTACAAAAAGACCCACAACCTGCACTGGGAGCATTCGCATGACCCTCAAAGGCAAGACTGCACTCGTCACCGGTTCCACCAGCGGTATCGGCCTTGGCATCGCCCAGGTGCTGGCCCGTGCCGGGGCCAACATCCTGCTCAACGGTTTTGGCGACCCGGCGCCGGCCATCGCCAGCATTACCAGCCATGGCGTGAAGGCCGTCCACCACCCCGCCGACCTGTCGGATGTAGCCCAGATAGAGGCCCTGTTCGCCATGGCCGAGCATGAATTCGGCGGTGTCGACATTCTGGTCAACAACGCCGGTATCCAGCACGTGGCGCCGGTCGAACAGTTTCCCGTGGAGAGCTGGGACAAGATCATCGCCCTCAACCTGTCGGCGGTGTTCCATGGCAGCCGCCTGGCCCTGCCCGGCATGCGTGCACGCAACTGGGGGCGGATCATCAACATCGCTTCGGTGCACGGGCTGGTCGGCTCGACCGGCAAGGCCGCCTACGTGGCAGCCAAGCATGGCGTGGTGGGCCTGACCAAGGTCGTGGGCCTGGAAACGGCCGCCAGCAATGTCACTTGCAACGCGATCTGCCCTGGCTGGGTGCTGACCCCGCTGGTGCAAAAGCAGATCGACGACCGCGCCGCCAAGGGTGTAGACCCGCAGCAGGCGCAACACGACCTGTTGGCCGAGAAGCAGCCTTCGTTGGCCTTCGTCACCCCCGAGCACCTGGGCGAGCTGGTACTATTTCTGTGCAGCGAGGCCGCAAGCCAGGTCCGTGGTGCCGCCTGGAATGTCGACGGTGGCTGGCTGGCCCAGTGAGGGCCGGCCACGACCTGGCAATGGTCTTGCACCCTTTTCAACTGCAAGGAGGCCTACATGCGCCCACGCCCACTGTCCGCGATCCTGACCTTGACCCTGGCTGCCGCCGCCCCGGCGATGGCTGCCAGCTTGAAGGATATCGCGCCCTATCCTGAGGCGGAAAAAGGCTTCACCCGGCAGGTCATCCACCTGCCGGCCCAGGCTGACGAGTCGGCCTATAAACTGGAAATTCTCGCGGGCAAGACGCTGAAGGTCGACTGCAACCGCCAGCGCTTGGCGGGTAGCCTCGAAGAACGCACGCTCGAAGGCTGGGGCTACAGCTACTACCGCCTGGATAAGGTCGGCGGCCCTGCGAGCACCCTGATGGCCTGCCCGGATGGCAAGAAGACCGATGCGTTCGTGCCGGTGGTCGGCGAAGGCTTCATGCTGCGCTACAACAGCAAGTTGCCGGTGGTGGTGTATGTGCCCAAGGACGTCGAGGTGCGCTACCGCGTGTGGTCGGCCTCGCAAGACGTGCAGAAGGCTAAAGTGGAATAAGAAGCTCGCATCACGCTGACAGGCAGGAGCAGCCTTGCGCTGCGAAGAGGCCAGTAATAGCGCCGAAGATTTACAGTGTCTTCACTGGCCTCTTCGCAGCGCAAGGCTGCTCCTACCCCCCTCCCGCAACAACTGGAGGTTCGCCATGAATGACGTACTCTGGAGCCCCTCCACAGCGCAGATCGAGGCCAGCCGGATGGTTGCGTTTCGCCGCTGGGTCAACCTGCGCTACAACCTCGAATTAAACGACTACCAGGCACTGCACCGCTGGAGCATCGAGCAGCGCTCAGCCTTCTGGCAGAGCCTTGCCGAGTACTTTCACGTTAACTGGCACCAGCCACCGAGCCACGTGCTGCGCGAAGGCCCGCAAATGCCCGATGCCCAGTGGTTCAGCGGCGCCACCCTTAATTACGCCGAACACCTGCTGCGCCGGCGCGACGACCGCCCGGCATTGATCGCCGTACGCGAAGACGGCCAGCGCCGAGTGCTGAGCCATGCGCAGTTGGCCGCCGAGGTCGCGGGGCTGCAACGGGCGTTCGAGGCCTCTGGTGTGAAACCGGGCGACCGCATCGCCGCCATCATGCCCAACACCTGGGAAACCCTGGTAGCCATGCTGGCCTGCACCAGCCTCGGCGCAATCTGGTCCAGCGCTTCACCCGAATTCGGCGTGCACGGCATCATCGACCGATTCGGCCAGATCAGTCCCAAATTGCTGATCGTCTGCGCCGGTTACCACTATGCCGGCAAGGTCATCGATCAGGTCGACAAGGTCAACCAGGTCTGCGCCCAATTACCAGGCCTTGAGCAACTGATCGTGGTACCCCATACCCGCAGCGGGACCCGCGCCGACGAATTCCACGCGTCCCGTGTCGACCTGTGGGAGGTCTTTTTCCAGCCCGGCGGCATGCCTCGCTTCACCCCGCTGCCGTTCGATCATCCGCTGTGCGTCCTCTACTCCAGCGGCACCACCGGCGTACCCAAGTGCATCGTCCACCGCGCCGGTGGGGTGCTGCTGCAGCACCTCAAGGAACACGGCCTGCACAATGACCTCAAGGCCGATGATGTGCTGTTCTACTACACCACCTGCGGCTGGATGATGTGGAACTGGCTAGCCAGCGGCCTGGCTGTAGGTGCCACACTGGTGCTGTATGACGGCTCGCCCTTCCACCCCGGGCCAGCGCGGCTGCTGGACTTGATCGACGCCGAGGGCATCCATGCCTTCGGCACCAGCGCCAAGTACCTGGCCGCACTCGAACAGCAAGGCCTTGAGCCTGCCGCCACGCACCGCCTGACCAGCTTGCGCCTGCTGCTGTCGACCGGCTCGCCACTGTCGCCGCACAGTTACGATTACGTTTACCGCAAGATCAAGGCCGATGTATGCCTGGCCTCCATGTCCGGTGGCACCGACATCGTTGCCTGCTTCGTGCTGGGCAACCCGACGCTGCCGGTGCATCGCGGCGAAATCCAGTGCAAGGGGCTGGGCATGGCGGTGGAGGTCTGGAACGCGCAACGCCAGAACGTGTATGACGAAAAAGGTGAACTGGTGTGCCTGCAGCCGTTTCCGTCCATGCCGCTGGGCTTTTGGCACGACCCCGATGGCAGCCGCTACCACGCGGCCTACTTCAGCCAGTTTCCGGGGGTCTGGGCCCAGGGCGACTATGCCGAGCAGCGTGCCAGCGGTGGCCTGATCATCCACGGCCGCTCCGATGCCGTGCTCAACCCTGGCGGGGTGCGCATTGGCACGGCAGAGATCTACCGCCAGGTGGAGAAGGTCGAAGAGGTGCTGGAAAGCGTCGCCATCGGCCAGGACTGGCAAGGCGATGTGCGGGTGGTGCTATTCGTGCGCCTGCGCGACGGCCTGCAGCTGGATGAAGCCTTGCGCCAACGCATTCGCCAGGTGATACGCCAATACACCACGCCGCGCCATGTGCCTGCGGTGATTGCCCAGGTCAACGACATCCCGCGCACCATCAGCGGCAAGCTGGTGGAGCTGGCGGTACGTGATGTGGTTCATGGCCTGCCGGTGAAAAACACCGACGCCCTGGCCAACCCGGAGGCGCTGGAGCAGTTCCGCAACCACAACGCGCTGCACAATGAGGCATAATGGCGCCCTTTTTTTTACCCCGAAGCACAGGTGTCCCATGAAAGCTCAAGCCCGCCACATCCTGGTCAAGACCGCTGACGAAGCCGAAAAGCTCAAGCAGCGCATCGCCAATGGCGAGGCTTTCGACGTGCTGGCGAAGAAGTTTTCCACCTGCCCGTCGGGCAAGCGCGGCGGTGACCTGGGTGAGGTGCGGCCTGGCCAGATGGTCGGCGCCATCGACCAGGTCATCTTCAAAAAGCCGCTGCGCGTGGTGCATGGGCCGATCAAGAGCAAGTTCGGCTACCACTTGGTGCAAACCTTCTACCGCGACTGACAGCACCTAGGTAGCAACAGGCCACCTAGCATTATTGCCAGTTGTTCAACGTCAGGCATTTCCCTACAACTCAGGCAGGACCGATACGGTGCGCCTAAGCGCCGCGTCAGGCAGTGGTCCCCTTCTGAGGACACGGAGACCTGCCGATGCGTTATCACCGCCTGCTTGCCCCTGCCGCGTTGCCACTGCTCGCACTGCCGACGCTTGGCTACCCTGATTCACTGACCGTCATGCCGGGCGACAGCCTGGGGGCGATCTCGCAAACCCAACAGGTCGACACCTTCACCATGAGCGGGGGCACGGTCCAGTCGCTGAACCAGGGCCAAGGGTTCGATACTTTCACAATGTCGGGCGGGCGCATTATCGGTGCGTTCGAGGATGGCGATCATGCAATCTTTTCGGGCGGCCAGATAGGGCGAGTCGACTTGAAGCTCGCTGACAACTACTTCGAAATGTCCCAGGACACTGCCGTTGCAACCGAGATCGACGGCAACCTGGTGAGCGGCTTTGGCAACGACACGATCCTGCTGCGCGGGGGCTCGATTGGCGGCAATATCAGCACCAGCGGCGGCCAGGACCGCATTACCATCAGTGGTGGTTCGCTCAAGGGGAATGTGCTCGCCAGCGCCGGCAACGACACCTTCACGTGGTCCGGCGGCAGCATCGGCGGCCGGGTCGATATGGGTATTGGCGATGACTCCGCGACAATCGACAGCCTCGATGCCAAGGCCTTGAACATCAGCGTCGACGGCGGCGCTGGCAATGACACCCTGGTGTTCAACCGCAGCCAGGTGACGCGCGGTGGGTTGTACACCAACTGGGAATCCGTGGCGTTGACCAACGCCAGCCGATTCACCCTCGACGACACCCTCACCTTGGGCGACCTAGGCACCGACACACTCCCCGCGACCGGTACAGGCAGCTTCAAAATCGATGCGAGCAGCGCGCTGATCGCACGCCAAGGCAGCATCGTGAGTATCCAAAACGGCAACAAGGTGTCGGTCGAAAACGCCGGCACGATAGACCTGTCGCAGGGCAACGATGCCCAGGGGCGCTTGAGCATTCAAGGCGATTACACCGGCAACAACGGCACCCTGCGCGTGAACAGCGTGCTGGCCGGGGATGGCGCGGCCTCCGACCGCCTGGTCGTCAGCCGCGGGGTTATCGCTGGCAGTACTGGCCTGCTGGTCAATAACTTGGGGGGCGCAGGCGCGGCGACCACACAGAACGGTATCCAAGTAGTCGAAGCCCGCGAAGGCGCTGTCAGCCGGAACGACGCTTTCGTCCAGACCCAGACGCTTTCGGTTGGTGCCTACGACTATCGCCTGTTCAAGGGTGGTATCACAGCAGGCAGTGAAAACAGCTGGTACCTGCGCTCGACCTTAGTCGCCCCGCCCGCTCCGGCGCCGGCACCGCAGCCCGGCGAGCCACCCGTGATCGAACCGGCAGCGACCCCGCCTGTGGTTGCGGCGGCGCCCGGGCAAGCTGAACTGCCTGCGCCCGTACAGGGCAAGCCCTTGGCGCTGTACCGCCCCGAAGTCCCGGTGTACGCCGCTGCCCCTAGAGGCGCCGCGATCATCGCCCGCCAAGCGTTGGGCACCTTTCACCAGCGCCAGGGCGACCAGCAGTTGTTGGCCGGCCAAGGCGGGCTCCCCGCCAGCTGGGGGCAGGCCTACGGCGGCACGCTGCGCCAGCAATGGACCGGCACGGTCAGCCCCAGCCTGGACGGTGACCTGTATGGCTTCAAGGTCGGCCAGGACGTGTATGCCAAGGTCAATGACAGCGGCTATCGCCAACAGGTCGGCGTGTATGTCAGCCACAGTCGCCTGGACGCCGACGTCAAAGGGTTTGCCCTGGCCGTACAAGACCGCAGCGTCGGTGACCTGAAGCTCGATGGCGACAGCGTCGGCGCTTACTGGACGCTGGTCGGGCCGCAGCGCGGGTACCTGGATGCCGTGCTGCAGTACACCGACCTGGATGGCCGGGCGCGCTCGCACCGTGGTGACAAGCTGAACATCAAGGGCCATGCCTGGACAGCGTCACTGGAGTCCGGCTACCCCATCGCCCTGTCGCAACGCTGGGCCGTGGAGCCGCAAGCCCAGTTGATCGCCCAGAAGGTCTCGCTGGACACCGCTCGTGACAGCGTCTCGCGCGTCAGCCATGACGCCCAGGTTGAACTAACGGCGCGCTTGGGTGCGCGCCTTGAAGGCACCTTCACTGGCACCCGTGGACGCCTGCTGCAACCTTATGCGCAGGTCAACCTGTGGCACGGCGACGGTGGCCGCGACACGCTGACGTTCGATGACCTCGACACGATCAAGACCGACTACCGCTACACCTCGGTGCAACTCGAAAGCGGTGTGGTGGTGCAAGTGAGTGAAGCGCTGAGCCTGCACGGCGGCGTGCAGTACAGCGCTAACTTGGACAGCCGCCAGCAGGAAGCCAGCGGCGTGAACCTGGGTGTGCGCTGGCAGTTCTAACGGCGCGCTGCCAGCAGACCGAGGCCAGCGCAGCCCAGCAAGGAGGCGCTGACCCGGTTGAACATCCGGCGCGGCCCAGGTTGGCTGAACCAGCGCTGCATATAGGCGCCAAGGCCCGCATAGATGGCGATGGCGGCCCACTCCAGCAGCAGGAACAGCACGCCAAGCCACAGGAACTGCTCACTGACCGGGGTAGCACCGCCGACCGAGACGAACTGCGGCAGGAAGGCTGTGAAGATCAGGATGGCCTTCGGGTTGCCCGCCGCCACCCAGAACTCCTGCCGCGCCAGGCGCCAGGTGCCGCGTGGGTGATCACCCGCCACCACGGCTTCACCAACAGGGGCCCGCCACAGCTGCCAGGCAATGTAGAACAGGTAGGCAGCACCAATCACCTTGATGGCGAGGAACAAGTATTCACTGGTATGCAGCACCACCGCCAGGCCCATGGCCGCCAGCGCAATCATGCCGCTGAAAGCGACAATGCGCCCGCCACCGGCCACGCAGGCCGTGCGCAGGCCGTAGCGGCTGGCATTGTGCAACGACAGCAGGTTGTTGGGCCCGGGCGCCATGTTGAGGGCGAAGCACGCGGGGATGAACAGCAGCAAACTGGCAAGATCCATTTTTATTGTCCTCTGACATCAAGCGCTTATTTCGACCGCAGACGCGCACAGGGTCAAGTTACAGCCAGCCGAAAAAACTGTACGGGTCCCCTGCTACTGGTAAGCTTTTGCTCCTGTCGAGGACCCTTTCATGCCCCGCTCACAAGCCCGCGTCTGGCGCGATACTGCCCTGCCCTTCGTCGAAAGCCGCCGCGCCTGCCACAGCCGCGCCTGCTACAAGGCGCATAGCCATCCGACCTTTTCCATGGGCGCAGTGGATGCCGGCTTCAGCCTGTTTACCGGCGCAAGCGGTGGTCAGCAACGCCTGACACCCGGCACTTTGGTGATGGTCCCGGCAAAGCGTGTGCATGCGTGCAATCCGGCGCCTGGCCAGGCCTGGAGCTACCAGATGCTGCACGTGGATGCCGACTGGCTGTCGCAACTGCGCCTGGAGTCTGGGCTGCGCGGTGCGCAGGCGGGTGAGCCTGCACGTATCAGCCATGTGCCCGCCTTGTACGGCCAGTTCTGCGCGCTGAATGCCTTGTTGTTCTCCAGTGCGAGCAACGGCGAGAAAGAGGCGGCGCTGATTGCTTTCATGGGGGACCAGGACTTCTGCTCGCACCCGACGCTGGAGGCGACACCGGCGCTGGGCGCCTCCCTGCTCAGTGGCCTGGTCGAGCGGATCGAGGCTGAGGACCCTGCGCAACTGAGCCTGACGTTGTTGGCCCAGGAGACGGGATTGGGGCGTTATCAACTGATCCGGGCGTTTCGCGCAGCCACCGGCCTGACGCCCCATGCCTACCTGCTCAACGCCAGGGTCAATCGCGGTCGGCTTCTGTTGAACCAGGGCCTGGCGCTGGCAGAGGTCGCCTATCAGCTTGGGTTTGCCGACCAAAGCCACTTTCAGCGGGTGTTCAAGGCGCACGTGGGCGTAACGCCCGGGCAATACCGAGGCCATTGAGGCCCCGCGCAATAATCTTCAATACGGGCTCCAGGCTCGACGCCAGACTGCGGTTTTCCCCTGCCGGAGTCGTCCCGCCCATGGAGCAGTTCCTGATCGTCGCCCTCGCCCACTTCCTAGCCCTGCTGTCACCCGGCCCGGACTTTTTCCTGGTTGCCCGCACCTCCATCAGTGGCGGTTGGCGCACCGCCAGCGGCGCGTGCCTGGGTATCGCGTTGGCCAATGGCGCCTTCATTGCCATGGCCTTTACCGGCCTGTCGATTTTGCGCGAAGGCAGCACGTTATTCATTGCTTTGCAACTGGCCGGTGCGGCTTACCTTTTGTACATCGGCACACAATTCTTGCGCTACGCCGGGCATTCCAACCTGGCCGCAGTGGCCGGCAATGGCGCTGTACCAAGTGGGTGGCGCAGCCTGGCGATGGGCTTTTTGTCGGGCATTCTCAACCCCAAGAACGCGCTGTTCTACGCCAGCCTCGCCAGCATGGTCGCCAGCAGCAGTGTCGGCTGGAAGGTGGTGTATGCGGGCTGGATGTTCTGCATCGTGCTGCTCTGGGACCTGCTGGTCGCCGTGGCCATCGGCAACCAGCGCGTGTTGCAGCGCTTCGCCCGCGCCTTGCCCTGGCTGGAGCGGGCTTCGGGGGTCATGCTGATGGTGTTGGCCGGGGGGTTGCTTGTGCACCTTGCGCTGGGCTGACCAGCTCAAGGGTGGCCAGGTCGAGCAGGCTGAAATGGCCGCTGGCCCAGCCGCCGGTGTCCAGGTGCCAGACATTGCCCAGCTGTTTGACCTGCAGCACGGGTGTATGCCCGACCAACAAGGCACGGATGCCGTGCACAGGCCGGGTGTCGCCCTCCTTCAGCCGGCGCCGCGACCATTGGCAGACTTCGCGTACCTCGGGGTCGTCATCCAGTTCCAACCAGCTACGTAACACGGGCCAATCGGCGAAGGGGCTGTCGGCATGCAACAGACCGATCAGGCCCGCTGCACTTTCAACTTCCATGCCGATCGGCAATTGCTCGAAGCGTTCGACAAAGCGTCGCTGCTCGGCCTTGGGCAGCTCAAGAAACCAGCCACCACCGGCGGCGTGGTACATCTCCAGGTCGAGCCGGCCACCGCGCAGGTAGGTAACCGCCAGCGCCTCATGGTTCCCCTGCACGGCATGAAACCAGGGCAGGTCCAGCCATGCCAGCGCCGCGTGGCTGAGCGGACCGCGGTCGACCAGGTCACCGACGCTGAACAGGCGGTCCACTGCGGGGTTGAACCCAACCGCTTGCAGGCACCGAACAAGGCGCCCGAAGTGCCCGTGGATATCACCCACCGCCAGGTCTCGACCCAGGGGGTTGGCGGCTACCCGCCGAAACCGACTCATTACAAACTTCCTCTGCGGGTGCTGTCATGGCAGGCGTAGAATAAAAGGACACGTCTTTCACCTTGGAGGTGCATCATGCGTACCGCCCTCGTGTGTGCCGTGCTCGTGGCGCTGTCATTGAACAGCATGGCACAAGGTGCTCCGGCTGCGCAGGTCGAGGTGCGATTCGACCATCCCGAAAAATTTCGCGATGCCAGCCTCGACAGTGCCGGCTACGAACGGGGTGCCGATGCCTATGTCATGAAGGCCCTGACCGAGTACCTGCAGAAGCTCGGCCAGCGTTACTTGCAAGCTGACCAGCAGCTGGTTATCGACATCCGTGACATCGACCTGGCCGGGCGCTTCGAGCCTTGGCACAGCAATGCCTACGATGTGCGCTTCATGCGCGAAATCACCTGGCCGACCATCGACCTCAGCTACACCCTCAGCCAGCCCGGCAAACCTGCCCAGCAAACGCAGGAACGGGTCAGCGACAAGATGTACCTCAGCCGCCCAGGGCGGGTGACCAGCAGCAGCGACCGCCTGTATGCCGAAAAGGCCATGCTGAACGACTGGTTCCGCCAACGCTTCGCACCGCACGCGCCTTCCTGAAAAACCCTTCACTGGTACAGGTGTTGCGGCCAGGCGTATGCTCGGCCCTTGACTTGTACCAGGGAAGGAGCTGTTGATGAAGATTTGCGCCGTGCAACTGGCGTCGCTCAAAGGCGATATTCAGGGCAACCTTGCGCGTCATCTGTATTGCATCGAGCAGGCTGCGGCGCTGGGTGCTGAGCTGGTGGTGTTTCCTGAACTGTCACTGACCGGCTATGAGCCGACCTTGGCCCGCCAGCTCGCCCTGCCGTTATCCACCCCACGGCTAAAGCCACTGCAGGCACTGTGCGACCAGCATGCTCTCACAGTCGCCGTGGGCCTGCCCTTGCCAACGCCTCACGGCATTCGCATCGGCATGCCGATCCTGAGCCCAGGCATGCCCCGCCAGGCGTATGCCAAACGGCGCCTGCACGGCGATGAACTGCCCTACTTCGCCGCCGGCGATCAGCCCTTGGTACTCGAGGTGGCCAAGCACCGGGTAGCGCCTGCCATCTGCTACGAGTCGATGTTCATCGAACATGCTGCCGAGGCGCGGGCACAGGGCGCGCAAGTGTACCTGGCCAGTGTGGCGAAAACGGCCAAGGGCATTGGTGAGGGCTACGAGCATTACCCGGAGGTCGCCCGCACGCTGGGCCTTACCGTCTTGTTGGCCAACTGCGTGGGGCCTGCCGATACGTTCATCGGCGCAGGTGGGTCTGCGGCCTGGGATAACCAGGGTCGGCTGCTGGCCAGCCTGAATGACACCTGCGAAGGGCTGATTCTGCTGGATACCACCCACTCCAGCGCGACCGCTGTGCCACTGAGGGTGCTGACTGCGTGAAGTATCTGTTGTTGACGCTGGCGAGCTACGCATCCACGCATTACTTGGTTGGGCTGTTGATCCAGGGTCAATTGGCCGAAATCGCCGAAGGCCTGCGCCATCGACCGGGTGCGCCCACCGCTGGCGAATACTTGCGAGAGGTCCGGCCCCATGCCCGGCGGGCCCACCGTCAGTACACCTTGATGGCCGGATCAGCGCTGGCGCTGGTGGCCTGCCTGGTCGCCAACTGGATCTTTTAGGTTTGCCGGGCTCAGAGTGCCAAGGCCAGGCTTTCTCTGCCTTCCAGCGCCAGCAGGTATTGCTTCGCCTGAAGCCCTCCGGCAAAGCCGGTGAGGTTGCCTGAAGCACCAATTACCCGGTGGCACGGCGCAATGATGGAGATCGGGTTACGGCCATTGGCCGCGCCTACCGCACGGACCGCGCTAGGGTTGCCGATCTGCCGGGCAATGTCGCCGTAACTGCGGGTTTCACCGAAAGGAATGGTCAGCAATGCCTCCCACACCTCGCGCTGAAACGGCGTACCGGCAAAATCCAACGCCAGGTCGAAGTGTCGCCGCGTGCCGGCAAAGTACTCGCCTAGCTGGCGGGCGGTGTCCAGCAGTACCGGGCACCGGTCATCACGATGGAGCTCACCGAGCCGCACGCGGTTTTCCCGCTCCTCCTCCCAGAGCACGGCTGCCAGCCGTTCGCCACGGGCGACCAGCGTCAGCGTGCCAACGGGGGATTGCATGAAGGTGAAGGCGCTGGACATTGGGGGCTCCTGCAGGGTGCGAGATGGTCAGCGCACTCTACGCAGGCGCAAGGCCACACGCACCCGCTTTCTTGCTCAACCAATCCCGCAGCCGGCAATCCGCCTGGCTTCTGACAGGTTGACCTTGGGGATCAGTTCGGCCGGGATGCGCGACGCCGCCGACAGGTTGTAGACGTGAAAATGCTCATTGACCACTTGCCGCGCCATCAATGTCAGTGACGGCAGGATGCGGCTGTCCCAATGCTGGTCCAGTCCGCACGGTGAATGTTGCCCTTCTTCGGTCTCGTAGAAGCGCCCCACCGTCTGGTCAAGGTCGACCCCCACCAGCAGCACCTCTTCGAACCCCAGGTGATAAGCCAGTTGCAGCGCCACGTAGGCGACTGTGCGGGCATCGAAAAAACCCTGCGACAAGTCTTTGCTGAAGGCGATCGACCGTGCCCGTTTGCTCCACAATGCGCGGCTGCAGACGCAACTGTCACCGTGCCCGCGCACACCGTCGAGCAGGCCGGGTGTGTGCGCCTTGTGCAAGGTATAGCATTCGCTAGCAGCTGGTATGTCGGCACCCTCGAATTGCTCTGGCCACAGCGCGAGCCGTTGGCTGTCACGCAGGGCGGTGGCAAACAGATCAGGTTGCTGCAGGCCGAAGCTTTTGTCGGTGCACACGTAGAAAAACGGTTTCACGCCATGCTCTGCTGTCATGGCGACTGAACCGTTCATGGCAATGATCGGCAGATGGGCAAAATCAGCCAGCGGGAAATGCCTGGCTGAAGCACCCGAGGCCAGAATCACCACGGGGCCTTGCTGAGTATTGCGACACGCCTCGAAACTGGAGAACGCCCCGCGTTCAGCACTGGGCTGCGACGGAAGTGTGTTCATCGTTTGCTACTTTGGACTGGACAGTACAAACACGATACCGGTCCTTGTATGCACAACGGACGCTTTTACAAAAACCTTACACAAAGCGACTGATGGGTCTAAATCTGTCCAAAAGTGGAAGAAATGACAGCGCCCTTCTCCACACAAGCGCAGTGTTTCTACAGACCCGTAGTCTCGGTCGTTGTTCACCCGCCTGCAGGCCTGGCAGGCGCTTTGCCCCCACTGTACCGACGAACGGGCGTGCAATCACTGGTGTCATGCCCCGGGCTATTCGTCGCTTGCTCATGAGCCAGCTTGATGGTTACCAACTGCCCGACTAATACTTAGGTCTCTGCCTGGGGAGGCACGAAACATGCAACCAAGATTCGTTATCGTTCCGGCGGTACCCATCGAAAAGGAGTCATTCCGCGTCGGTAGCCGGTACTACGCAGCGACCGTATGCGGTGGGTTCGACATTTATGACAACCTGGCGAAGGAGCGGCTCAAACCCAGTTACCCGAACAGGACCGATGCAGAAGTGCAATGCCAGCGGATGAACACAAAACTCGAAGCACGCTGAGGGGAAGTCGCCGAAGCAGGTGCGCGCCGCACACGGCGGCTGCCTCGGGGGTCGCTGCGCGGCCCCATTCACCGCCGATGACGCTTAACTGACTGGCAGCCAGCTACCAACATGGGCGGTATGGGCAGCTCAGGTTACTGAGCTCATTCCAGGCACTCTCTTGCAGCCTGGCGCAGTTTGTCGCCCGAAAGGAAGCTGCCTTTATAGAACGTGGCGCGGCTGCCGTCGCGCGACTCAACCACCTCGAGGACATCGTCGGAGGCCACTGCGCTTGGCGCGGTCAATCGATAGCCGTGGGCAATCGATTTCTGGTTGGCGAGGGGCGCCAGTGCTTGCCACTTGGGCATTACACAGGCGGCATATTGTGCAGGGGTTTTGGAGGTCAGCTTACTGGCTGTGGGGTTACCCGGTGTTGCGCAACCGGCAAGGCTGGCAGTCAACAAGGTGCAAACAAAGATACGAAATGTAGGCATTTGCAATTGACCAATAGAGATACAGGGCATTCTACCCAGCGTCGCAACTTAGTTCCAATCAACCAAGGTCGTGGTGCGTTTTGCTTAGCGTGAAGATTTTATCGGAGCTTCATTAGAGCGGTCACCTGTTAATTCTGCTAGTAGCCATAGTCGTGAAGCGGGCACAGAGTAGCCCGTGCAGATACTCATAAGCGTGGTGCATTACAAGGAGCGCTCCCCATGCCATCCAACCGTACGCAATTTTTCTATCAGAATGGTCACCTGCACACGCTGAAAACAGGTGAAGAAAGCCGCGCTATCTTTCGGGGTGCAGCGAACATCGCGCATGCAGAGCTGAACGCCGCCAACGCACAAAGTGGCTTATTGGCAACGGACGATAAAGGCTCAGTTTTACAGGTACAAGGTAATGAATCAGGTAAGTCGGACACTGACTAGCCTTAGCATGAAAAACTTCACTTGCGTCTCCACTTGAGGGTTGTGTCATGATGCGCTGAACAGGTACTACCGTGCAGGATGCCCATGCCTCAATTTGATTGGCTCGCGAATCACATGAACCATTGCAACGCCTTCGCTCAGTGGATTCATCAGCAATTCACGTATGAGTTCGACGGCATCGACCTTTCGCGATGGCAGCACGAGTTCGCAGAAGGCCAGGGCAATGGTGACTGGCAATGCCTGATTGCCCTAGAGCAAGGCCAGTTGTTGGGCGGTGCCGCTCTAGCAGCCCAAGACTTGCCTTCCCGCCCGGACCTCGGCCCTTGGCTTGCCTGCGTGTTCGTTGACCCGGCAGCCAGAGGAGCCGGTATCGCCGAGCACCTGATTGAGCGCCTATGTGCCCATGCGCGCACTGCCGGCTTCGAAACCTTGTACCTGCACACCCATGATAAACAGGCTTACTATGAGAAGCGTGGCTGGACGGTCATTGAGCAGTTCGAGGCGTGGGGCAACAAGCAGTGGCTGATGTCACGCACGCTTCGCTGAACGGCCAGACAGGGTTGTAGACGCACACTTCAAGGAACGCACTCACGCTCATGGAACCGCTTCATACCATCAAAGCCGATCTCGTCAAAACCGCCGACCACCTGAATGAACTCAGTAAAGCCATGACCGGGCACGCCAAGTTCATGGAAGCCCGGGCGACCGCAGACAGCGAGATCGATGTACGCGCTCATATCAAGTCCATCGATGGGGTTGCCAGTGAGCTGAGGTCCGTCGCAGCAAAGATCAAGGATGAGCCCTGACCTACGCCCAACCCGCGGCAACCTTCAGAGCTCGCTACTTAGCGCAGGCGAACTGTTCGGCCACGGGAATCGCATCGCTTGCTATCCGCCGTGCCCTGCCCACGCCCCACGCCAAGGCACGGGTCATCGATTCGCCTGGACGCGAATCGAATGCTTCTTCATGAATGGCCATGCCACTAGGGGCATAAACCCCGATGAACATCTGCGTATTGCCTGTTCGCGACAGTCGCACCTGGACATCGATGTAGCTGCCGTCACATAACGTTTCGTCGTGAGTCCGATGGTGAAGCGTCGGGTCAGCCCAGCCCCAGAAAACGTCGCCGCGAATCCGCATGTCGCCCCTCCTACGACTTTAGTTGTATACCTAAAGCCACCATAGCCAAAGGCAAACGGCGCGCAACTGTACTCAGTCGAAATGTGAGCTGAATCGGACAACTGGCAATCACCAGTAAACAAAGCGTTATTCGTTTGCCCACGCAGGCCATCACGTCATGCCAAATCAAGCACCGACCGTCGACGCCAGAGGTCGCTTGCACGGTGAATTTATGGCAATCTGCCGCGAAATCGAAAAGCAAAATCATGGAAACTAAATTTCAAGAGCACGCTAATGCCAGAAATTTCAGCAGATAACGCCAGCCTTATTCACAGCATTGCTACAACAACCGCCATCATTGCCGCCTTAGTCTCGGCCTGCGCGGTCATACTGGCGCACCTGACGTCCGAGGTGCAAAGCAGCGAGTCCGACAGGTCCATGGCCGAGGCCAGCCAACTGATCGCCACAGCCAACCAGTCCGCCGCCCAGTCCCAGTTGAAAATCGAAGAGCTCCTGCAACAGAACGCGGCGTTGACGGCACAACTGGACGCCGCGAAAAAAGAGCGCCAGGCCATTGAACATCGCCTGCGGCCTAGAAAGCTGACAGCGCAGGCACAGGCCGCGTTCCAGGCATTGGCGGCAGCGCTCGCAAAAGACAAAGTAGCCCCAACCGTACTGCTCAATATCGTCAGAAACGACGACGAAGCGTTGGCGTTCTCCAAGCAGATCGCCGTTGCCCTGACCAAAGCAGGCGTGCGGGTACAAATAAAGCAGTTGATGCTCACCAAAGAGGCCACGGGCGTTCAGGCAGTGCTGTATGACAGCCCGGGAAGCCAGCAAATCGAACGTGCGCTGAGGGCCGCTAATTTTGCAACGGACATCAGTCGATCGTCGCAAACACCGAAGATCAATATCGATGATGACGACAAGCCTGTTATTAGTGCGTTTATCAACGTGTTTCCAAAAGAGATGTCGTTAACGGACACTGCAGCGCCGCACGCAGACTAAAACTAACGATCATGACTGGCCACCCATCCAGCATGGACGCAAAGCCAGTAACTAACACGCCCGGCTCCGTAGTAGCGTTGCGCATTCTACGAACTTCCAGGTCCGTTAACTGCAAGCCCACGGACCTGGGCGATTCAGACCAGGAGGTCAAATGCGTGTTGAGGTGATAGACCAAGCGGCGATAGATTCGGCGCTGATTGCGTTTGCCCGCTATAAAATCGGAGAAACAAAAATCTTCGACCTAGAGCGTGCAATGAGCTTTGAAGTGGGTGAGGCTTTGTCCAAGAGCGGACTGGTGAGGTTCACCATTACACAGTCAGTGTCCGGCCGCTACCGCATCAGCGATGAAGGCGAAAACGCCATCACGGACGCTGGGCGGGCGCGCCTTAAGGTGATCCGAGGGTAAGCCCGCTTTTATGATCCGGTACAAACAGCTTCACCTCGGGCACTAAGGGCAACGCACGTTCCACTTACCCTAGAGGTGAAGCTGTGCTTCGGCGTGCGTCAAGAGGCATTGCACAACGCACACGGTCCTTTGGTGATATCGCCTGCCCGAGGCCCTTCGTGGTCCAACCAAGCAAAGGTGGGCTGTGGAGCTGCGATGCAAGTGTTACAATCCCCCCATTCAAATCAGCGCTCAAGCGCTGGACATCCGTGATCGCCGTCAGTACGACACCCGCCACACCTACGCAACCCTGTGCCTGATGCCTGGGATGAACCCTGCGTTCATCGCGAATCAGCTCGGCCATAGCGTTGAGATGGTGCTCTCTACCTACGCGAAATGGATCAGCTCCTCCTCGGACTGGAGGGAGCTGGAGAAGCTGCCGCCCCGCGTCGAATTGGCCCAAAATTGGCCCAAAACTGACACGAGGGCCTAAATACACCTCTGGAACCCCCGCAGGACAAGCACTTGATTTCTACCGCCAACATCACCATGCAGTTTTTCAGGGGTTTTTGGCGGTGCTAAAAGGTTGATTTTATTGGGCGAAACGCCCCTCCGCCCCCCTTCTTCCCCCATCAGTGGTATCAAAATTGGTATCACCTGGTAGCTGTCGCTGACTGTCCGCTTTCGACCCAAAGCGGACGTTGATGCGAGGGTTTCAGCCAGTACCCATCCTTCCTTGCAAACACGGGTCCGGCGCCTGACGCCACGTCTGCAAGGTGGGAAACACCGTTGCTGCGAGGGTCATACATTCCGTCAGAAAGCGGAAAGGGAGAATGCCAAGGCTATGTCATGGGACTACTCGGATACTGCACGGGTTGCCTCGGTCTCAAGTTCATTTAGAGCCCAGGATGCTTGTCTAGCGCGTGCTGCCAAAAATCCCATATTGCCAGGCACCACTCGCCCAACTAATAATAAGAGCAATTCCTATTTGAGATAGCTTTCATGTCGGCCGACTCGCCTGCCTCAAACTCTGTCGGCTCGCTCTACGCTGAGCATAGCCCTTGGCTCCTCGGCTGGTTGCGCAAACGCATGGGCAACCATTGCGATGCTGCCGATTTGGTACAGGATACGTTCGTCAAACTACTGAAAGCACGAACAGTGGATGAGATCCGCGAGCCGCGGCACTACCTGTCTAAGGTAGCCAAAGGCTTGATGATCGACCTGTTCCGCCGTCGCTCGCTCGAACAGGCGTATCTGGAGGCCTTGGCCAGCCTGCCTCCCGATCATGTTCCAAGTTCCGAGGCCCAGGCGATGATGTTCGATACCCTGGTCGAGCTGGACCGTATGCTGGCCGGCCTGGGTGCCAAGGTACGGGAAGTGTTCGTGCTGGCACAGTTAGAGGGCATCCCTTATGCGCAGATTGCTGAACGCCTGCATATTTCACTGCGCTCGGTGAACAACCATATGGCCAAGGCCATGGAGCATGTCTGCCTGATGCAGTGGGAGCAATTCGAGTGAGTAGCGTGCCGACGGCACCCCAGCGCCAGGCCATTCGTGAGGCGGCGCGGTGGTATACGCGACTGTCAGCCGAGGAGGCCGACAGGGATGATCAGGCGCGATGGCAGACTTGGTACGACAGCAGCCCGCTGCATCGTGAGGCGTGGCTGCGTATGCTGGCCGTCAGCGACAGCTTTTCCGGCTTGCCGGGCCGCCTTGCTGCGTCAACCTTGTTGGAGGCTGGGCATGCTCGTCGGCAAGTACTGTACGGGTTGGCCGTCCTGCTTGGCGGTGGCGTGCTCGGCGGCCTTGGCTGGCGCAGCGACGCACGCCAAGCCTGGACTGCTGACTACCGCACCGGTGTGGGAGAACTGCTTACATTGCGGTTGGGCGATGGCAGCCAGATGTCGATGGATACCGACACAGCCGTGGACCTTTATTTCGATGACCGGCAGCGACGCTTGGTAGTTCGCCGCGGCCAGGTGCTGATCAGCACGGCCCGCGATAGCATTGCCCGGCCGTTCATGGTGGACACCCGCGATGGCCGGGTGCTCGCGCTGGGTACTCGATTCATGGTCAGTGTCGACGACCTGAACAGTGAAGTGGCGGTGCTGGAAAAGGCCGTCGAGGTTTCTGCAAGCGGTAGGCATGGCGTGCGCCTGGAAGCCGGCCAACGGGCAACGTTCGGGCCGCAGGGAGTGGGTCCGCTGCGTGCCAACGATGCCGCTGTGGCTGCTTGGGCGCAAGGCAGCCTGGTGGCCATCGACACGCCATTGGCAGAGTTGCTGGCGCAGCTGTCACGCTACCGTCCCGGTTTGTTGAGTTGCGACCCGGCAGTGGCGCGAATGAAAATCTCCGGCGCATTTCCCATTAGCGACACCGATCTGGCCCTGACCGCGCTGGAAAATGCCTTTCCACTCAAAGTCCTACGGCGCACTCGCTTCTGGGTGACTGTGGTGCCAAACAGCTGACCGCTGCTCGCAGATGAAATATTTTTTTGGCAGTTTGCACTTTTCTGGCCGCTCGTTCGGCTTTTCCTCCCATATGTTCAATTGAATGTTCCTGGGGAGGGAAACATGAGCACCACGCAACATCCAGCACTGGCGTTAGCGGTTCACCTGGCCGTGGCTGGGCTGTGCACCGGTCTGGGCAGTGCAATCGCTGCACCGGCAACTTACGAGCAGACCCGCACCTACGACATAGCGCCCGGCCTGCTGACCGAGGTATTGGGACAATTCGCAAGCGCCGCCGGGGTAGTGCTGTCGTTCGACGGGGCCAACACCTCGGGGCGACGTTCCGCCGGGCTTAAGGGCAGCTATAACGTCGAAAGCGGTTTTGCCACTCTACTTGCCGGCAGCAACCTACAGGCAGTGCGCCAGGCGAACGGCGTTTACTTGCTGGTAGCGGGAGGGGAAGGTGCTGTAGTGCTTGGTGCTACTAGCATCACCGGGCAGGCGCTAGGCAGTACCACCGAAGGAACGGGTTCTTACACTACGGGCGCTTTGCAGAGCGCCACCAAGTTGCCTCTGTCCATACGCGAAACACCCCAGTCGGTAACGGTCATTACACGCCAGCGCATGGACGATCAGTCAATGCGCAGCCTTGATGATGTGGTGCAAGCCACGCCTGGCCTGCGTATGTCGGCGGCACGCCCTGCCAACAGTGAATACTTCTCGCGCGGTTTTCCCATCACCAATCTGATGTTTGACGGTCTGCCGACCACCTACAACGCTGACTGGGTTGCAGCGGCTGACATGGCCCCTTACGACCGCGTCGAGATCGTGCGCGGCGCTACCGGCATGATGCAGGGCGCGGGTAACCCGTCGGCGGCCATCAACATGGTGCGCAAAAGGCCCACCCAACAGTTCCAGGGCAGCATTACCGGCTCGGCGGGTAGTTGGGACAACTACCGAGGTGAACTTGATCTCAGTGGCCCGCTCAACGAAAGCGCTAGCGTGCGTGGCCGTTTCGTGGGCGCTTACCAAGACAAGGACAGCTATCAGGACTACTCAGGCCGTGAGCGGGGCCTGTTCTATGGCATCACCGAGTTCGACCTGACCGACAGCACTACGCTGACCTTGGGTGCATCGAATCAGAACGACAATAACAACATCAACTGGGGTGGGCTGCCGGTCAACCGGGACGGCAGCCACGTCGGTTACTCCCGCTCCACCAACGTCGGTTACGACTGGAGTTATCAGGATATCGACAACACGACGGTGTTCGCTGAGCTTGATCACCGATTTGACAACGACTGGCGCCTGCACCTGGCAGCGTCCAAGAACTGGTCCGATTTCGCTATGCAGGGGGCAGTGTTCGAGCGCACCGGCACGCCTGCTGCGGAGGTCTTTCGCCAGCGGGTGTTCAACCAACGTCGCGACTACGATCAATCCACGTACGATCTGTATGCCACCGGGCCGTTCAAGCTGTTCGATCGTCAACATGAACTGGTGGTGGGTGCCAGCAAGCGTGAAGTCAAGACCAGCGCACACGGCGGCACAGTATTCCTGCCTGTCGACAACCTGTTCAGCGTCAATTCCGGCGGTGTAAGCAAACCTTCCGTGGCTGATATTTACACCCTCAGTGAGCATGTCGAACAGGAAGGGGTGTATGCAACCACACGACTGAGCCTTGCTGACCCGCTCAAGCTAATTGTGGGCGCGCGCCTGGACTGGTACGACAACCAGTCGGTGTACAGCGAGATCAACGATGGTTACTACACCAACGCCGACTACAAGGTCACCCGTAATGTTACCCGCTACGCTGGCGTCATCTACGACTTGGACGATCATCACTCGGTCTACGCCAGTTACACCGATATCTTCATGCCCCAGTCGGAACTCGCACGTGACGCCTCCATCATCCGACCGATCGAAGGCAAGAACTACGAAATCGGTATCAAGGGTGAATACTTAGATGGCGCGCTCAATGCCAGCATGGCCATCTTCCAGATCGACCAGGAGAACCGTGCGGCAGAGTCGTCGGACCAGGCCGGCTGCACCGTCTTCACCTGCTACGAAGCATCCGGAAAAGTTCGGACGCAAGGTATCGACCTGGAATTGATGGGGGCGTTGAGCCCAAATTGGCAAGTTGCCGCTGGCTATACCTACTCGCAAACCCAGTACCGCAAGGATGCCGACAACGCCAAAGAAGGCACCAAGTTCGACACCGATCTGCCCGAGCACCTGTTCAAGCTCAGCACCACCTACACCTTGCCGGGTGATCTGCATAAGTGGCGTATCGGCGGCAATGTCTATGCCCAAAGCAGCATTTTCAACAAAGGTTCGAACGCGTTCGGCAACTACCACATCGATCAGGGAGCCTACGCTGTTTATGGGCTGATGGCCGGCTACAAGGTAAGCGAGAAGCTCGACACACGGCTGAACGTCAACAATGTGTTCGACAAGAAGTACTATCAGGGGATTGCCAGCAATAACACGTGGAGCCCCTACGACGTTTACGGTGAGCCACGCAACTTCACCGTGACGGCCAAGTACAGCTTCTGATTCGGAGCGAATGCGGATGTTTGGGTAGCCGCTAACGATGCAACGCTGACAACTGGGTAAGTGGGCCGCTTTGCGGTCCGGCGCTGCCTAACTCGGCACCCACAGGTACAGCGCAGGTCTGGCGACTGATGCGCTTCCTGTGGGCGCTGGATTGCCGGTGGTGAGGCTGATAAGCCAGCGCGGTGGGTCAGTGTCCGCTATGGGTCGATAGCTGTCACTTGCTACCCTTTGCCTTCTCCACATAGCCGTTCACAAAGACGGCTCAAGCGACCTCCTCATGCTCGATCAGCGCCCACAGCCTGGCCGACTCGGTGAACTCCAGCATGTCAGCCAACTGGTCTGCGTCAACGTCGCTGCGTCGGTGCGCTGAAATCGCTAGCTCAACGAGCAGCGCGGCCCTGCCATCGGGATCGGTCAACAAGGCAGGCTGGTCATTCAACTCGGCCAGCCAACCCGATGGCAGGCTCAACACTTCACCGTCCACAGCTGATCGATCCTCGTCGTGTAGGATTGACTCATCATCTCCCTCCTCATTCCCCAGTCTGGCGTCGCTGGCACGCTCGCGGCCCGCATTGTCCCCCTCCCCCAGCGCTCGTTGATGTCATCCATCACCTGCATCAGTCGGTCACATGCCACTGATTGCTTAAGCGCAAACAAGTCCTCTGAAAATTCACCCGGTTGCCGCAGGTCCATCAGCAGTACCTCGGCCTTGCTGTACCGAAATCCGGGCCTAAAGATACGGTCGACCGCTTCTGTTGCCAACCGGGTCATCAGCAGCGTGTCGCAGGTGGGATATGGAAGCTCAACCAGGGCGCCCTGAGCGTGGTGCGCCTCGTCCGGGTTGAACATGCCGGTGCGGATGCTGACGCGCATGCGCTTGCACACTGAACCCTGGGCCCGGAGCTTTTCCGCTGCTCGGCCAACGTACGTAGCCACTGCCTGCTTGATGGGCGCCAGCTCAGTAAGACGCTTCCCGAACATTCGGCTGCAGCAGATTTCCTGTTTCGGGGGCTCGGCCTCGTCCAGCTCCAAGCACGGCGTACCAGCCAGCTCGCGGGCAGTCTTCTCCACCACCACACTGAATTTCTGTCGCAGCGTCCAGGCATCAGCCTTGGCTAGATCCATCGCCGTGTGGATGCCCATCGCCTCGAGGTGGGCGGTCATCCGCCGGCCTACGCCCCACACCTCTTTCACTTCGGTATTCCGTAGTACCCAGTCGCGCTTGAACGGATCGGTGATATCCACCACTCCTCCGGTTTGTGCCTGCAGTCGTTTGGCGGTGTGATTGGCTAGCTTCGCGAGTGTCTTTGTGCCGGCAATGCCGACACCCACGGGGATTCCGGTGCACTGGAGAATCCTAGACCGCAGCTTTCGCCCGAACTGGGTCAGGTTTTCCTGAATACCCGATAGGTTTGCGAAGCACTCGTCGATGCTGTAGATCTCGGTGGCAGGCACCATCGACTCAATCAGCGTCATGACGCGCTCGCTCATGTCACCGTACAGCGCGTAGTTACTGCTGAAAGCCATGATGCCGTACCGGCGTAGCTTGTCCTTCGCCTGGAAAAACGGTTCGCCCATCTTCACGAAAGGCTTTGCATCGTATGACCTGGCAATCACGCAGCCATCGTTGTTGCTCAGTACGACGATCGGGGTCTTGGCCAGGTCTGGTCGAAACACTCGCTCGCAACTCGCGTAGAACGAGTTGCAGTCGATAAGCGCAAACACCTGGTCACTGCGCATGATCACGAACGCTGTAACGCACAACGCCCCATACGACGAGATCATCGCCTTCCATGATGTACCGAGGCGGATACGCCGGATTCTCCGACTTGAGGATCACCACGCCGTCGCGTCGGTGCAAAC
Source organism: Pseudomonas kermanshahensis (assembly GCF_014269205.2). Lineage (NCBI taxonomy): Bacteria > Pseudomonadati > Pseudomonadota > Gammaproteobacteria > Pseudomonadales > Pseudomonadaceae > Pseudomonas > Pseudomonas kermanshahensis. The sequence goes on from NZ_JABWRY020000001.1 coordinate 2,967,713, forward strand.
GCTTGCACACCGGCTCGCTGTTAACGGCAGCAATGACAATGTCGTCGTGCTCTGCCTCACGGCCGCGGTCTACGATGACGAGGTCGCCAGAGTAGATGCCAGCGCCTTGCATGCTGTCGCCTTCAACTTTTACCAGATACACATGGGGCGCGCGGAGGTCGAATAGCTCATCAAGGGAAATATGACCTTCCAAATGGTCCGCAGCAGGCGAAGGGAAACCGGCTGGGACGTGAAACGAATACAGCGGTAGCGGTTCGGTACCGCCAGTGGGCGTACCAAGAAATGTGATGGTCATGATGGAAGGTCCAATGCAAACTGTATGCATATACAGTAAATCCGGCATCGGTCGCCCGGTCAATCCTAGGCGGCGAAAATTCTGACGGGCGAGAGGTAGATATGTGCGGACGGTACTCGATCTACGAGTCAATGGATCACTACCTGCGCCAGCTATCGCTGGACCTGGTCGTGATAAATGGCTACGACCACGAGCCAATCAGTCGCTACAACGTGGCGCCGACTACCCGCGTCGAGGTCATACGCCAGGTAGATGGTGGACTGTGCGTGGATCGGGTCAAGTGGGGATGGTCGCCATTTTGGGCGAAGGGGAAACGTCCTGATCCGATCAATGCTCGGGCCGAGACAGTGGTGACAGGAAAATTCTTTAAGGGCCTGTGGCCGAACGGCAGAGCCCTGGCGCCTGCAAATGGCTGGTTTGAGTGGCTCCCTGATCTAGCGGACCCGAAGCGCAAACAGCCCTACTACATCACGGGCGCCGACGGCGCCCCGCTGTACTTCGCTGCACTTGCTGAGGTGCACCAGAGCCTCGAGCCGGATGAGCACGATGGGTTCGTGATCATCACAGCAGCAGCCGATCAAGGGCTCGTAGACATCCACGACAGAAAGCCCCTAGTGCTGACGCCAGAAGTGGCCAAGGAATGGTTAGACCCAGCCACAACGCCTGAGCGCGCGGCGGAGATCGTCGAGGCAGGATGCCGGCCCGCTCAGGATTTTCGCTGGTTCCCTGTAGGTAAAGCGGTCGGCAACGTGCGCAACCAAGGGCCAGAACTGATTGAACCGGTCAGTGAGGAGAGCCGCCAGGGCGACCTAGAGCTCTAAGCTGGTAGTCGGTGACTGCCTGGAATTGGGATTCTGCGATCAGTCGTAGTCGCTCAATCTCAAGGGGTGACGCGCCATCGGTCTGTGCTTGGTGATAACGCTTCAGTGCTTCGACTGCATCGGTGTACATCGGATGATCTGGGAACAGTACCGAAGGAGCTGTTGACATTACGGAGCCCTCTTTCAGCAGTCGCTTTTCAATGGATAGTATCAGGCGGATGTTTGGCTTCGATCAGCTGAAAATCGATGACTGCATGGTAGAGGGAGTCCGCGACAAGGCGTAGCCGCTGCACCTCTTCAGCAGGCGCCTTAGCGGCCTCAGCTGCCCGGAGCTCCCTCATGGCGTCGATCGCCTGCTGAATCAGAGCCTCGCCGGCCTCAACAATCCCAATGAAAGAACGCTTGACCACAAGTCACTCCTAGCAGCTGATAACAAGCATAGGGTAAAACGAGCCAAGCATCTGCAAAGGACAAAAAACTCTGTATTTCAGAACAGTTGCCCCAACTCCGCTGGCGTCCAGTTCATGATAATTAACTCACCGGCCATCTCAGCCTTGCCCTGACGCTGGTTGGTCGTTGTGTAGCGAATATCCACGCACTCAAAGTGGAAGCCATCGAAAACACGGCGAATATCAGGGTGATCGTTGATGCTCACCATCACCTTGCCTTTGCATGTGCGCATGAACTCGGCCATGCGCTCATATTGATCGAACGGGAAGTCGACCCCATATCCTGCGGTCTGCCAATAAGGCGGATCCATGTAGAAGAACGTATGCGCTCGATCATAACGCTCAGCGCAGTCGAGCCATGAAAGGTTCTCCACGTAGGTGCCGGCCATCCTTTGCCAGGCTGCAGAAAGGTTCTCTTCTATGCGCAGCAGGTTGATGGCAGGGCCAGTGGTGGCGGTACCGAATGTCTGCCCAGTAACCTTCCCAGCGAAGGCGTGCTGCTGCAGATAGAAGAAACGGGCCGCGCGCTGGATATCGGTCAGCGTCTCCGGTCTCGCCATCTTTTTCCACTCGAAGATCTGCCGTGACGACAGCGCCCATTTGAACTGCCGGACAAATTCCTCCAGATGGTTCTGGACTACTCGGTATAGATTCACCAGGTCGCCGTTGAGATCATTCAAGACCTCCACTTGGGCGGGTTGCGGGCGCATGAAATAGAGGGCGGCGCCGCCGGCGAAGACCTCGACATAGCATTCATGAGCAGGGAAAAGCGGAATCAAGCGGTCGGCCAGGCGGCGCTTGCCGCCCATCCAAGGGATAATTGGGTTAGTCAATTTGCAAACCTTTACTGTATGGATAAACAGGTGCTAGGCTCGCCGTGCTTTGTGCACAGAGCGGGAGCCTTGGCTGGGCTTGCAGGTATGGTCTGCGGGTTCGGCGGTCAGCAGGGATGTTGACGCATCCCCGGTGGCCGCTCTCTTTGCATGAAGCTTTCGAATTTATTCGCGGGCACTTACTGCCGCCCGCTTTGCGACTAGGGCGTCATACTCACGCTCGCACTGCTGGCCGGCAACTCTGGCCTGGTCAAGCGCTGCCGCCAGCTCTCCCGCTCTTTCGTCAGCCCGTGCGAGCAGGTCGGAGAGCACCATGGCGGCGCGGGTGGTTGCCTGGCCTCGGCCGACAGCGGCGGTATCCAGGCCGGGGCAACTGACGGCGGCGGCGAACTGGCCGGCTTCACTGCGCAACCGCTGGCCAGCAGAATCGGCGCCAGCAGCACCAGCATAAGCAATCGTTCGTTCTTCATGGGCATGGGCTCTCGCCTCCTCCTGCGCTTTGGCGCGTCGTTGCTCTTCCTGCCTTGCCTGTGCTGCAGCTCGCTGGTCACGCTCGGCCACCTCCAGGCGGTAGTCGGCCATCTGGCCGCGCGCGGCACCGGTTTCACCCTGGGCGACCAGGACGCGATACTGCTGACCAGCGGCGACAAGCAGCAGCGCTGCCAGCCACCAGCGCCAGGTCAGCACAAGCCTCAACAACTGCGCCATGACGCCTCCCAATCCGGCAGGTCCACCGTCTGGCCGGCCAGCGCGTGGGTGCAGTCGGCGAGGTACTGGATGCGACCATCGGTGACGAACGAGTGGCACACCTTGGCCTCTTCCCACTCATTCCAGCGCACCAGAACCGACGGGGTGAAGGTCGGAGCCTCGGGGTTCTCGTTGTAGCCCCAGCGCGGACCTGGTCCCAAGCCGACCTTCACACTGTGCGGCTGGTCACAGCCCTTGCAGAAGAACCACAGCGAGCCGTCATGGGCCTGGCCCAGGCAGCGGCCTATCGTTTTGATGGTCATGACAGCCCCCCGCCAAGTTCGACCCAGCGCCCAAGCAGCTTGTCCAGGCGGTACGGGTTCTGGCCGTAGTTGTTGCCGGGAAAGCTCGCCCAGATGTTCGAGCACTTGGCGACGGCCTGCTGGATGCGGCCTGCCTTGATGTCGTCCAGGGCCTTGCGCTCTCGGATCTGCTGCAGCGCGATACGGTCCTGGTTCTCCGGCGTGAATCCGCCAGCCAGGTGTAGGCTCACCCGGTACGCATCCCAGTAGCGCTCGAGCAGTTGGTACCGGCCTGCTGCCGTGCTGGTCACCGGCTTGCCGTTGATGGGGAAAGTCAGCCTGCGCCGCGGGTGATCGGCATAGCCTTGGAACAGGCCGCCGCCGTACAACACGTTGTACCCGTCGTCGCTTGCCCTCACGATTGAGGTGCCTTCAAAGAAAGCGATGAGGTCTAGAAACCGGAGCACGTTCGCGCCTCCGGCCTGGGTTTCGGTGAGTCTGGCCATGTTTTCTCCAGGCACAAAAAAACCCGCGCTTGGCGGGCTGCATGAATTTCAGGCACAAAAAAACCGCTCAAGGCGGCCGCTTTTTCCTGGCTTGGATCAAGCAATATTGTAGTAGGTTTTCAACTCACCAACCAAAGCCTTCAGCTGTGATGCGCCCAGCTCGGTCGAAAGCAGCGATTCACCAAATGTGTACACGTCACCCACTTTAGAGTTGCGCAAGCTGTTGTTGCTGTTGCGGTAACCAATTTCCAGCACGGCGGCTGCTGAGGGCGTCGGTGTCGCCACCGTTTCCGTGGCCCGGGTGAATGTGTCAGCGTCGTTCATCGATAGGGAGATGACCCGGGTTTCATGGTTGTAGTCGGCGACAAAGATGCCCCACTCTGTGGCCGGGATTTCTTCAGAGACCGACGTGAACTCACCAGAGCCCGTCACCAAGTTATTGCGCACATCGACCACGGCGTATTGCATCCCATAAGCACGGAAGACGCGGCGCGTAGGCGCGCCGCCGTCGAAGCCCAAGATAAAATTCGTTAGGTAGTTGCCAAGGCGATCCGCCGAGTCAAGCGAGCATGCTGCGACGACCGTGTAGGAGCGAGTCAGGCTGCCTGCCGGTAATGCGATCGATGCTGCAACACCTTGGCCACCCGATGCTGCGGGACCGGAGTAAAGCCCTTCGCGCCCACCCACGGTCACAATTTGCCAGCGATCGGCTCCGGCACCCATCGGGGTGAGAGGCTGGCCGGTGAGGCGGCACCGCCCTGAAACACCGCCACCGCTCAGCGGGGTCATACTTCTGGCGCTGACTACGTGCTTGAGCGAAGCAATCTGAGTGGCCACGGCATCCGGCCCGGTCATGATGATGCGAGGTGCTCCAGCTGCCGCAGCGGCGGTAACTCCTGGTAAGCGAATAAGTTGACCAGCCATTGATTTTTTCCTTCAGTCGGTAATCGGTATTAAGCAGCTTGAACTGCAATGCGCTGGTGACAGGCCCAGTTGTAGACAGGTCGCCCGTGGCCGTCTCGGTCTTGGCTGTTATCGCGCAGACAGGAGCGAGCGCCGGTGGTCGGGCCTAGTGGCTGTCCCGGGATGCCGGCGTCAGCAATACCGATGTAGGGGTTTGCTCCGGTCGGTACCGCGCTCAGGGTGATCTCCAGCAAGTTCCCGCCAAGTAGGCGAACCTTCGTCACGTTCGCGCTTCCTGCATCGTCCACGTAGCGCACGCCCCAGTTGCCAGGGTCACTGACATTGCCAGTGTCGACAGTCAGTGCACCGGAGGGCGTGTGGAACCGAACAACGATCAAGTTGCCGGTCCTGACGGCCGACATGGCGTGCGTGGGCAGCCAGCGCCCGCCGCGGCTCAGCGTCTCCGCCGCGCGCATGTGCATACAGCCGATGCGGGTATAGCTATCACCAGTGAGGTGTGTGCCGTCGACGTTACTGGGCACCCAGTACTTTGGGCCAGCGCAGACGAAGCATTCCGGGTAATCCAGCGCTGCCTGTAGTTGCGCGAGCGGCACGAAGCTGCTTGCCATCCCGTAGTTGGTGAAGTTGCTCATCTGATCGAGCAGCAAGGGTACGGTCCTTCCTTGGACAGCTGCCGCGCGGATGTCGGTGTCGAGGTCAGACTGCAGTTGGAGCAAAGCGCTAAGGTATGCAGCCTGGGACAGGTTGCGATCGGCCTCGCCCTGTATCCAGTCAACGAATGGAACCTCGTATCCGAGACCAAGCCGGGTCGCTTCCGCTTTTGCCGAAGCGACGGCTGTCAGGAGGTTGTTGTAATACAGCGTGCCCTTACTAAGCTGCGCGATGCTCCGCCCGTTGCGCCCGTGTGCACTCGTAAGCAGGCCAGCGTTTGCTGGGATTCCGCGCAGGCGGTTGAGCTGCCCAGACAGTTGCACCACCGGGACCTCACGAACCGAGCTGATCAGCGGCCTGAAAGGGGCAACCATCGCATCAGTCAGAGTGGTGTCCTGGTCCGCTAGCATCACCCCACTCTGAATAGTCAGCAGCCGATTCGCCGTGGGCGGCTGCGTGGTCTGTACGACACTGGTGTCGCCCATCGCCAATGACTGTCCATACCCAATGATATGCAGCAGGGTCTGCACGAAGGGCGCCAGCGACCCCGCAATCGGAACGTCTACGGTCACCGATGAGACCGATCCGCTGCGCCTGACATAGGACAGTCGGCCACTCGATACCTGAGGCGAGAAGTTGTCGCCGCTGGAAGTGACCTGATATGGGGCGCCATCCACCAGCACCCAGATATCCTGGCCGCCTACAGGGCCGTCTGCGTAAGCAGCCACGGTGCCGGTGCTTTGGCCGAACGTAACAACCTCCCCGCTCCATTTGATGCCAAGGAGCACTACTCCTTGGGAATCGACCACTGCCCAGGCGTAGTCACCCAGCAGGTCCAAGCCCGGCAGAGTGTCGAGAAGCGCATGAGCTGCTCCGTTTTCCTTGACGCCAAGGATGGCTCGATAATCCTTGTCCACTACCGCCCATGGCATGCCGTCAACCAATGAGCGTGGCGGAATCTGGCTGAGTGCAGTATTGGCAAGTCCAATGGCGCTCCGGGTGGTTTCAGTGTTTGGGTAGCTATCGACGTAAACTGCGCCTCCGGCGACGTTCCTGTATACCTTCACATACTCATCTTGAGCGCTGGAGAGCACGCTGAAGTTGGTGCCATCAACTGTCCCTACCAGTCCCTCTTCAACGGACGTATACGGCATCGCACCACCCAGCAAGGTCGACAGGTTAGCCATCACCATTGCATGGGAGGGGCGGAACATGCCGGGCGACACCTCCACCATCTTTACTTCCGGCGACAGTAGAAGCTCGTCTGTCTTGTCGATCGTTTGGGTCAAGCGCGCGAGATCTTCGGCTCCGCTCATGTTTACTCCAGGCGTAAAAAAGCCCACCGAAGTGGGCAGAGAATTAGGTAACCGAGGCGCCGGGCCAAGAACGTGTGTACCAACGCTCCAGCAAGGCGCGCAGCTGGGCGGTCATCACCTTGATCGGCATGCCGGCCAGCAATGATGCGAACTCAGCCTCATCAACAATGGGTAACTCATAAATTTCGAGGGTGGCCGTGTAGCGCCAAAGGTCATCACCAACAAACTCGGGCCCCGTGTAGATGTCGGTGAACCTAGCGCGGTGGGGCTTCAGCCCCAGTGGTGTTCGAAGCGGGCAGAGAAACCAGTCCGCCCATCCGATGCCCCATTTGCACCAGCCCTCAAACAACTGCGCCTCGGCCGAAGAGAGCAGCCAGGAGACCGGCAAAATCGTGGGCACGCTGCCGAATCTTCGGCGCTGCATGGCTCGGCCGCTCGACATCGTTGTCCTGACTATCGGGCTCACGGGTTTGAATCCGTAGCCATCTCCCACTGGCAAGGGGAGACCATCCGGAACAGAAAGCATCCTCAGGCATCCTCAGGGGCAAAGTTGTCGTCATCCGCGTAGACACGCGCGTCGTAGTTGACCGCCTCCATGTCGGCCGAGTAATCCCCCGGCTCGATAGAAGTGACGATCACCGGATAGCACCACCTGTTCGATACACCGAACAGCAGATGCGGCGGTTCTATCTCCTGGGAGAGATCAGGCTCGAAGTCGATCGTTGGAATAACCACTCGATAATCGTCCAGCCTTGCAGCAGCCCAAGGCCCGCTGACCGAGCCGTCAGGCCTGCGCACAGCCAGGACGTGGGCTTTTCCGGCTTCCCAGGTGAATGGTTCGCTGCTCTCGATGACCACCGGCCCTTCCCCTTCGGAGAAAGCGACCATCACGGCGGACTGGGCGTAACCAGGTATATCGTCTGCCACGGCGTCGTAGCTGAGATACCCACTGTTCAGGGCCGATAGCTCTGTGCTCCAGCTGTAGCTCTTGGTCTGGTATACCTGCGCACGGCGCTGCCGCATACCGTAGCGCCAGGCGCGATCGCGATCAGTGACACCATCGAGCGTGATTTCCTGAACCCTTAGGAAGGAGTCGCTGCTCAGCTTGCACTTCACTGTTTCTTCAGCCCAGGTCTTACCGTCCCGATACTTGATGAGCACTCCGTCGTAATCATCAGGAGCCGGAAGCGTGAATGCGCGCTTCAAAGAGCTGGTCATGCTCAGTGGCGTGTACATCTTGCCGATTTGGGTGCGCAGCTCATCCCGAACAGGGGTAATTTGGCCGCGCTCCAGCGTGAACTTTGCATAACCAGCCTTCAGCGCATCATTCAGAGTTTCCTTGACCGTGCCTACCTCCTCGACTGCGAAGTCGAAAAAGTCCTCCCGGGCACGCCAGATGGCGTCATAGCGGGAAAACTCTTCGGTATCCACATCATCATCAGTAGCGCCCGCATCCGTCGAAACGTAGTGAACCCACGGCTCAATATCGCGGGTAGCAATGGGCTCGGACCGTGCACCATCCACCAGCACCGGAAGCTTCCGCGTGCCAATAACAGACACCTGGTTCTCGGACTGAGCTGACAGCTTGGTGCCACCGCGCGCGTACACAGCGATGGTGGTGACGCCCTGGTAGCGGGTAGGCGCCTTGTCGATGCGAGCCCTCATGCCATACCACTGCACGCGATCCTGCCTGGTGTTGGCGGTCGACTCCTCGCCGATTCGACGAACCTGGATTTCCCCTCGCATATAGGCCGGAAAGGTGATGGCTCTGGTGAAAGCGATCTGGTCACGGCGAGTGGCGGTGAACGTCCAAAACACAGACGTCCAGTCTCCAGCCGTGCTGACATCACGATACTGAGCCTCAACCCTGATGCTGACTGGGCGCTGGTTGCCGTTCTTTTCCGTGTAGCGGATCAACCCGCTTGGGAAGAAGAAGTCCAGCTCGACCCGGCGCACCTCTTCACCGTACGGGCAGACCACAAAGGGACCCGCCCAGTCGCCTTCGGTGGTAGAGCCATCGAGGACGGCGGTCACGCCATTGGTTTGCAGCGCATCGAAACCGCCCCAGGCCGCATCGATGGCACCGGTGTCGGTCATCCGGGCAACGGTAATCGCCGAAGGACCATGGCTCTCGTCTTCAGGGGTTTCTTCGTCATCTTCCACCGAGTCGTCTGAAACCTCCGTAATGCGGTACCGCATGCCCCTGAATCCGATGGAGGATAATAGCTCTCCGGTCTGGAGGCCGACCGCCGGCGCGCCACCGTCGTACTCCATGGTCATCTGCGCGTACTGGCCTTCCGTGGCAGCTTCGGTCTTCACGCCGGTCACAAACGCCGGTGCCGACCCAAGGATATCCACCACCGAGCCAGTCACGGTCAGCGCAGTCCCGGTAAATGGGGAAGCCTGCTCAGCAACCCTCAAGCGCCCGCCCACCGCACTGGCCACCAACGGCGTGCCGGCCAGGGACGCATTCACAGCTGACACCAGCCCCGCGAGATTGACGGTACTGGTGGTCAAGGACACTGGGAAGTCGCTCGCACCGCGGGAAATCGTGAAGCTTAGCGGCGTCACGTCAAAGTTAAAGCGCGACGGGGCAGCATTGCCGGTGACCATCGAGGCGCTGCCCGGTACTGCTGGCGTTCCAGGAACCGCTGGCGTGTAGCTGGCAACAACATACTCGCCGGCATTGGCGCCTGTAATCTCGATGCGCATACCCACGGAAGGCTTAAGCATCGGGATGTGTGGGCCGCTTACCACTGTGGCGCTGCCATCAACTGGGGCGGTGAAGGTGTACGGGTAAGGCACCTCGATGCGGGCGATCATTCCGCTTTCCCAACCGAACGGGAACCAGCCGGCGCCTTCCGGGACAGTCAGCACTTTGTCAGCCACCAGCACAGAAGACCCGGTGAACTGCTGGGCAACTGCAATGGTGGTAGTGAGCGTGAGCCCTGCCCCGCCGGTGCTGGTCGACCCGACCTCGGTAGAGTTGTGCCACCACAGGCGGGCCGGCTCGGCAGACAGCGATTCGCCTGGACCATAAATACGGTACCGCGCGGAGCTGCCAAGCGATGCGATGGACGTATCGCCAATCTTCACATCGGTGGGATTGATCTCGAACTCACCGACGCCAATGCACAACAGCATCTCCACCCACTGCTCCGTCTCGTTGACGAAGTAGTGCCGAGGCGGCACCAGGTAGTCGGGGAAGATTCTTGTGCGGCCGGCGACCTCCCGGATTATGTCCCCTACCTTCACCTGGTTGCCGGTGGTCTTCGCCAGGTTAAGGCTCTGCCCTTTTTGCGACTTGTTCGTCGGGGTGGCCAGCGGCTTCTGCGTGAGCATGATGACGCCGACAGCCACCACGGCGGCCACCACGGCCCACACAGCGACCTCAAGGCCTGTGCCCTTGGGCTCCGGGTAGATACGGACGGTGTCCATCGGGGAAAACTCGGCCTTTCCCCAATGGGCAGGTGCAATGAAAACCCCATTTACCTCTATGCTGATGGGCGGCGACGAGCGCGGCACATACCCTGGCACATTGCGCTGCAGCCACCCCTCGATTGTCATCACCTTGTCGGTTCTGTGGCGCTCCAGGGGAGAGCCCTCAAGCTTGCTCGGGTAGAATTCGATCACGGTGATAACTCACTTTCAGGTACTGGTCTTGAAATCGCCGAAGCGGCTTGATGGTCGCCCCGCTGGGCTTCATTTCCAGGCCATGCAGGCGGCCTTCTGCCTCAACGATCAGCGCAACGTGGATGCAGATATCGCCCCGCCAAACGCAGGCGATTGCGCCCATCTCCGGATCACAGCGCTCCATGCCGGCGGCTTCGTGGTTGACTGCCCGGGTGAACTCCGCCGGCATGGTGTTTCGAACATATCCCCAACTCGGCAGCAGCCGCAGGCCATAAACCTCATGGCGTACAGCCCTGGCCAGCCCCCAGCAATCGAAGCGAGCAGGGCCGCGTCCGCCATCTTCGTAGGCTGAGCTCAAGTATTTATCGAACATTTCTGCGCCCAATAAAAAGCCCAGCTAAAAAGCTGGGCTTGTTTGCAGTTAACCGCTTTAGGCTTTGGAAGAACATCCAGGCTGGCTCTGGTCGATGATCAGGTCACCCTCAACTCGGTAGCCGATCATGCCGAAAATGAACGAGTGATTTACCGAGGTCATAACCACATCGCTCAAGCCGACAGCGCACCGGTCTTTCTGAATCGCATCGTCCATGGCTGTCTTGATGTTTGGGAAGCCAAGCGGGAACAGAATCACGGGATAGTTATCCTCGCCAATCACACGCTTACCCTTCACGAATTTCGAAGAGTTCAGGTTGTAATTTTTAGTACTTGCGACGGTCATGTCCGCAACTCGTACTGTACAGCCAGATGCCAAAACGGCACCCATCAACGCAGCAATTACCGCTTTTTTCATGTTTGACTCCGCTTGAAAGGCCGCGACTATAGCAAAAGGCCTTCACGTAAGGCATCGGCAGATCACACGTACCTAAGGCAGGGGGCGAAACTCAAGGTGTACTTGCGCCTTGGCCAAGCCAAATTGATGTAGTCGGTGTAACCAGCCTGCAGCTGCACGCTGGCCCCTTCCATGAACCCGCTGAGCACCGTCATCCGGTACGGTTTCTCTGCGGGCGCGGATAGGTCGGACGAGAGGAATATCCGGAACACCAGGGTGATCTTCTCCCGGGCCTCCAGCGCCTGGTCGATCAGTTGCTGAGCTACGCCGGTGACGTTGTCGATCGCAAAGGTCAGCGTCTGGCTGCCGCTGTCGTCACGCTTTGGCAAGGCGGCATCGAAGGCAGACGCAGTGAACTTCACCTGTACGCCTGTTTCGAGCGTGGCCACGACATCATCGAAGCCGGCACAGAGGTAGATCGGCGCAGGCCAGGCTGGGCAGCGAAGCTCAAGGGTCGGAATGATCCACGCCTTGCCGCCAGAGGCGTACAGCGTTGCAAGCGCGGTCATCGGCCTATCCTTTTCGCTCCGTAGTACTGTTCGTGTGCCTTGGCGAGCGCCCCGCCCTGGCGGATGTTGGCCACGCACAGATCAATGATCTGGCGGCCATCTGGGCCTGTTGACATCTGAACCTGCCCTGCGCGACTGGCATCCTCATACAGGTTGACCTGTGGGGCAGGCTGAGCCGGCGCGGGGCCGCCCGAAGCCACTGAATCAGCAGTGGGCGCCGAAGAACTGCCTGGGCCGCCAACGAAGGCAGCACGGCCGTCGCTGATAGCCTCCAGCGTGCCAACGCCGATACGCGCAGTGGCCTCGGCATCAAACACATACTCACCACGGTGCACCGGACCAGCGACCTCATCCTTGCGGCCGTGGCCCGTATAGCCACCATCCATGAAGCCGACACCGGCCATGGCCGTCATGCCCACAGCAGATGCCAGAGGCGTTGCGATGGTGAGCGCGGTGGCCATTGCGCCTGGGGCCAGAGCTGGGCCAACGATTGGAATTGCCGCAGTAGAAGCAAATGCAGCCAAACCGGCCTGCAGCGCTGTCGCCTCCGCGTTCGCCGCCATCATCCCGGCCGAACTAGCCTGGGTGGTTTTGCCCACGATCATCTGCACGCCCTGATACACCAACCATTGCGCCGCCATGTCGGCCAAAGCGTTGAGCACCGACTCGGCGAATCCGCTGATCATGTTCCCAAGCGCATCGCCTGCACTCTCGGCGCCGGTGGCGACGTCGGTCATGAAGGTGCTCAGCTCGCCACGCGCACTCCCCAGCATGCTGGTGGTGGCATCTGCTGCTTGAGCTGAGTAGTTCTGCGCCTCATCGGAAAAGTTCGCCCAGGCGTCACGAACACCGTTCATCCAGTTGGATTGCTGTTCATCTACCGCTGCGTAGTAGTTGCTCTGGTTTTCTAATTGCTTGTCCAGTTCCTGCTTGAGGATTAAGGTTTCGCCAGCAACCAGTTCCGGGCTTACCTGCCCGGTATTGGCCTGCTCATTGAGCACCTTCAAGTCGGCTACATACTTTTGCCGCAGCGCCAGTTCAGCGCGCATGCGATCACGGGCCTTGTCTCCCGCGCCAATCCCCTCAAGCTCCTGTGCAAATCCATCAGCCTGGGTCTTGGTTCCTGCCTGCTGCGTGGCCTTGAAGGCGCTGAGCTTCAACGCATCTTCATTGGCCTTCTTGATTTTGTTGAGCCCATCGAGCTCAGCCGCCAGTTCGAGTAGGCGCTTCTGCTGGGCTTTCGACAGATTGCCGAGTTTGCCCTCTTGTAGCTCGAAGGACAGCTTGGCGACCTCAGTGGCATCCTTCTGCTTGTCGCCCGTGGTGTTGATCAGCTCGATCTGGCGCTTGTAGCCTTCCTCGGTCGTGTCGAAGTCTTTCAGCTGCTTTTTCGTGGCCTGGTCTGATTTGGACTCGCCATCGCGCTTTGACTTGCTCGCCCTATCGTTTACTTTCTTCTGCGCCTCGATGGCATTTGCGAAAGAGAGAGCGGCCAGGCGATCCGCTTCGGTCAGATCAGTGTGCTCGGCAAGGTACCGGTTGACCACTTTGATCATGTCGCCGTTGTCTTGCAGGCCGGCCAACTGCTTCTGCAAGGTATCGAGGTAGGTCTGACCGGCAGTGCTCATGCCCAACTTCGCGGCGTTATTCGCCTGAGTCGACGCCGTGTTGTCGTTTGTAGCTCCGGTCAGTACGCGAAGCGTGTCGGCGATCCGAGAGGAAGTTTCATCGGCATTGCCCACGGCTCGCGCCTGGGTTATCCATTGCTGCAGTGTGCCCTCAGGAATTCTCAGCCGATCTCCAACTTCCTGAAGAATTGGAGACAGGCCATCACCTGCCTTCCGCGCTTCATTCAATCGGTCAATCACCGATTGATATTCGGCCAGCTGCTTACCGTACATTCCCCCAGAGTCGCGGGCCGGGGCCGTGACCTTCGCTCTTCGGATTGATTGAGCCAAAGAGCCGTAGGCGTCTTGGACCTCTTCAGCAGCCTTAACCTGCCTCTGCTTCCAATCCACCAGAGCCGCGGCGCGCTGGTCCTGATTAAGCTTAGCGAATTCCTCCCGAAGCTGAGACACCGGCTTCTTCAGTTCATCCAAGCTGACAGCCGCTTCATCTGCATTGTCGCGAAGCAGGAGGAAACTTGCCGCTGCAGTGCCCACCAGCATGGCTAGACCCATTGGCCCGCCAAGGACCGCCATCAGCCCGCCCCTTATGGTCGTGCTCGCCAAATTCGCCTGCGCGATTGCAAGGGCGTCAGTTGACGACTTGAGCGCGGCCTGCTTGGGGATTAGCTGGGTCTGAACCAGAGAAAGCCTTTGCAAGCCAGTAGCTGCAGCAACTGAGGCTTCAGCTTGTAACACCTGTGCTTGCGCGTAGATCCGCTGTGCTTCAGCAGCTCTGACAGCGGATTCAGCGCTTTGTATTTGGGCGGCGCGCTGGGCAAGTGTTGCTTTCACTGCCAAGTAGGTTTTGGCAGCGTAGTTAGTGAGAGCGGCTACACCGGCGCCGCCAATTGCGACAGCCACCAGATCAACGTTCTCGCCGAGAGTAATGAGTACTTTAGATAGGCCGCCAACAGCACCGGTCTGCTCCTCCATCTTCCCTAAGAAGTTGCCAATCGCGTTGCTGATGTTCATCAGGGCGTCTTGGACGCTAGTGGACATATCTGCGGCAGCTTTGCGGTTCGCTTCAACCGTTTTCAGCAGGCCAGTATTGATATCATCGAGCGCGAGCTTCCCCTCAATGCCAAGATCTCTGATCTTGTCCGCGCTCTTACCGGTCGCAACAGCAATCGAATCTACAATGGTAGGCATTGCAGTCTGGATAGAAATCCAACCATCCGCGTCGACCTTTCCGGTCTGTAGTGCCTTTGAGTAGGCATCAAGAGCAGAACCGGCTTTGTCTGCAGCAGCAGCGTTGGTCACCAGCAGAAAGCTGAAGCTGTCAGTGATGTCCAAAGTCTGCTGGGTGTTGAAGCCCAGGCTGCGCATAACGTCCGCAGTCCGGATGTACAGCTCTTGTGCCTCAGCCATCGGGCGATATGTTTCTTGGGCCGTTTGAAGCAGGTGCTCCTGCACCGCTTGATACTCGCTCGAACTGCCGGCCGCCGCCTTCATTCGGTCGGACATCTGGCCGTAAGCATCAACCTGCTTGATGATTCCGCCGATTAAACCGGCACCGGCAACTGCTGCGAAAGCGCCGCGGATGAGAGTGCCTGCTTGCTGCGCGGCGGTGCCCGCCCTGTCAAAGGCTGAATCGACGTGAGCCAGGTTACGGTCAATTGCCTGCGATGACCGGGCGACCAACTGATCAGCATTGGCCAGCTCGCGGCGCAACTGGGCGGTGGTTGCCTCAATCTGGACCAGCATCCCTTGGACTTGTTGGTCAGCCATGCTTTTCTCCAGGCAATAAAAAACCCGCCGAAGCGGGTGGTAAAACGGGAAACTAACGACAGTGCGTTGACCAGGCCGTATCAAAATCTCCCGGATTCATGCGGCCATCGTTCTCGAAAACTACCATTTCCTTGCTTGCTGCGATGAATCTTCGGAAACCAACATAGCCCCCAAACGAATTCTTAGAATTCACCTCGCCACAGAGCCCACGTTGATTACGAAACTCAGCGCTGCCGGGATCCTTTAAGACTCCGCCCACAAATTCTCTAGCAACCCGCTGGTTTCTTATCTCCGCCATTGCGGCTGCACTTTCCGCCTTTTTCGCATCCGATTGCCCACATGCTGCCAGAAACAAAAAAGCAGGAAGCATCACTATCATTTTCTGCATTCGTCAATCCCTATCACCTGGACAGGGAAGACTAACAAAATGCTAATTGCCCCGTCTTCCTGTCAGGGCATGGCGCAGCTTGTCGGCCACAGCTGAGGCGCTGGGTTTCGGTTTGGCCCCTTGCCCCTTTCCTTTGCCGAAGGGGTTGGTCATCTGCGACCACTCGAGCCTGGCATCAAGTGCCATGAATAGCTCGGGTAGCGGCGTTCGCCAGGCCACGTCAGGCTGCCAACCAAGCCAGCCAGTCGCGATCGAATAGAGCCGGTCGACGTAACTCCCGTCCTCGATGACGCTTACGCCGTCCCGGCTTGTTCGTTTCCCGCGTCTTTACCGCGCGGGTTGTACAGCGCGACCAGGTAGGCATTCAGCTGCGTCGACACGTCAAGAACGCCGTGTAGCCAAACTTGCTCCGGCACTGCCTTGGCGGCTTTGTCGTCCAGGCCGGCACCGGCCACCAGGATGGCGGCGCAACCGTCGACGCTGAGCGAGGTGATCGCCTGGGAAGCACCGCGCAGGCCGCCAAAGCGGCTCTCGATCGCCCGCACAGCTTTCAAGGTTGGAGTAAGGGTGAACTCTTCATCACCCAGCTTGACGGTAACGGTACCGTGCAGCGTGTTATTCATGGATTAGGTCCTGTGAGGCCGGGGCCAAAGCCCCGGGCGCTTATGGGTTGACCGGGGCCGGCAGCAGTTCGAGGATTTCCGAGTTGATGCCAAAGGTGACATTGCGGCGTACCACGTTGTCAGCGGCGCCCGGGGCAACGGTGTTGTTCATCACCTTCGCGCGGTAATAGAACGTGGTCGGGCTGATCGCCGGCGAGGCATCGGGATCGCCGTCGTTCAGGGTGACCTTGATGTTGTAGTCACCCTTGCTGCGATCTTTGTGGGCGGTCTTCACTGCATTTTGGCCGGCGTCCCCGTTGTCCAAGCCCACAGTGAAGGTCATGTCGCCGGCGTCAGCCGTGCCCTTGTACTTGCGCACACGGCCATCCTCGAGCGACGTGAAGGTCACGCTGCTGAAGGTGTCGCCGAACTCGCCGAGGTCTTCGATTTCACCAACACGCACGTAGGTATCGGCCTCGTACTCGGTTTTGGTGGTCGCCCCGGTCTTGCTGCCAATGAAGAGGCGGCAGCCGGCGGCTGTATTGAGGTTGTCTTCTGCGGGCATGGGTGATCCTCCAAAGCCACGTTGGATAGAAGCCGCAGCGCGGCCAGTGAGTGATTCAGTGGGTGGTGATCACGCGGACGGTGATCGAGCCCTGGTAGGTGATGCCGTCGGCATCGCGCTGAGCATCGGCCTGCTCGATCCGGACGGATACCGCGCGGCCCACCTCCAGCGGGAGGCGGCGCTCGTCTAAGGCGGCGATGACCTCCCCGTTGATGCGCTTGACCTCGGCTTGGCCCACTGCATCGGACCAGACCGACAGGTACAGAAGGCGCGTCTCACGCTTGCGGCCTGAGATCGGGCTGCTATTGACCGAGACCTCCCGATCAATGGAGACATAAGGCATATCCGCGTTCAGTGGTGCGCCGTCGTAGATAGGGCAGCTGACCTCGGCCGTGAGCCTGGCAAAGATCGCTTCCTGCAAGGCCAGTGATGGATCAGCCATTGCCTACCCCTCGGCTTGCCTTTCGCAGCGTTCGACGCACCGCAGCTTCGATGTCTGCCATAACGTACTCCCGGTTGACCTGCATCGACGGCCGGAGCCACGGGTGGGCAGGCCTGGCCGGCATGGCGGGATACTTCCCGAAGAAGTGCGTGCCGTCGCTCTTGTTAGAGGGCTTTCGGTTGCGGTTGCCAGCACGCTTTCCTCCAAGGTAACCCTTGGTCCCGTACTCAATGAACCGCAGGTAGAAGAACCGCCGGTTGTCGCGCTTGCCGCGGATCCCGATCTGGGCGTCCAGGCCACTGGGCGAGACGTACAGCCGCAAGGCTGCAGCGGCGGCGCCGGTATCCTTGGGCATCAACTGCCGCTGGGTCTCCAGGATGCGGTTAGCCGCCTCCAGCATTGCGGGCTGCAGTTCGTTGTCCATCGTCCGGTGGATATTACGTAGCGTGCGGCGTAGCCGGATATCGCCGCGAATGCTTGACCGGCGGGCCATGGCTTACCCCTTGGCCTGGTCGGCCTTCGCTGGCTTGGCGGCCTTCTCGTCCACCGCCTCGGCGTAGCCGCGAGCAATCAGCCCCTCGCCGTACTCCTTGGCGACTTCGAACTCTTCGCCCTTCTCTCGTTCGCCAGATGCGCCCGTCAGCGGGCCCAGTGCTCGGATTTTCATGGTTCACCTCATGGATTCGGTACCGATGAGCAGAGCAGCCTCATCAGGGTGTTCTCGTTGTCCGGCAAAACTGCCTCGACTTGGTAAGTGACCCCACGGCGCGTCAGACGCGACCCGGCAATGATGTCTGAGCGCGGCCTACCGATAATCTCGGCCGTGACAACAGCACTCAGCTTTTCAGCAACTGCTGTTACGCGCCCAGTAGGGGTGCGGACTTCGCCCCACATTTCAGGGCGAACTGCAGGACGCCACGTCACTGTTGCTCCCCCAGACTTATTGCGCTCCTCATGTCGGTGGGTCACCTCGAACAGGTGACGTAGCGGGCCGGCCCTCATACGCCCCACCCGATACGATGCGGGGTCAGGAGTGCCTCGGAGCCCTTCGGCATCTCAGTGGCAATGGTCCCGGTCACAACATCCTCACGGTTGGCGTAAAGGTGGCCGAGGATCAGCAACGAAGCGGCCTTGATCTGCTTGTTGCAGACCATTGGAGACTCGCCGGCATCCCCGGCGGCGACAGCCTCATCCAGCGCCTGCTGGTCGGCATAGAAACGACGGTTCAGATAGTCCATCGCCTGCCCTTCGGCCGCCTCGATCAGGAGCTCCAGGTAATCGTCATCGTCGTCGGGGTCCCGCAGGTGATGACGGGCAATGGTCAAACTGATGACCGACATACCCTCACTCCTTCAGTGATTCGAGGGATGCCAGATTCCGCTGCACCAGCTCTTCAGCGTGCCGGCGCGGCACTGTATACGCCGGGCCGCCGCGACGGCGAAGCTCGCCTTCATCCATGTATGACCGCAGCGGATAGATCTGAAGAGTCGCAGGATTGAGCTTCACCTGATCCTCTGGTGCCAATGAATCAGCGCCGGTGCTGCTGTCGACCAAGGATGATGCGGCCTGGTTGGCGTCTTCGGATGCCGCAGCGTCAGCTGCGGCGATGCCAGCGCTGGCACCCTGACCGCCCGTGACGACATCCGACCCAGTGCCAGCAGCCATTTGCGCTTCTGGCAGCACCTGGTTTGAGCCTTCCGCTTGGCCTGGAGCAACTACGGGGACACCCGAATTGCCAGGGTCACCGCTAGCTGGACCGATCGCACCGCCAGGCGAAAGAGGCGAACCGGCAGCCCCAGACGGGCCGCTGCTGGTATCAACGGTCGAGACTGGATCCTTCGCATCAGTCGTGGATGCTGGTGTTTCCTGTTTACGTGCCATTGGATTACTCCATTGGGACGCCATTTCTGGCGCCGCGTTGCGGAAGGGTTAAGGCGTGACCAGCGGGCCAGTGACAAACGCTTCGTCGCGATAGATGGCAAAGGCCAGGCGCTCTTCAGCGCGAATCGTTGCCATGTTTTTCTCGAAGTCATCACCGTTCTCGGTCGAGATCAGCACTTCGATTTCCATGCGGTCGAAGATCTGGGCGCCGAGCTTGAACGCACCGACGAGGAAGTCGTTCTGTGTCATGGCCTGGGTAGAAACCACAGGGCGATTCCAGAGTTTCGCGTTGGTGCCTTCCTGAGGCTGGCCGATGATGTAGCGCCCCTCGCCGTCCTTAGTCAGCTCAATGGCCGCCCAATCGATCGGGTTGAGCACGATGCCGTCGGATGGGAACTCGGCCAGTTCGGCCTGCAGCAGCGCCAGGCGCAGGCGGTCAATGCGCTGCTCGCCCACTACAGCTACACCAGCCGGGGCGGCGTACAGTTGAGCAACGGTCATGAGGCCCTGCAGGTTCACGCCAGTGCCGTTGCCGTAAAGCAATTGAGCTTCTTCCGCCATGGTGAGGCCGTAGCGTGCACGACCGTCGATATAGCTCTGCAGTGCCTTGGCGTCGTCCAGCATCTGGCGGCTGGCTTTGAATAAATGGGCGATGGTCCGCACGTTCGCCGTGGCCAGGCCGAAGGTCAGGTCGGAGTACGGCTTGGCAGTGTTCTCCGCCACAGTGCGGGCGTTATTGACGAAGCCGGTTTCACGGACGTACTCGATGGAGTTCGATTCGGTGGTACCTGGCGCGACCAGGTCGCGGACGGTCAGTCGGCGCTGAGGCGGGGCAATGATCCCCGGCAAGCGCTGAGTCTGCACCAGGTCACCGCCGGTTGCGGTAGTGATGGCCGCGCGCGGCACGGAGACACGGCGGGAACCACGGAAGGACGAGTTCATGTCCTTCAGTTCTTCGCTCTCGATCACGAGAGCGCCTACCGATTTCTGCGGCTCTTCCTGATGGCTCCGATCCCGGCTTGCATTCACCAGTTTCTGCTCTGCCTCGCCCAGGCGCGCCTGAAGTTCGCCCTGCTTGGTCAGCAGTTCATCGACCTTGGCACGCGTTTCGGTATTCATTTCACCGGAAGCCTTGATTTGCTTCTCGGTCGCCTCGGCCTGGCTTTTGATCTGATCGCCAATGCCCTTGAGGCTGGCGTTGAGTTCCTTGACTTGGGCTTCAAAGTCCATGGTCACTTTCCTTTCAGAGAATTGAGGAGATTGGTTGCCGCGCTCAGAGAGGCGGAGAGGTCTGGCGCGACAGCGCTGGGCTTATCGGTCGAGGCAGCGTTATGCGTGCCCCCGCCGGGAGCGCGAGGCATGCCGGACTTGAAATTGGCGAACAGTTCGCGGCGCTCGGATCGAGGCATCCCCCCCTTGGCCAGAGCGACATCCATGGCCTTGAGCGCATTGTTCTGGGCCGCGTCCTCGGTTTCGCGTTCGGTAACTTCGCTGGAAGACAACACCCCAGTCGCCAGGCCAAGCTCCACGGCGCGCTTACCACGGATATAGGTTTCGTCGTCCATCAGCTCGGCCATGTCCTCCGCCGACTGCCCACTCGTCTCGGCGTAGAGGTCAGCCATCGCGGCATCGAACTCCTGCATATCGTCGGCGATATCACGGAGGTAGTTGCGATTGCCGGCGAGCCAGGTCCAGCAGTTGTGGATCATGAGGAAGGCGCTGCTGGCCACCTCTCGCTTCTTCCCCGCGAGGAAGACAATCGAAGCAGCGCTCGCCGCCATGCCGAGCACCTTAGTGGTGACCTCGTGGCTGTGTTCTTGAAGGCGGTTGTAAATGGCAATGCCTTCGAACATGTCACCGCCTGGCGAGTTGATGTAGACGGTGACATCACGCTCGCCGATCGCCCGCAAGGCGGCGTCGATTCGTTTCAGCGTGACGCCCTCGCCATACCAGTCTTCGCCGATCACGCCGTACACGGTGATGGTGTCTGAGGTGTTCTCGACGGCCGCCTGGATCGCGGGATTCCATTTGTCGAGCGCGCGCGGGCTCATCTCGCTGCGCAGGCCGCGAGACTGGATCTTGTGCTTCATGGATTACTCCCGTGATTTACTTTTCGGGCTGTTGGAGCCAGTTCATCAGAGCGGCCCTTGCGGCCTGCCCATCGTCTTGCTTACCCAGCTGGTCCAGCGGCACCAGATTCGATTGCACGGTCAGCACGTCGCCACCTGGCATGCTTGGAAGGTTCTCTTTCCGCCGCCCTTCGTTTCGGGTCAGGTAGCCGTTCTGGCCCATCGTGCTGAGATAGGCTGCCCGACCGGCGCTGTCCGCACGCAGGAACGCTTCAAGTGAGTACTCGGCGTAGAATTTGATCCGGTCAACCGCCGTCATGCACCACTTGTTCACGCACTGCTCGATCGGCGCTGTGAAGGACATGATGCAGTACGTAAGAAACGCGATCTGCTGTTGCTCCAGGCCGGTCCCCCAGTTGCTGCCCTTGTCGGTCTTCATCACCATCCAGGGCGGAACGCCGAACCATCGGCAAATTTCCTCGATGCTATGCCCTCTCGACTCCAGCAACTGCGCATCGGCAGGGTTGATCCCGATCATCTCCGGCTTCACGCCCTGCTCAAGTACTGGGCTCTTGCCGGCATTCAATGCCCCGGAGATTGTCTTAACGTACTCACGAAACTGGACGCGCTGAGCCGGGTTAAGCGTCTTGTCGACCGAAAAAGCGACTGTGGGCATCATGCCGTTGCGGAATGTGCTATTGGCGGCATCATCTGCAGACATCGCAGAACCGAACACATCCGCGCCGTACCGAATAGCAGAAAGGCCAACTCGGCCATCCAGGGTGAAGGCTGGGATGTGAAGCATGTCCTGCCGCTGGATCTCTCGGCGCGCTCCCTTTCGGGGCCTGAAGAAATACCTGAGTCGTCCATCGTCGTCGAACTCAAGGTCGACTCTCGACGGCATCAGGAAGTCCAGGGCAATGACGCGCCCAGCGGAGCGATGGATCTCGCAGTAGGCGTTGCCCCACAGCAGCATCGAGGCGACGACTGCCTGCCAGAAATGAAAGGCAGCCATGTCTTCGTTGGGGCTGTTGTGCACAACGTCGTACAGCGGGAAATCACGGGCACTCTCTCGGCTACCATCGGGCATCCGCCGGTAGATGCTCAGCGGCAAGCCGGCTACCGAGGTCGAGATGATACGGACGCATGCCCACACGGTGGACAAGCGCATGGCCTTGTCGACGCTGACTGACTTACCACTACTGGACTGGGCGCCATTAAAGGCACTCCAGAAACCGCCATCCGACAGCTTGATGGTCTTGCCCAGCCATTCGCTCATACTGGCTGAGGGCTTGGTGGCAGCAGCGCCTAAAGCCTGGGATAGGGTTTTAATCACTGACAAGCCCTCTGCGGATGAAGCCAGCGATGCAGAAGAAGCTCAGCGATCCGGCCAGCAAAGCCCAGCCGGTACCAGCCAGCATCCAGACCCCGCTGCATGCCAAGCAGAAAGCGACCACTGCGCAGGCGATGAAAATATGAAATGCGTTCATGCGATCAGTGGGTCCCGAATGCCAGCCATAAAGTTGTCCATTCCCCCGCGCCCCTCAGGATTGAGGCTGATCAGAGAAACGGCGTTGAATGTAGCCATCAGCGGGTCGATCTTTGCCGTGCCCGAGGCCTGCTTGGTGATCAGGAAGGCGTTCGCCGAGGGCACCCCTTTGGCGTTGCCGCATGACCAAGCCATCAGCGGCTGGCCGCAGTGCAACAAGGTGCCCTCGGCGAGCTTCCGCTCAGTGGTCTTGATTGCACCGGTAAGCTTCCAGCCCTGGGAAATACCGACGATCTTGTCTTCTTCAACGTCTGCGTCGGCCAGGGCATCAAGAACTGCGCCGATCCCTGCCGGGTCGAGCCCCACCTTATCCAGCAATCCAGTTGCATTGACGCGGGCAACAATGGCTGCGAACTGCTCCACGTCATCACCGATACGCTCGACAATCGTCAGGTCACCGGCTTTTTCCAGGTCCCGGAGGCGCGGTGCCTCAGATTTGCGCCGTTCTAGGACGGAGGGGTGGGCCCAGGCGTGAGCCCAGTGGAACCATCTTCGGGTACCAGACTCCCGCCCAATCACTGCAAGACCGAGCAAGTCATCCAAACCGCCACCGTCGCCGCCAACATCGATTACCTCGCATCGCGTGAGGATTTCATCAAGGCTGAGCCAGCTTGTACTTTGGGGCTCCCAGAACTCCGCGCCGACCCAGGCGTCGGACATCAGTGCGAGGCCGATTTCGATGTTGAGGTGCTTGGCCAGGAAGCCGCGTAGCTCAGCCTCGCCGTCCAGTTCAGCCTGCATAAACAGGCGCTCAAGCGTAGGTCGGTCAACCGAGTAGTCGATGTTGGGATTGACCAGGTGGAAGTTCTCAGGCTTCCTCGCCTCGCCGCTCTTGATCATCTCTTGAGAGAACTCATAGATGATCGGCAGGAAACGGTTGTCGTCGATCCGGCCATCACGCACGCCGCGAGCGTAGTTGAGCTTGGAGCGGAACACACCAGCCGGTGGCTCGTTTGACTGGGTCGTCAGCCAGATGATGAAGCCTTCAGGTCGCGACAGCAGACCACCAGTAGCCTCCCGGATCATGTCAGCGGCTTTGGGGTTCTTGCCGAATAGCCAAGCCTCATCGATGAGGACGCCGACCGCCTTCTTGCCGCCAACCACGTCGCTATCCGCAGCCACCACCTTCAAGGTGGCGCCGGTCTCACGATGAGTGATCAGCCGCAGGTGCGGCTGGACATGCAGCAGCGCTTTCAGCTCGTCGTCATTGTTGACCATGTCCTTGGCCGGGATGAACGAGTTGTCGGCAATCTCCTTAGTCGGCGCCAGAATGATGAACTCAGCTGAAAGGCGCCAGTTGCGGATCAGTGCTGTCAGCATGATCCCTGCTGCAATCGTGGATTTACTGTTTTTTTTCGGGATGCAGAGCATCACCTCCCGAATCAGACGTTCGCCGGTCTCGCTGTTGTAGCTGCCGAAGATGGCCCCGGCAAACGCCAAGACCCAGGGTGCGCAAGCGGCTTCAATGGTGGGGCTGCCCGGGGCATCGACGATCTTCAGCCCCTTGAACACATCGAGGCCGGCTTCAGCTTCGTCTGGAAACAGCGGCTCAGGGATGATTGATTCGCCCGCAGCCAGGCACCTCCACCAATCCGGGCAGGCCGTTGTCCATTGCATAGGTCAATTCTTCACTACGGAGAGGGGTGGCTTGCCTTGGGAGTACTTGCCTTTACCGACCTGTTTGGCGGCCTCGGCCTTCTGCTCTTTCTTGCCCTGGTCAGCGACCTTGCCGTGCACATAAGGCATCAGCGTCTTGGCCGCTTCCAGTCGCATACGCATGTCGGCGCCCTCGGCGTTCATCAGCTCAGTAAGGAAGGCTCGCGGGTCGTCGGTCTCTGTGAGAGATACCTCGCCGGGCTGCTCAAATTCCGGCTGTTCAGCTTTAACTTTTCGCGCAGGTTTAACTTCGGTGCTGGTTGCCTGCTTTTGCTTCAGGCGTCGCCCGACCTCTGCGAGCACGTCGGGGTCCTTGGCTAGCTTGGAGCCCGCTTGCGACGCGGTCTTCTCCGAATATCCGGCAGCAATCGCCGCCTCACGATTTGTGGCCCCCGACAGCAAAGCGTCAACAAACCGCCGCTTCTTGTCGGTTAAAGCCATGGTTAACTTTTCCTGAAACGGGAAAAAATGTGTACGTGGGGTCGGAGGCGGTCTAGTTAGATGAGAATCCCTAGCTTTTGCCCCCCTACCCCTTAGAGGCACGTCAGTGACGTGCCTCGGTACCACTCGGATGGATTCCGACGATCCCCGGATGACTCAGCCGCCCAGGCCAGCTACCTCCTCGGCCTGCTTGACCGAGTCGTGGCAAGGCTTGCAGAGGCTCTGCCAGTTGGCCTGATCCCAGAAGAGAGTCATGTCCCCACGGTGAGCAATGATGTGGTCGACCACCTTTGCAGCGGCAGTGCGGCCGTTCCGCTCGCAGAAGACGCAGAGCGGATTGTCGTTGAGGTACTGCTCGCGGGCCTTCTGCCACTTGTAGTCGTAACCACGCTGGGAGCTGCTCATTCCGCTCCGCCAGCTGCCTGGCGTGACCGTCTTGACCCGTGATCCTGCGCTTTCCTTGATGCGTGAGCCCAGGGTCTTGAGTCTGGCCATCACTGCGTCACTCTATTAAGCGCCTCATCGGCCTTGTCGGCTGCCTGAGTCGCGGTGGTTGCTGCCTTCGCTGCCTTGGTCGCGGCATTCTCGGCCTTGCTGGTCAGCTCATCCAGGCGCTTATCACGCTCAGTCATGGCGGCGTCGTAGGCTTGGCGAATCTCGTCGACCTGACGTGCCTGGGTGCTCGTCATGGCCCAATAAGCCGACTGCCAACCCAGTACCGCGCCACCCGCGATAAGCAGTATGGCGATGACCCATACCTCAGCCCGTCGCCACCAGCGCCGGGCTATGAATTCTAATGCGCATTTGTCCATCACTTGGCACCTCCAAGCTGAGCGCGAAGCCGCGAGATCTCCTCGCTTTGCGTGGTGACCTTGTCGGTCAGCTGCTCAACCTGCCTGGTCAAGGCGAGGATGTTGCCCTCCAGGCGGCCGACCGATATCGCCAGATCATTGCGCTCTTTGGCGAACTGATCAGCGCGGGCTTCTGCCAGCTTGCGGGCTTCGCGCTCGGAGTCGAGCAATTCATTCAAGCGGCGGACGGTGCCGATATCGGCGTTATCCATTGCGCGGTCTGCGGCATCTTTCGAGAGGAACTTCCTCAGCCACAGGAAGCCGCCGAGCAATACAGTGCCCGTTCCGCCCAGCCAGGTGGCTGTGCCTGGGCCGAGGTCGGTCGGGTCCATCGATGTCTCCAAAAACGAAAAGCCCCAGCGGATGCTGAGGCTTGAGTGTGTCTATGTTTTAGGTGTGGGCTGCAGCTTTAAACCAAGAGTGCCTGTTCATCGCCTTCCAAAGCCCTCAAGGTCTCTCCAATCATTTCATTGACTATCGCGAACCGATTACCAGCGGCGAACACAGTGCTTTCCGACTCTTTGAACGAGCTGGCAAACGGCACTCGAGAGCAGAGTTCCGATAGATCATCGACTGCAGCTCTTAGCTGACTATCGTGAACCCTGACCTTTATCAGCGATACCTCGCGGAACGCGGCTCGGGTTTGCTCGTTTAAGTCCTCTGGCAGCATACCCTTGCCCCAAATCCCGGTCTTGTGAAAAACGTCTGCATCCGAAATGTGACCTAACGAGGAGCATCGAACCAGAATGGAAATAGCCACCTGAAGATCACCCAGCGTCTTTCGTTGAGATTCAATACGCTGCATTAGAATTGCTTCTTTGCGCTTTTCGAAGCGCACTGCTTTCTCAACTGCCGCCTTCCTGCCTTCTATCAGGACATCGAAAACCGCTTTGAGCATCATCCCTACGACCAGGGTGACTACGGGAAACCAAACAGTTGGGCTTAGTTCATCCATGTTGTTCGTCCTTAGCACTGGGAAGCCTACCCCAGACAGCAAAAAGCCCGCTCCTCAGAACGGGCTTTGCACGCGGAAAAACCGCAAAGTAACGTGAAATGTACAGATGCTCCCCGGGGCTGTCAAGCTGCTTCGCGCCGGGTATCCAGCGCACCATCGACCCAGGCCACACCGGCTTTCCAAAGCTGCCGCGTCTTCTCTTCGCCGAAGCCCAGCTTCTTACCGACATCCCTAAGCGAGGCGTCGCGGGAGGTGTAGTACTTAATGATGACCTGGCCGCATTCTGGATAGCGGCTTCGAAGTCGCCCGACAAGGCGATCAATGAATAGCGCGTCGTCGTCGGTGATTATCGGGTCGAGTATGGTGTTCTCCCGCGATGCGCAGCACGACACTCCCGATCCAAGCACCACCCAGCGCCCCCAGTGTTCCAGCAGATCCTCAGCCGTTCTTTCTACATTGCTCATGCACTTCCCCCTCAATCGCCGGTGTAGTTGGTGCCGCCGGCGCCGCGCCGGTTGCTTCCCTGATATGTCGCCTCAGGCCCGGATGCCTGAGGGCTCTTCATCTGCTCGATCTGCCGGAGCGCTGCCCGAAGCCTCATGCTGAGCTGGGTCACCAGCTCATCCAGCGGCAGGGCTTCGCCAGTGGCCGCCTCCACCCAGCCAGAGCCGTTGCAGTGGCCGCAGGGCATCTCGTAGAACAGGCTCTTTGTGACCGCTCTCCCACGGCACAGAGGGCATACATCCAAATCAACTATGGCCTTCTTGAAAGCCGGGCCGTGGCTTTTCCTCATTCTGCTCGACGCCCCTTCTTGGCCTTCAACCAAGGCCGTGGAGGCTGCCGTTTCGAACCGGCGATCTCCGAGGTGATGTCAAAGAACTCGTCGATGATCACCATCCCAGGGACGCCGACACCACGAATGCCGCCATCGAGGAACAGCAGAGGGGCGCGGGACTTGCCCGGATTTCTCATTTCGAATCCTCGCTTATGGTGGATACCGGAAATCCGTCGAAACCCGCACGTTCTGCGGCCCGCGAGAGAATCCATGAATCCATTGATCTATCACCGGTCAAGCCGTGAACCGACTCGAAACCTTTCTGATCAAGGTGTGCGTGCCACTTCTCCAGCGCCTCACGCTTGCGGGCCATCACGTCGGACTGGATGTACACCTTCACGTTGTGGCCCATGGCATGGTTGATCAGCAGCTCGCCCACCAGGTGGTCAACACCCAGGTCAGCCCAGCCGGTACGGGCCAGCTTGCGTAGGTCGTGGCTGGTCCATTCGCCTTGCCCCAGGACCGTGAACACAGCAGAGGCCTTCGCTTCACTCATAGGCTTGCCCTGTCGGCCCGGGAACAGGAACTGGCCGTGATAGCCCTGCTTGCGCTGGATCTCGCGGTAAGCCATCAGCAGGAAGCGCACCTGGTCGGTCAGTGGCAGTCGGTGCTGCACGCCGGTCTTGGTGTGCTCGGCAGGAATGAACCACTCCCGCTCGGCCAGGCTGATGTGGTTCCAGCGGGCCAGTCGGGTTTCACCCAGCCGGGTACCGTGGCACAGCATCATCAGGGCCAGTACGCCATGCTGCGGGAGGTTCGCCAGGGTGCTCTTCATGCGCGATATCAGGTCTTCCAGGTGCACACCGCGCAGCCGCGACGGCTTGACCGTGACCTTGGCCTTCGAGAAGTCGCCAAAGCGAATGCCGGCCATGGGATTGGAGCTGAGCAGGCCGAGTTTGGCGGCCTGCCGGAAGGCCAACGCGAGCAACTGAAATACCAGGCGCACGTAGTCGATCGAAAGCGACTCTTGCAGCGGCCACATCAGCTCGCGGTCTAGCAGCGCTTTGTCGATCTGGGCCAGTGGCGTTTCGCCCAGGCGCGGCGTCAGGTGCTGCTTGATAGCCGACGCCGCCGTGCTCTTACGCTTGGCCGAAAGGCTGCGGTCACGGGACATGCGCTCAGCGAACCAGGCCAGCAGCTCACCGGTTAGCACCCAGCTCGACAGGCTCGACCCCTCACCCGCTTCTACGCGCAAGCGGATGTCCGGCAGTGCGGCTGCCACCTTGGCAGCGCTCAGCTCAGGATAGGAGCCGATCAGGTTCCACACGCCCTTGTGGATCAGGTACCACGACCCGCGTTCGCGGGACCGGTGAAACCGGAAGTACAGGCCTTTGTTTCCCAAGGCGCGCAGGTCACGCACCTGGCCGGCGGCCTGCCGGCGAATCTCTGCATCGCTGATTTTCACAGCGGCGGTATTGGTCATGCTGCAACCTCCGTTCTTGGCAACAGCAGGTAGGCCCGCAGCTGCTCCATAGCGTCGAAGTGCCCTTGGCACACGATGGCGAGATAACCCTGCCCGTTCAGGCGGCGAATGCAGGCCTGCTGGCTGGGAGAAACGGGCGCCGGGTCAACGGTCGCCTTGAATTCGATGTACAGGCCGAAATAGCCACCGCGCGCCATGGGCAGGACCAGGTCGGGAATGCCCGCCTTCACGCCTTGAGCCTTCAGCTTCACGGCGACCGCCTTCACTCGGTGGCCACCGTTCGGGACGTGGTAAATCAGCTCGAAAACTTCGGGATAGCACAATTCAATCTCCTGCATGAGCGCAGCCTGCTCCTGCCCTTCCCGGTCGACGGGTTTTGCGCGCGGCTTTCTGGGTTTGCTGTGGCGGCTGGAGGGCGGCTTCATGCGACCAGCACTCCCTCGCCGATCAGCTGTGCCTGGGTGCGCATCACGCCCTCGGCGTGGTACTGGCGGGCGGTGTCACGATCAACGGCCCGGCTACGCCCGTCACAGGCGTCATGGCAGGCACTGCAACACCAGGCGCCTTGCAGGTCGTGCGGCTTCTTCCCGACGCCGCAGGTCCCAGCCAATCGGTAGTGCGCGAGGACGGTGGTCTCGGGGTTGCCGTTGCACACGCCTGGGATGCGCACCTGGCACTCCCGGCCGCGCGCGGCCTTTGTCAATTTGGTTTGCCGCATGGGGTCTAGCCTCCTTGCAGGTGGGGTGGTCATCGGCCGGCCAAGCGATCTCGCATGGCTGCCAATGCGGACTGGCCGACTTCGGGGGTGCGCCGGGCGGCAACTTCGGCAGGAAGTGCCAATGGCATGGCTTGCAGCGGCTCGCCAGCGACCAGTCGGCGCACAGCGATCGCGTAGTTGCGCTCGAACAGCTTCGAACTGGCATCTGAAGGGAGCTTGTTGAGGTTCTCGAATCCACACTCCTTGGCGGCATGCCAGACAGCGTCGTGACTCCACTTGCCCTTCCCCGCCATTGCCGGGTGGGCATTGCGGCAAGCCTCACGAAAGGCCTTCGCCAGCGATGGGAGCCCAAGCATTTCCGGCGACGGCTGGCACCACTGGATGAATTCGCCAGGTGGCGGGATGAACGGTGCTCCTGCCTGGCGGCAGCGCATCAGGCCAAACTGCAGCTGCTCGGGGCTGCAGATGCCTGCTTCGAGAAAGGCGGTCAGCCATTGCTGCTTGGAAGCGTTGTAGGTGGCTTGGTCTGGCCATGCCTGTTTCCAGGCTGTACAAATCGAGCGAAGGTCGCGGAACAGGTCGTTGATCACTTCCGCTGTCTTCCGATTGAGCTCGGCCTTGACGTCATCGGGCAGCTTGTAGCCTGCAGGGATGTGCTGACCGGATTGAACCTTGGCCCACAGCCCGTGCGCGACTACTGAAACAGGGTTCATTGGGCACGCCCATTATCGATCCAGGAAGTGTCGTCATCGTCGAGCCCGCCAGACTGTTGCCCTGGGCGGCCGGATACCGAGCCTGCTGCACGTGCCAGATCACGCCTCACCCAGCCCACCAGCGCTGCGATCCACTGCTTCTCGGTTTGCACAGTGCCTTTGGCATCGTGGTGGATGACGAACCCGGAGATGGCCTCGGCCGAGAAGTTCTTCAGGGTAAGGCCAGCCATCACCGCATAGGCCTGCAACTGATCTTGATCTGGAACCCACTCGAGGAACATTTCGAATGGCTCACGCGTAGAGTGAGTAGATTGGTTCAATGACGGATTGGGTGCAGCTGCTGCACCCCGTTCTGCCTTTTCCTGCACCCCGTTCTGCTGTGAGCTGCACCCCGTGCGGTTTCCTGCACCCCGTTCAGAACGAGGTGCAGCAGATGCACCCCGCTTAAGCTGCAGGTCGAAAACGACCGGACGTCGATCACGACGATCGATGTATGCAGCAGCGATTGCCTGGTTGCCTTCTGCGATCCAGCCAGCAGCTGCCAACTCGTCCAGCTTGAGGCGCACTGTGCGCTCAGACAGGCCTGTGTCTTCAGAGAGAGTCCCTGCAGATGGGAAGGCGCCGCGCCCATCGCTACCCGCATAATTGGCCAGGCAGAGCAGCACATGGCGAGCAGCTGGGTTCTCCAGCGACGACTTTGGAATCGCCAGGGCCCAGGTCATAGCTTGAACACTCACAGCGATCCTCCGGCCTTCAGCTCAGCCAGCCGCGCCAGCCCCTTGGGCGTCACCAGAGGATCGAATGCAGCGCGCTCAACACCGGTCTCGGGGTCAGGCTTCAACGCGGTTACCTTGTGCTTCATGTGCCCCGCAGCGATGCGCGGCTGATAAGCAATCCAGCGTTTGGAGCCGCGCCGACGGTAAATCCACCGGTTCTGCTCAAGCCACTCGAACAGTTTCGAGGGCTGAACCTGTAGTTGCTTGGCCGCGTCCGTGATGCAAATTGCACCACCGGCAGCTGCCAAACGCTCAATGGCGGCAACCTTCGGGGCCTGCTTCTCGATTACTTGGTGAAGCTGTAGGTTCTGCTCAGCCTGATCTGCTGCAAGGCGCAGCGCCTCGGCGAAGGTTTGTGGGATCTGCACTTGGCCGACCACTCGCGCTTCAAGCTCTTGCCAGCGATCAATGATCTTGGCCCGGAGCTGGGAGCTGTATCCGGAGACCAGCACCAACGAGTCGCGCTGGCACAGCAGGAACTCTGGGTAGGACTGGCCGTTCTGTGGATGCTGATAGGGGGTCTCCTCAGATTTGAGGACACCCTCTGCAACCAGCCGGCGAGCATCACGGAGCACATTGTCGTGCCCCTTCCCGGTCAATTTCGCCACCTCCCGGGTGGACATCACCTGACGCGACAGATTTGGCGAATTGCCAATAAATGACGCGACAGCCCTGGTGTTGCTAGCATCGATTGTGGAGTGCATAATCGACCTCGTTGAAAGTTGTGAAGAAGCC
Organism: Pseudomonas kermanshahensis; assembly: GCF_014269205.2. Taxonomy (NCBI): domain Bacteria; kingdom Pseudomonadati; phylum Pseudomonadota; class Gammaproteobacteria; order Pseudomonadales; family Pseudomonadaceae; genus Pseudomonas; species Pseudomonas kermanshahensis. Next base: position 2,999,462 of record NZ_JABWRY020000001.1, read on the forward strand.
GCCCTGCCAGGCGGTTTTTTTTCGCCTGCGATTCGACTACTGGATGGATTCGCAGGTGTTTCGGTCATCTACTTGCGCAAGACCAGGTCACACATACTTCGTCTCGTCAGATGCTGGCCGGTGCGGTAGAGGACGTCTCGGAAAGGGGCGCACCTCCTCCCCAGACAACGTCCCGTCCTCGTTCTCGATCACAAAGATCACCCGGCCAGCCTTCATCGCCTTCGCGATGGCTGGGGCGCTCACATCAAGCCCCTTGGCGACAGCGGTCTGGCCGATGCGCTCAACAAGCTCAGGAAGCAGTGTTCGGTTCATGGCATTGCCTCAGTGGTGAATGCACATGATATTAACCGCCGGTTAGCAATTCTTCAATACCGGCGGTTGAGGCAGTCAAATTAACCTCCGGTTAAATTCCGCGCATGACGAAAAAGAAAGATCTCTCCCCCGAACTGAAGGCAGAGTGCGAGGCAGCCAAAAGGCTGTTCACTCAGAAGAAAAATGCTCTGGGCCTGACGCAGGCAAAGGTGGCTGAGGCTGCCGACATTTCGCCGGCGGGCGTTGCCATGTACCTGAATGGCACCAACCCGCTGAATGCGAAATTCGCCGTTGTACTGTCCAAGCTTCTGCAGGAGCCCGTGGATCGGTTCAGTCCTCGGCTGGCTGCTGAGCTCTCGCAGATGCGGGGCGCCCAGGTGAAAAGCGCTGAGGACTCCGGGAGCACGGCAGCTGAAAAGGTCCTGGAGATGCTGCGCAAGCATGGTGGCAAGTCACTGGATGCAACGGCCCAGGACAAGATTGCGAGAGCAGTAGCTGACAGCCTGTCCGAAGCCTCGACTACACCAGAGGCGGCCAGCCAGGCTGCGATTATGGTCGCGCCAGGCCATGGCGATATCTCAATCCCCCAGTACGACATCCGGGCAGCCATGGGCCACGGCCAGGTGCCAGCCGAGTACAGCGAAGTCATCAGGAATGTAGTCATCCGCGAAGAGGTGCTGCGCGAGAAAGGCGTGACCTACACCGCTGCCAAGGCCCTGGCCATGATCACGGGCTGGGGTCAGAGCATGGAAGGCACCATCAACGACAAAGATCCCGTGATCGTCGACCGCGGGGTGAACGACTACCAAGGTGAAGGCGTGTATGTGCTCACCTGGCATGGAGATCTGTTGATCAAGCGCCTGCAGCGGAAGGATGAGGATCATGTTTGGCTCATTTCTGACAACCGTAACTATGAAAAGCAGTCTGCTCGGATCGACGATGTGACAATTCACGCCAAGGTCTTGCTCGTCTGGAATGCTCGAAAAATCTAAAAATATAAAATGCCAACCATCTAATCAGACATAGGAAGTCAGAATGAACCTTCTGTACACCCCCTTCACTAATATCAACTTCCAAGACGACTTCTTTGACTCCCTCAAAGCAGATTACAAGGAGATCGGTGAGTGGTTTTCGCGAAAGGCTGCAGAAGGTTCAAGCGCCTATGTCTTTACAGGGGATGACGGTACTGGAATTGCTGGATTTCTGTATCTCAAAATTGAGGATGGCGCGGTCACCGATGTTTCGCCCCGCCTCCCATCGGGTCGCCATCTAAAAATCGGCACCATGAAAATCAACGCACACGGAACTAAGTTAGGTGAGCGATTTATCAAGAAAATACTCGACCACATGGTTCTTCATAACCTAGATGATGCATACGTTACCGTTTTTGAAAAACATAGCGGATTGATCAACCTTTTTAAAAGGCATGGATTCTTACTGCATGGGGTAAAGCATACCGCGAACGGTACTGAACAAGTTCTAGTAAAGTATCTTCGCGCTACTTCAGGCATACCTTCGCAAGATTTTCCCTGCATCAAGCCCGCCGAGCATAACAAGTGGCTACTAGCAATCTACCCGCAATATCACTCTCTAATGTTCCCCGACTCAATTTTGTGTAACGAGGATCCCCGGTTGATTGTTCGGGATGTATCGTATACCAATAGCATTCACAAAGTTTACCTATGCAACATGCCGCCTATAGCAGCAATGAAACAAGGTGACATCCTTGTTATGTATAGAACTGGAGATGGTCAAGGAGCCGCCCGATTCAGGGCCGTAGCTACCTCCATATGCGTTGTTGAAGAAACGGCAAATATGAACCAGTTCACAGACGTCGAAGACTTCTTAAATTATTGCCGACCTCACAGTGTTTTCCCTGAAAGTCAGCTGATTGAATTTTACACCAAACGACAGAACCCATTCATACTGAAATTTACTTATAATATCGCATTGAATAAACGCCCTAATCGAGGTAAACTGATCGACATAGCTGGCATCAATGAAAATATTCGCTGGAGTTGCATTGAGCTAAGCGACCAAGAATTTAATTCCATCATCACCATGGGCGAAATCAATGAACGTCTTATTATCCATCAAGCCTGAATTCGCCGACAAAATTTTTAACGGGCAAAAGAAATTTGAGTTTCGTAAAAATATTTTCAAAAAAGAAGGCGTGACCAAAGTAATTGTTTATGCAACTTTACCCGTTGGAAAGGTAATCGGCGAGTTCTCGATCGATTCTATCATTGAGGGACGGCCAGATACGGTGTGGAGAAGAACCTCGGCACACGCAGGCATAACCAAAAGATTTTTCAGCGAATACTTTGATGGACGAGAAAAAGCTTTTGCCATCAAAGTTGGAGAGGCCAACTTATATGAGCATCCTTTGAGTCTAGCTGACCTAGGGTCCGGAATATCAGCGCCACAATCCTACCGTTACTTGTGATAAAGAGCCCGCCTGAGCGGGCTTTTTTTTGCCCGTCAGAAAGGCGCTTCTTCCGCCTCTACTCGGGAAACATCCTCTCCCCTATCGATCACCCGATCGTCATCCGTCGGCGCATCCCATTGCAGGATCACTGATCCGTCGTCACGCAACGTCATCTCCAGGCCGTCAGTCTCTGAAAGCAGCTCGATAATCGCATCCCAATCCTGGTCGCTGTCCGTTTCCAGTTGATGGATCAGAACCTTCCTGCCGAACTGTGCCAGCGGTGAGTTGATCATCGCCGAAACCCTCAACCCTAGCTTTTCCAAGCCAGTCAGCTCCTCGCGAGGCACCGACGTCGCGAATCCTTGTGCTGCTCCCATCTCATATCTCCGATACTGTATATCCGTACAGCTTTTGATGATCTTAGCGCGCCCCCATGGAAAAATAATTAACCGGCGGTATTGACGTGAAAATTACCGCCGGTTAACTTTATGTCATTGCCTGATCGACACCGACCAGCAGATAGGCCGATGTCAGGCCACCGCTCTTTACACAACCAGACGTGACCACCTCGACGCACCCAGGCCATTACCTGGGTCGGGACAAGCTAAGTCGTCGACCACGCAGCCTCTGGATAGCTGCCGTGCTTCCACATGCAAGCACGCGAAACCACTCACACAAACTGGCAATGCATCGAACATGAAATGTGCGGCGCCGGTGAGAGACGACTCGGTAGCGGTGAGTGGTGGAGAGAACAGATTTCACTGGCTGGCCTTGGCGACAGGGCCAGACAGGAAATCACCAATCAAACAGCCGAGATCATTGCCGATACCATCGGCCAACCTCGCAAACATCCGAGTGCAGCAACTGCGACTGATAGGACGAACAGGATCAAACCTGGAGCATTGAGGCGTCGCGGTCTGCCCGACAGCTTCCCCCACCCCGGGCCGGCGAAGTCCTCTACCAAGATTTCTCGGTATGGCCGACATGCCATTTCACCGATACCCCACAGCAATCCAGACAGAGAGAAAAAGCCTACTAGAACGTTGTCGACCCTCAGCTCTACTGTCAGTGACACCACGAAAATCACGAAACAAAGAATCGCCATGATTTTGAACCACTCGTCTGCGACGAATTTTGCAACCACGGAAACTGCCAAGGTTGCGCCCTCCTTTGCTGGCTGTGTTGTGTGAGAGCGCTCAGCCTAGCGCAAAGCCCGTCACCTGGGCAGTGGTGAGCTGGCCGCCGGCCACTAGACAACCAGTAGCACGTCAGCCTGACGATAACTGCCCGATCCACCTGGTTCCCCATCATCAGGCTGCATCGGTCGTGACGTTCGCCCTCCCCTGGTCCGGGAGGTACACGGCAGCGAGCGTCACGACCAACGCAGCCCACCGAGGACACTTCATGGAAACGATCACTTGCGGGTCATGGATTGGCCAGCTCGGCAAGGCGCTGGCTCCCCGTGAGCTCGAAGCATTGCTGTGGGTGGCCCAAGGCCTCACCACCAAAGAAATCGCCCGCCAGATGGCGGTCAGCCCAGGCACCGTAGCCAACCGAATCGAGGCCGCGCTGTTCAAGCTGGAGGCCGGCCGCCGCATCGAGGCGGTCACCAAGGCCATGCGCCAACAGATCATCAGCCCGATCTGCATCGCCCTGGCCGCGCTTATCACCATGCACGCGGTGATCGACGACAGCGACCCCATGCGCCGCGACCGTCGCGCGCCGGAGCGCCGCACCGCCCAAGTTCGAATCGTTCGCAAGGCCGAGGCCTTCGAGTACCACGCCTGACCCTACCGAGGATCACCCCATGCAGACAGCAATGCACCCTGCTTTCGAGCAGAAGCTTGCAGTGCTCGCGGCCTTGCTCGAGCGCAGTAAGTCAGTGAGGGCCGAGGCGTACGCCAAGGTCAACCAGCCCGCCCCGCGGTACCAGGCATCGGGCAAGGACGGGAAATGGGATGTGGTGGAGATCTCCACTGGCGCCGTTCAGGGCTACGCCTTCACCTATCGGGCCGTCATGCGCTTTGTTAACGCGATGGAGGCAGGTGCGGCGAGCAAGGGAGGCGGACTTCAATGATCGGCAGCCCAAATCAAAACCAGCGCAGTGCAGTGCTAGCCCAGCTCAATGCGAGCATCGACAGCTTCTTTCTCGACGGCGGCCAGGTGCAAAGCCTGCCGGCCAAAGGCTATGTGCCGCGGCGCGCGCACCGTGATCTTGAGCCGGCACGAGCGCAAGCCGCTCCGCTGAACACCCGAACTGAAAGACGCCAGATGCGCATTGAAGAGGTGCGTGAGCTGGCGAAGCGCATGACTTATGCCGAAGCCGCTGCATACACCGGCCTGTCATTGAGCTGCCTGAGCCGTTACGCCTTGGACGGCCAGTTCAAATTCAAGCGAGATCCAAGGCGCGGCAAGGGCAACCTGGGCAAGAAGCTCAGCGACCCGGCGGCCGACAGGGACAAAGCGGATCAGATCATCGCCTATCGCAACCTCTGCCTGACCAGATATCAGGTGGTGCGGCTGATGGAGATCTCCGATAAGCAGCTAAAACGGCTGCTGCGTGAGTTCGAGATCATCTTCCCTACCACCACCGAAAAGCGAGAAGCCAACACAGCATGAAACGCATCACCGCGCGCGTCCGGCACGGCCGGCGCCAGCAGCACATCAATCTGCCGCCCAGCGGCATCGTCCATCAGGAGACGCAGCAATGTCCAAGCCCACTGACACAACCGAATTCCTGCAGGAGCTCAACGGCGGCGCCTTCGCCAGCCAGATTGGCCACGCCCTGTCGGAAGTAGCCGCGGGCGTCGTCGACCATGGCAAGGCTGGCAAGATCACCATCACCTTGGACTTCAGCCAAATCGGCGACTCCCACCAGGTAAAGATCAAGCACAAGCTCGACTACAAAGTGCCGACCAAGCGCGGCACACGCAGCGAAAATACCAGCCTCGATACGCCGATGTACGTCGGTACCGGCGGCAACATCTCTCTGTTCCCGGAAAAGCACGACCAGCTCTTCACCCGTGACGAAGCACCTGTACACCCACGCTCGTAACTCTCAGCACATACAAGGAAAAGCGCATGTCCCTCAGCAAAGAAGCTCTCGAACTGATCCAAGAAAACGCCGTCGCTGCAGCTGGCATCACGCTGCCAGCCCTCGGAGAGGTTGCCGTCGTCCCGCAGAACTTCAACGTGGTTGACCTGGAGCGCTTCCAGGCGGGCCGAAATCGCTTCCGTGGCACCTACGCCACCCATTCGCTGGCTGACTACAGCGCCTACGTTGTCGAGCGCTCGGCGCCAGCGGCGCGCGGCTTCATCGATCAAGACAACATGAGCTGCATCGTGCTGTTCAACATCGGTACTGCCGACGAGCCAGGCCATGCCGATGATCGCGCCGTGCTGCGCCTCAAAGCTTCCGCTGCTTTCGCCGCCGTTCAGGCGGTGTGCGGCCAGAGCCTGGTGCAAAAGTCCATGAGCGACTGGATCGAAGACTGGAACCAGCACCTGTCCGCTACCGATGAGAATGGCCTGAGCATGAGCATCGCCAAAGCGATCGCCGCGGTTCGAACCATCACCGTGAAGGCCTCGTCGGAGAGCGATCACGCAGTCAGTGAAACTCGCGCCAGCCGCAGCACCATGGACCAGATCGAGGCCAGCAGCAAAGAAACCCTGCCGGCCTGGCTGGACTTCAAGGTCATCCCGTTCGAAGGGCTGGGCGAGCAAGTGATCCGCCTGCGCGTGTCGGTCATCACCGGCGGCTCGCAACCGGTGCTGAAGCTGCGCTGGATCGGCGAAGAAGCGCAGCGCGAGGCCATTGCGCAGGAGTTCAAAGCCGTTCTCGACACCAAGGTAGGCACCGCCGCGAAGCTGTCCCTAGGCACCTTCGACGCGAAGTGAACAAGCTCAGCGCCGCAGACCGCGAAATGTGATCAGTGGCGCTGGAGTTCAGCCAAAGGAACATGCTGATGATTCAGCAGGATCCAGGGGACGAGCTGATTCAACCTTATTTCGGGTAAGGAACCCACAAGGTGCAGGCTGACGCCGATTGTGCAATCAGCCAATCATGCTTGCGGGCATCGAATGGTCTCTGCATGCCCTCGGCGACTTTTAGTGCAACCGTGTAAGCCCCTAGTACCTCCCCCTCGTAGGGCATTGTCTCTCCGAGAGCTGGGTTTGCCTTTAGCGCCTTGAATGCCTCAAGTAGGTGATCTGGCTGCTTGCTGGCATCAGCATTCCTTTCAATCACAGAAACTGCGAGAAAGGCCGCGTTTGAGCAGCGATCAATCTTTTCTCGCTGCGCTTTGTTGCTTTCAGTCGCACTCACCGAAGTGACGAATGTCAGTGCAATCCATGCAGCAGCTATCGCGTAGCGCATTGAACAGGCCTCAAATGAAATTGAGGCGAATGAAACATCATTCCCAATCAAATTGCCACCATGACAATGCCCGCATGAGGGTGCCTGTGTACCCGCTGTTGGGTGTCATGGTTTAAACCGCAGGTAAATCATGGCAGCTACCAGATCAACTGCCGCCACGACTGCGATTACGAAAAACATGAGCCAGTGGTCTTCCGGGAGCATGTCGTGATACCCGTTCGATGTGCTTTGTCCACTCCGAGCAATTCCTATTCCAACTCACCCATGCCGCATCCGGCCACGGAGGGCGGCGCATGCATGGAGAAAGCCATGAGCTACTTCTACAAGACCGAATCGGCAACTGTCCTGGCCGCCGTGCGCGCCTGGGACGAAAAGAAAGCGGCCTGGGACGCCCAGCGCACCAAGTTGGGCGAGGCCTTCGGCGCCGACGCCTCGCCGATGTACAGCGGCACCCGCAATGACATCGGCGGCATCAAGCACAGCGCCAGCCGCGACCTGGACGTGCACTGGTGCCGGCCAGACGAATACGGCTACCGCTCGCTGCGCCGGGCGGCCAAGCACGCCAAGGGCACAGACCAAGAAGTGCGCGCAGCCGAGAAGGCTGAGCACCAGCGCCTGGACGACCTCTGGAAAGCACACTGCCCGGACGCTATCGACCGGGACGAAATGTGGCAAGCCATCGGCGTCGAGCGAGGCGGAATCTGGCTCAGTGGCGGGGTGTGCTTTACCTACGGTACCGTATACCTGAACCTGGGCAGCAAGGCGGCTGACGGCGATGTCGACGGCCTGGTTGAGATCGTCAGCAGCGAGTACGAGGCAGCCCGCCAGCGCGTTCTCAACCAGCGCAAGGCGGCCTGATCAAGGAGCGCCCCATGAGCAACTACAACTGCGACTACGTTCGCCGCCATTACGACGTTCCGGCCGAGATCGGGCGCCACGTAATGCTAACGGTGAGCCAGGCGTCATCATGGCCGACCGCGGCCAGTACATCGGCGTCATCCTCGACAGCGACCCGAAGAAGCGTATCCGCAACTACCACCCAACCTGGGAAATGCAGTACGGCGAGATGGCCGAGACGCTGCCGCTCAAGCGGTGGGAAGTCCTCACCAACGGGATGTACGACTGGGATGACGTCGGCTACATGCTTGGCGATGCTCGCCACTACGTGCGGCGCATTTGGGCAGCAACCCGCAGTCAGACCAAGTACCGAGCCTATCAAGAGCTGGCGGAGTGCTCCAACGACGACGCGACCGCCATGCTCACCTTCAAAGTTCGCGCCGTCTGACCCTCCAGCGCTACCCGCCAGCGCGTTTCAACTACATAACAAAAGGATGCTTGATAACGCGAACCGACGGACCATCGGCACTATCAAAATAATGCTCTACTTTAAACGCCTGGGCACCAATTGACCCGTTAATTCGCTTGTACTTTATATTCATTTCCGCGTCACATTCATTTAGATCAGCGTAGAAACCGGTGGAATCGCCACTAAAAAGCGGTTGCAAATCGAAACCTTTCCGAGTTAAATCCGCAATAGTTATGACGACTTCGACGGACTCGCAATAATGTCCTAAATTTTGCAGCGTAAAGCTATCGTAATAGTCTCCTTCTATCTCCCTGCTCCCATCATGCGTCAATTTCAGCAGCGGCTCCAAAGATCTTTCATGATTACGCAGGCTTAACCTTTGAGACTCAACCATTTCCGTTTGCTGCTCAACAGAGGACCTTAGTTCATCAGCCTGCAACAACAACGCTCTAGTACCTTGCTTAAGTTCAGCACCTTGCTGAAAATAGCCAAAAACAAGCCACGCAAGAGCGAGCGGGCCGAATGCTCCAGCAAGAAAGTCTCCTAGCTCATTTAAAGGAAGCGAAAGTAGCTCATCCACTCTGAAAGAGACTACAACGGTAAACCAATATAAATATACAACCGTTGACATTAACGCTAATACAGTTCTGAAGCTCATCAGATTGCACCTTAACCAATGCCATTAATATACAGGCAAGGAGCCACCATGCCCACCACCTACGGAAGCGTCTGCAGCGGCATTGAAGCTGCGACCGTAGCCTGGCACTCGCTGGGCTGGCGTCCCGAGTGGTACGCCGAGATCGAGCCGTTTCCTTGCGCCGTATTGGCCTACCGCTACCCAGATACGCCGAACCACGGCGACATGACTCGCCTAGCAGCCATGGTGCTGTCCGGCAAGATTCCGGCGCCCGAGGTACTGGTCGGCGGCACGCCCTGCCAGGCCTTCAGCGTGGCCGGTATGCGCGAAGGTCTGGCCGATCCCCGGGGCGCCCTCACCATCAAATACGTGGAGCTGCTCGATGCAATTGACCATGTTCGAACAAAGCGCGGCCAGCCCGAGGCCACCTGTCTCTGGGAAAATGTCCCCGGCGTCCTCTCCGACAAAGGCAACGCGTTTGGCTGCTTCCTCGGCGCCCTGGTGGGCGAATCCGAAGAACTCCAACCGCCAGGGGGCAAATGGAAGGACGCTGGTTGTGTGTATGGACCCACGCGAACAGTCGCATGGCGGATTCTGGATGCCCAATATTTCGGCCTGGCCCAACGACGCCGCCGTGTGTTCGTTGTCGCAAGTGCTCGAGCAGGGTTCGATCCCCTCGAAGTACTTTTTGAGCGCGAAGGCCTGCGTCGGGATACTCCGCCGCGCCGAGGCGAGGGGCAAGCAACTGCCGGCACAATTACAGCAAGCACTGGAGGCGTCGACGAAAATGACTCAGCAGACGGACGCTTGACCGTATTCGGCGGGAACAATACGGCGGGACCGATCGATATAGCACCTGCGCGGAACGCATGCGCCAGCCCCAGCGGAAGGCTAGATTTCGAATCCGAGGCTTTTGTTGTGAGCGGCACGCTCCAGGCCAATGGGAAAGCAGCCGGCAGCGCTACCCAGCAGGATGCTGAGAATGGAATGCTGGTGGTGCACGGCACGCAGGATCCCGACGTGCTGAATGACCTTGTCCACCCGCTGGGCAGGAACAGCGGACAAGAAAACGCCCTACTTGCTTTCAGCTGCAAGGATCACGGAGCCGATGCAGGCGACTTGGCCCCGACGCTTCGGGCCATGGGTCACGGCGCCAGTCACCCAAACGCCGGCGGACAAGTTGCGGTGTGCATCACCGACGATATCACGCACACACTGAAGGCCGAGGGATTCAACGCCAGCGAAGACGGTACCGGCCGGGGCCAGCCAATGATTCAAGGGGAGGCTGGTGTTCGCCGCCTCACCCCGCGCGAGTGCGAATGGCTCCAGGGCTTTCCCGGCAATCACACCCGCATCCCCTATCGCGGCAAACCCGAGGACGAATGCCCGGACGGCCCACGCTACAAGGCGATCGGTAACAGCAAGGCCGTCTTCGTCGTCCGCTGGATCGGCCAGCGCATCCAACAACAACTTGAACGTCTCGCTTGAGGTATCCCCATGCCCACAGAAAACCGATCCAGCAACACAGAGATGGTCAGCGTGCCCGAAGGCTACATGCTGGTAGAGCGCAGCATCTGGACCGAGCAGCAGGTCGAAGCTGCTACAGCGTGCATTACTCGCCTGAAGGGCGTACCGACCATGACCGACCGCGCCCTGGCCATAGCTGCCATCGATGCAGCCCAGTGCACCGCGCCAGATATCGCGCTCTCCTATCTACTGCCAACCCCGCAGCCCCACCCCGAGCCTATAGCCTGGATGGTTGGTACTGCCTTCTGGTGGACCAAAGAAGAGGCGCAGCGGGACGCGGCGGCGGCTGGGATGCCCATGATTCCGGTTGGTCCGATGACCGGTGCAGGCGATATCGGGCTGGCCCGCGAGATGCTCCACAGGGCCTTGCGCCGCGAGGATAAGTGGGCGTTTCTCTGCAGTGGCCGGAACAAACAAATGGCCGAGCTTCGTGCCAAGCTGGCTGAGCTGCCAGAGATGCTGATCTCCGCCATTGAGCGAGAGCAGGAACGGTGTTCGCAAGAAGACTACCTGATGGACTCCGACGATTGCATCAAGGTCATCCGCGAGGCCTTGGCCGACATCGGTGTTCCGGTTCCGCCGGATCAACCCTACCAGGGCATCCCCGGAACATCCTTCCAGCGTCTGAATGCTCTGGCCAATCAGGGCGAGTAAGCCGCCAACCGCAAAGAGCACATCTGTACTCCACCCCAGCTGTAACCCCTCGTCCCTCTATTTCGAGCAGGCCGCAATCTTTTCCGTTGCAGCCAGGCCTTCGGTGGCAATCCGGCGTGCACGCCCTACACCCCAGGCCAATGCCCTGGTCATCGATTCGCCTGGGCGGGAGTCGAAAGCTTCCTCGTGGATCGCAGCGCCAGAGGCCGCATAGACGCCGATGAACATCTGCGTGTTGCCCGTGCGAGACAGCCGGACCTGCACATCGATAAACGTACCATCATCGAGAGTTTCGTCATGGTCCCGGTGGTGCAGGGTTGGGTCCGACCACTGCCAATAAACGTCGCCGCGCATGCGCATGCCGCCTCCTAGGACTGATGTCTTTTTGTTTAGGGCCAAAGACCACCATAGCGAAGCGATACCAGTGCACAACCGGTAAAGGCCGAACTGTGAGCTGAATCGGACCACCGGGCAAAAAACCTCTACTCATTCATTTTTTTGTACAACTTACTGCCGCGTTATGGCGGCCAAGGAATCGTCATGCCCGAGAAAAGTGGAATCACCCTAAACCGCGCGGCGCAGGATGTCGTGCTCGAGCGCCAGCGGCAGGTGAGCGACAAAGGCTATTCGCTCTATCGCGATGACGGCTACACCAAAGGCGAACTGGCCAGGGCAGCAAGCGTCTACGCCCGTCTCTCTGGGCAGCCCGGGACCATGAGTACCGATTGGCCATGGCCGCCGGAGACATTCAAACCAAGCGCAGATCGTCGACGCGACCTGGTGAAGGCTGGTGCGCTGATCCTCGCGGAGATTGAACGCCTCGACCGCCAAGGCCTGATCAAGCCGGCAGTGGTGCGCCGTGACGAATACGGCATGTTTCAGCACCCGGACCTGCCCGACTTCGACGAGGGCGACGTCGAGAAAAGCAAGGACTGGGTCACCCAGCAGGGGCTTGAGGTAGTACGAGTCGAACTCGAAACCGACGCTCCGGAAGATATCGCAGAACGCTACTTCGAGTCTGGCGACCCCGATTGCAGCTACTGGGATCCCAGCAAGCCAGTTTGTGATGGCTGGTTCTGCCTGGCCATCTACGACACAGACGCCGGGCCATCATGCTGGTGGGGTCGTCGAGTGGTGACGCCATGACCCGCCTCGCCCTCTGCCTCCTGCTGCCGCTTTTCGGGCTCGTGGCGAGCTCGGCATGGCTTGCATATGAGATGCGCCAGCTCGGCCGATTGCACGCGCAGATGAACTGCCAGCACGCCGGCAACGAGCGCCAGCTCTCCCCGCACGAAACCCAACCCGAACCTACACCCGCTCTGGCGCCTGGGCGCTGGATTGATGAGAGGTATGAACTGTGACAAAAGCCACCCGCAAAGATGTGCTCGACGAAATGACCAAGGAAGACTTGGTGGACTGGATCAGGTCGCAACACTTTTTCATCAAGCCTAAGAAGAGCGATGTTCTGTACCTGCGCTGGCATCGGCAATCGGCCGCCGTTATCGATGAGATGGAGAAGGAAAACCGCGCACTTGATCACCTCGACTTCGGCGAGCGTGATCGCCTGGCCAAGCAATTCAACGCCTCGAAAGACCCGAATGAGCGCCTTCGGCTGATCGAAAAGATCGAGCCATATGACAAGGCCATGAGGGACCATCTCAGCCGATCCGAGGCGATTAACCGCAAGCAGAAGCGAGTGGATGCTCTTTACGAGCAGATCGATGTGGAGCGTCGGAAGGAGCAACGTGCATGACCGACCTGATCGAAGTGAGGGTATCGAACCTAATCGGTGCGCCGCTGGACTGGGCGGTGGCCATGGCCGAAGGCTACAAGCAAGACACCGAGAACCACCTGACGATTATCAGTCCCCGGGGCGTCTTCACCAGCGTGAGCATTCGCGGCGCCTCCGAAGGCTTCGGGTTTCGACCATCCACTAACTGGGACCAGGGCGGCCCGCTGATCGACAAGCACAACGGCGGGCTGCACTACGAGGCCCACCTCGCCGACGCGAACTTCCGCTACAGCTCTGGGCCAGGCAGGACCGGTTTCTGGTGCTACGGCCCAACTGCGCTAATTGCCTTCTGTCGAAGCCTGGTCAAAGCCAAGCTCGGCGATACCGTCCAGGTGCCGAAGGAACTGGTCGCGTCCGCAACCCATTAATGCGGACGCCCAAGCTCGAACTACCTTACTTTCTTCAGAGGATTCTGAAGAAGAGCGGCATCAAGCATTGCTTGAACTTCGTCTCTCTCGTTCTTCCTGTGCTGGACCTGCTCCCTATCCAAAGCCGGCCCCTTTTTTTTGCTACTAGGATCGGAATCGTCGTATTCCGGAAAATCCTCGAAAAAGTCCACCCAATCATTCACTTCAAGATCCCTCTAGTTATGGTGAGGGGTGGATTAAAAGCGCTATTGCAGCCAAAAGCAAAGCCGCATCCCCTAAAACTCAAGCCCGCCGACGCACCGCCAAGAAGTGCGTCGCAGCCAGCAACACCCCCGGTATAGCCAAGCCAAGGCCGCTGTATATGAATGCAGGCTGTTTTGACAGCAGACCGCCCATTACAAACCCCATACCAGTGGGTATCAGTGTGACCGCTACGTAGCCGAACGGCTTCCTGGTTTCCTTGCCCATATCACCTCTCCTTTAGAGCTCCAATTTAATCACATGAGCCCGCCGACATGCGCGGGCGAGGATGACCTATGTCCGCAACAGAACGCTTCCACCACACCGCGAACGACTGCCTGGAGCGCTTGGCCGCCAACCTCTGGCCTGATGCCAAGTTGGCACTGGTGATCTACACCCCCGGCAAGCCACAGCTCGACATTGTGCTCAAGGACAGCGGCCTCAACGTCGACGAGGTCGTGAGCACTCTGCGTCGTCGCGGTGGCCTCGGCCTCGATGGCGAGAACATCTACAAGCGCCTGCTCTGTGACGCAATCCTCGGAGCCATGGCTTTCGGCAAGCAGAACAGCAACCCTCCGCCTGCTGGGCATTGGGGTCAGGAGTTCTGGGACATCGGCCGAGCCGAGGGCGCCCTGCAGGAAGAGCTGGTGCACGCGCTGCGCCTAGTTCGCAAAGAGCTGGATTCTTGCCAGCGAGTGATTCACTACGCCGGCGGCTTCGACCCGGCCTACGTCAGCGGCGCCCAGGCAGCCATCAGCATCGCTGATGGGGCGCTAGCGAATATCCCCGCCTGACCACCAACCTGCCGCCACCGGCGGCGTGGAGACCATCCCATGGATATCGAGAGCACCAGTGACGTAGACAAGGTCACCGAGCAGCGAATGGCCGAACTCATCGGCTGCACTAAACGCTCCCTAGAACACCGACGCCTGGATGGGAAGATTCCCGCGGGCGTCTGGATGAAGCACGGCGGCCGGATCATTTACAGCAAAAAGAGGTATGACGAATGGCTGGAAAGCCAATGGGTTTACCCCGTGGGGTCGAAATCTTCCGCAACTCCCTCCGCATTCGTTTCACATGGGACGGTATCCGTCGATGCGAAACGCTCCCCTATCCCCCGACACAAAAAGGGATCAAGGCTGCATCCAGCCTTCGCGATCAGGTAACCAGCCTCAACAAGCTTGGCCTGCTTGATCCAGACAAATACGCCGAGCTATTCCCCAGCTCGCAAGCTGCGGTCGGCGGTAAGCCGACTTTTGGCGAATATGCTCAGCTCTGGCTAGACAGCCGCGAAATCACCCAAGGTACGCACAACAACTACAAAAGCGCCTTGAACCTCTATTGGGTACCGCGACTGGCCATGGTCCGTGTCGACCTGATCACGACCAATCTCCTCCGCCGCGTCATCATTGAAACCGAATGGACTTCGGCAAATGTGAAGCGCAATGCGATCACCCGATTGTCGACGATCCTTGCGGGGGCGACTCGGGAGGGCCTGCTAGTCAAGAATCCCGCCGAGCTGATCGAACTGCCGAAGCGGTCGAAGAAGGAGATCGACCCATTCAGCCTGGCGGAAGCCAATAGCATCATCGACAAGCTGTATCAGCACAAGCACTGGCCTAGCCTGATCTATGCCGCTCTGTTCGAGTTCATGTTCTTCACCGGCCTCCGACTGTCGGAGGCATTGGCGGTACGGTGGGATGTGATCGATATGGGAAGAAAGACGGTGCACGTCAAGAGGACTGTCGCCCTGGGCGAGGTGGAGGAAAGGACGAAAACCGGCCGGGACCGTTTCGTGCTGCTGAACGATAGGGCCTTACGGGCTATACAGTTCGCCAGGCAATACGCGGATCGCCGCAGAGATGGTAAGGGGGCGGTGACCGAAACGCCGTTTCTGTTCCCGCCTTCGAAGAACGCCGAGTACGTGAAACAGACGTCCGACCTCCACAAGCAGTGGGTGCCTGTGCTCAATGAATTGGGGATCAGGCGTCGTCCCCCATACAACTGCCGTCACACCTATGCGACAATATGCTTAATGTCCGGCCTCAACCCCGCATTTATCGCCCAACAGCTAGGTCACAGCGTGCAGATGCTGCTGTCGACGTATGCCCGTTGGCTTAACTCAAGCTCTGACTGGAGCGAGCTGGAAAAACTCAAGATTGGTATCAAATCGGTATCAGCTGAAAGCCCAGCGTCGTAAGTTACTGATAGGTAAGCCCTTTGATCTCCACCGCCAACATCACCATGCAGTTCGGCTCCAAGCCGCTGTTTGAAAACGTTTCCGTCAAATTCAACAACGGCAACCGCTACGGCCTCATCGGCGCCAACGGTTGCGGTAAGTCGACCTTCATGAAGATCCTCGGCGGCGACCTTGAGCCGTCCGGTGGCCAGGTCATGCTCGAGCCAAACACCCGCCTCGGCAAGCTGCGCCAGGACCAGTTCGCCTACGAGGAATTCACCGTGATCGATACGGTGATCATGGGCCACGGCCAGCTGTGGAAGGTCAAAGCCGAGCGCGATCGTATCTACTCGCTGCCAGAAATGACCGAGGAAGACGGCATGGCCGTCGCCGAGCTGGAAACCGAATTCGCCGAGATGGACGGTTACACCGCCGAATCGCGCGCCGGTGAACTGCTGCTGGGCCTGGGGATTCCGCTGGACCAGCACTTCGGCCCGATGAGCGAAGTGGCACCGGGCTGGAAGCTGCGTGTGCTGCTGGCCCAGGCGCTGTTCTCGGACCCGGACGTGCTGCTGCTCGACGAACCGACCAACCACCTGGACATCAACACCATCCGCTGGCTGGAAACGATCCTCACGGCGCGCAACAGCACCATGATCATCATTTCCCACGACCGGCACTTCCTGAACAGCGTTTGCACTCACATGGCCGACCTGGACTACGGTGAGCTGCGCCTGTTCCCAGGTAACTACGACGAGTACATGACCGCCGCGACCCAGTCGCGCGAGCAGTTGCTGTCGGACAACGCCAAGAAGAAAGCCCAGATCGCCGAGCTGCAGACCTTCGTCAGCCGCTTCTCGGCCAACGCCTCCAAGGCCAAGCAGGCCACCTCGCGCGCCAAGCAGATCGACAAGATCCAGCTGGCCGAGGTCAAACCCTCGAGCCGGGTCAGCCCGTTCATCCGCTTCGAGCAGACCAAGAAGCTGCACCGTCAGGCCGTCGTGGTCGAAAAAATGGCCAAGGCCTTCGACGACAAGGTTCTGTTCAAGAACTTCGACATCACTGTCGAAGCTGGCGAGCGCGTTGCGATCATCGGCCCCAACGGTATCGGCAAGACCACCCTGCTGCGCACCCTGGTTGGCGAAATGACACCGGATGCGGGCTCGGTGAAGTGGACCGACAGCGCGGAAGTAGGCTACTACGCCCAGGACCACGCCCACGACTTCGAGGACGACCTGAGCCTGTTCGACTGGATGGGCCAGTGGACCTCCGGTGAGCAGGTGATTCGCGGCACCCTCGGGCGCATGCTGTTCTCCAACGACGAGATCCTCAAGTCGGTGAAGGTGATTTCCGGTGGTGAGCAAGGCCGCATGCTGTTCGGCAAGCTGATCCTGCAAAAACCGAACGTGCTGGTGATGGACGAACCGACCAACCACCTGGACATGGAATCGATCGAAGCACTGAACCTGGCGCTGGAAAACTACCCAGGCACGCTGCTGTTCGTCAGCCATGACCGCGAGTTCGTGTCCTCGCTGGCCACCCGCATCATCGAGCTGTCGCCGGACGGTGTCGTGGACTTCAGCGGCACCTATGACGACTACCTGCGTAGCCAGGGCGTCGTGGTCTGATGTAGTGCGCTCCGCCTGGTCGCGTTGAGTTGACCAGGCGGATCCCATGGATGGGTCATTCACCCGGAATAATTCGTTAGCCTGCTTTCATTTCCTTCGCGCAACGGCCATGATGAAACAACGCCCAACCGCCCGCCCGCGAAAGAGCCCATGACCGCGCAACAGCCCGCCCCCGCCAGCAATACCTCCAACGTCACCCTGCAGATCCTGTCGATCGTCTTCTACACGTTCATTGCCTTCCTCTGCATCGGCCTGCCGATTGCGGTGTTGCCCAGCTATGTGCATGACCAGTTGGGCTTCGGCGCGGTTGTCGCCGGGATAACGATTGGCCTGCAGTACCTGGCCACCCTGCTGAGCCGCCCCTTTGCCGGGCGGGTGGCGGACACGCTGGGCGGCAAGCAGGCGATTCGTTTCGGCTTGCTCGGCATTGCCAGTTGCGGGGTGCTGACGCTGTTGTCGGCCTGGACCCTGAGCGTGCCGTTACTGAGCCTGGCGCTATTGCTGGGCGGGCGCCTGCTGCTGGGCATCGCCCAAGGGCTGATCGGCGTGGCCACCTTGAGCTGGGGCATCAGCCAGGTTGGGCCGGAGCACACCGCCCGGGTGATCTCGTGGAACGGTATCGCGTCTTACGGCGCCATCGCCATTGGTGCACCGGTCGGCGTGCTGGCCGTGGATGGCCTGGACTTCAGCGTGCTGGGGCCAACCTTGCTGGTGCTGGCGCTGCTGGCCATGCTGGTGCTGCGCAAACGCCCGGACGTGGTGGTGGTACGGGGCGAGCGGCTGCCCTTCTGGTCTGCGTTCGGCCGCGTTGCGCCCTGTGGCCTGGGGCTGACACTGGCGTCGATCGGCTATGGCACGCTGACCACGTTCGTCACCCTTTATTACCTGGAACGTGGCTGGGCCGGTGCAGCCTGGTGCCTGAGCGCCTTCGGCGTGTGCTTTATCATTTCGCGGCTGTTGTTCGTCAATGCGGTCAACCGGTTTGGCGGCTACAACGTGGCAGTGGTGTGCATGGCCACCGAAGTGGTCGGCCTGGGACTGCTGTGGCTGGCACCCTCGCCGCCTTGGGCGTTGGCGGGTGCCGGGCTCACAGGGTTTGGCTTGTCGCTGGTGTACCCGGCACTGGGCGTAGAAGCCATCAAGCAGGTGCCTAGCAGCAGCCGCGGCGCTGGGTTGGGGGCTTACGCAGTGTTTTTCGACATGGCCTTGGCCATCGCCGGCCCGGTGATGGGCGCGGTGGCAGTGCACCTGGGCTATGCCTCTATCTTCTGCGTTGCCGCCCTGCTCGCCTTGGCAGGCGTCGGCTTAACGCTGCTTCTGGCGCGGCGCAGCCGACGCAGCTGAGCGCTCATCCGGTAGCGGTGCGCTGAGGGCCTGGCTGAAGAACGCTGCGGTGTCGCGTTGCAACGAGTGATGAATATGGCGGCGGTCAACGCCTTCGGCATCCTTGCACAGCGCCGGCATACGGGCGTGTTGTTCTTCGTCGCAGCGCGCCATGAACACGAAATGCCCTGCGCCGGCCAGCAGACGATAATCCGGCGTGACGGGCAGTTTGCGCGACAACGCTTCGGCATTGCGGTCCACGGCCACCAGTTGGTCGCTGTCGCCGCTGTAGATCAGCACCGGGATGCGCACACTGGCCAGCGCATGGCGGCCAAACAGCAGGCTCAGCGGCGCCATCAGCATCGCCGCGCCCACCCGTGAATCGGCCTTCGGTGCCAGCTCGCTGCGGTCGGCAATCAGCACGCCATGGGTCTTGCAGGCGTCGCCATCGCTGGGGCGCTCAAGGCAGTACTGGCGCAGGCGGTCCAGGTCGGGTTGCGCACCCGAGACGATCAGCGCCGTTTCGCCCCCGGCCGAATAGCCGATGACACCTACCTTGCCATCATTCAGGTAGGGCCCAAGCAGCGCGTCGTTACGGGCAGCCGTGATCGCGGCGCTGACTTGCAGCGGCCGGCCATACAGGTTGCTCAAGGTACCCAGGCGACTGTGATCGCGGGCGTTGTCCCCCGGGTGCACCACCGCCACGACCACAAAACCCTGCCGTGCCAGCGCGGTGGCCAGGTAATGCAAGGCCAGCGGGCTGCCGGTATTGCCGTGGGAGAGCACCAGTAAAGGGAACTGCCCCAGGGCCACCGGCGCCTCTTCGGCGACGTCGAGCGGATAGCCGTCGATGCGCATGTTATGGGGCACACCTGTCGCCGGGTAAAACGCCAACGCTTGCATCGGGCGATCATCGACAGGGTCGGCCAGGGTCATGTGGTGCAGGCCGGCGACCCAAGGCGCGGCCTGGGCGTGGGCCAACAGGCCGCCGAGCAGGACCAGCGCCAACACGCTGCGAGTGATGTTCATCGCCAGCCGTTCCGAGCAGGGTCAGAGATAGCGCCAGCATAGAGCCGCCGACGCCAAGGGCAGATGAAAACTGGATGAAACCCTGCATGCACGCAACGCCCGCGCCCAATGCAATTGCGCTTTTCCGAGAACCCATGGCATAGATGCAGGTCAATCGCTTTACCTGACCCTTTCGCGACCTTGAAGGAGCACCCTGCATGAGCAAGCACCCTTACGCCCCACCCAAGGTCTGGCGCAATGACGCAGCCTCCGGTGGCCAGTTCGCCAGCATCAACCGCCCGGTAGCCGGCCCGACCCATGACAAGGCGCTGCCAATGGGCAAGCACCCCTTGCAGTTGTATTCGCTGGCCACGCCCAATGGCGTGAAGGTGAACATAGCCCTTGAAGAGTTACTCGCCCTGGGCCACAGCGGCGCTGAATACGACGCCTGGTTGATCCGCATCGGCGAGGGTGACCAGTTTTCCAACGGCTTCGTGCAGGTCAACCCCAACTCGAAGATCCCTGCCCTGCTCGACCGCAGTGTCGAGCCACCGGTACGGGTATTCGAGTCGGGCTCGATCCTGTTGTACCTGGCGGAAAAGTTCGGTGCGCTATTGCCCACGTCTGCCGCTGCACGTACCGAAAGCCTGAACTGGCTGTTCTGGCAGATGGGCGCGGCGCCTTACCTGGGCGGCGGCTTTGGCCACTTCTACGTGTACGCCCCGGAAAAGTTCGAATACGCCATCAACCGCTTCACCATGGAAGCCAAGCGCCAACTGGATGTGCTCGACCGCCGCCTGGCCGAAAGTCGTTATTTGGGCGGCGATGAATACAGCATCGCCGATATCGCCGTGTGGCCTTGGTATGGCGAGCTGGTGCGCGGCAATCTTTATGGCGCAGCAACGTTTCTGGCGGTGCACGAATTCACCCACGTGCAGCGTTGGGCCGAAGAGATCGCCCAGCGGCCCGCCGTGCAACGTGGGTCACGGGTCAATCGCACCTGGGGCGATGAAGCCAGCCAAGTACCAGAACGGCACTCGGCGGCCGACCTGGATTGACCGTTCGGGGCCGCCTCGCGGCCCCGACAATGCTCGCCTGCATAAAACCATTTGCCCCTGCGCAAACCTGCGTCCGGCAATGCCTTCTTGTACACTCCTCGCACTAGCCCCCACCTGCAAAACTTTTTGGTGAACGCATGATCGAGGTAACCGAGGTTTCCATTGCCGAGCTGCGCGACGCACTCGAGTCGGGCCGCACGACGGCGGTCGAGCTGGTCAAGGCCTACCAGGCGCGCATCGACGCCTACGATGGCGCCGACACCGCTACCGCACTGAACGCCGTGGTGGTACGCAACCCAGACGCACTGAAGGAGGCTGAAGCCTCCGACGCCCGCCGCGCCAAGGGCCAGCCCCTGAGCCCGCTGGACGGCATCCCCTACACAGCCAAGGACAGCTACCTGGTCAAGGGCCTGACTGCGGCTTCCGGCAGCCCGGCCTTCAAAGACTTGGTCGCCCAGCGCGACGCCTTCACCATCGAGCGCCTGCGCGCCGCCGGTGCCGTGTGCCTGGGCAAGACCAACATGCCGCCCATGGCCAACGGTGGCATGCAGCGGGGCGTCTATGGCCGCGCCGAAAGCCCATACAACGCTGCCTACCTGACTGCGCCCTTCGCCTCTGGCTCGTCCAACGGTGCCGGCACCGCGACGGCCGCCAGCTTCAGTGCCTTTGGCCTGGCCGAGGAAACCTGGTCCAGTGGCCGTGGCCCTGCATCGAACAACGGCCTGTGCGCCTACACCCCTTCGCGTGGGGTGATCTCGGTGCGTGGCAACTGGCCGCTGACCCCGACCATGGACGTGGTGGTGCCTTATGCCCGCACCATGGCCGACCTGCTGGAAATCCTCGACGTGGTGGTTGCCGACGACGCCGACAAGCGCGGCGACTTGTGGCGCCTGCAACCTTGGGTACCGATCCCGGCCGCCTCTTCGGTGCGCCCGGCGTCGTACCTGGACCTGGCTGTGGATGCCAGCGCGCTCAAGGGCAAACGCTTTGGCGTGCCGCGCATGTACATCAATGCCGACCCAGAAGCTGGCACCTCCGAGAAGCCGGGTATCGGTGGCCCAACCGGCCAGCGCATCAACACCCGCGACAGCGTCATCGACCTGTGGCAACAAGCGCGCCAGGCGTTGGAAGCGGCAGGTGCCGAAGTGCTCGAAGTGGACTTCCCTCTGGTCTCCAACTGCGAAGGCGACCGCCCTGGCGCCCCGACCGTGTACAACCGCGGCATCGTCAGCAAGGCATTCCTCCATGACGAACTGTGGGAGCTGTCGGGCTGGGCCTTTGACGACTTCCTGCGGGCCAACGACGACCCCAAGCTCAACCGCCTGGCCGATGTCGATGGGCCGAAGATCTTCCCGCACGACCCCGGCACCCTGCCCAACCGTGAGGACGACCTGGCCGCCGGCATGGACGAATACGTCAACATGGCCAAACGCGGCCTGAAGACCTGGGACCAGATCGAAACGCTGCCCGACGGCCTGCGCGGCCTGGAGAAAACCCGCAAGCTGGACCTGGAAGACTGGATGGACACCCTGGGCCTGGACGCGGTGCTGTTCCCGACCGTGGCCGACGTAGGGCCAGCGGATGCTGACGTCAACCCGGCTTCGGCCGACATTGCCTGGAGCAACGGCATCTGGGTGGCCAATGGCAACCTTGCGATCCGCCACCTGGGCGTACCGACCGTCACCGTGCCCATGGGCGTAATGGCTGACATCGGCATGCCGGTGGGGCTGACGTTCGCCGGCCGCGCCTATACCGACAATCACCTGTTGAGCTTCGCCGCGGCCTTCGAGGCCACTGGCTCGCGCCGCATGATTCCACCGCGTACGCCAGCACTGGGCAAGTAAACGCGCCCCTCACATCGCCATTTTCAACGTATTGTGTAAAAATGCACAAACCGTTGAATTTGGCGATGCATTCATGCCGCTCTCTCCCCCTGAAGAACGTCAGCTCACCCTCACCGTTCTCAAGGCCGCTATCCAGGCCTTGGGCAGCGTTGCCGCGCGCAACATGGAAATCCTCCTGCACGACCTCGACCACCCGGAACACTCCGTGGTGGCAATCGTCAACGGCCACCTTTCTGGCCGTGTGGTCGGCAGCCCAATCCTCGCCGCGCCGGAACAGGACCTAGGCTTCAAGGCCCTGATGCGGGCCACCGTGGAACAGCGCGGCTGTGCGCCTGTGGTCTTGCCGGATTACCCGACCACGCTCAAGGGCCGCACCCTGCGCAGCGCCACGGCCATTTTCCGCGACAGCACCGGCCACCCGTTCGCCAGCCTCTGCATCAATACCGACGTTACGGGGCTGGACGCTGCGATGAATTTTCTGCAGCAGCTGCAGCCCCTGAGCGACTCGCCAGCGGTCAGCGAACCCGCCGACATGGCGCTATTGATGAGCGAAATCATCCAGGGCGCGCTGCAACGCAGCGGCCAAGGCCGGATGACCAAGCAGGCCAAGGTCGACGCGGTGCGGGTCATGCAGGAGCGTGGCTTGTTCATCGTCAAAGGCGGCGTGGAAAAGGCTGCCAGCGCCCTTGGGGTGACCCGCTACACCGTTTACAACTACCTGGAGCAGTTGCGTGGCGAACAGCCGGCAGCGGCTCGTGAAGACTGACGCTTGGAGCTAACGATGACTTTGCATATACAGACGCCGCTGATCGAATCCCGCCCGCTTTCGCTGGCGTCAGGCTGTACCGTTTGGCTCAAGCTTGAGGCAGTGCAGCCTTGTGGTTCGTTCAAGCTGCGTGGCGTGGGCCATGCCTGCGAAGTCCACCATGCCAGGGGCGCGCGCCATTTTGTGTCGTCGTCCGGGGGTAACGCCGGGCTGGCGGTGGCGTATGCCGGCCGCAAACTAGGGGTACCGGTGACCGTGGTGGTACCCGAGACTACCACCGAGCGCGCCAAGCAACTGTTGCGCCTTGAAGGCGCCAAGGTGGTGGTGCATGGCAGCTCCTGGCAGGAGGCCAACGAGCTGGCCCAGACCCTGCTCGGCAGCGGCGATGCGTTCATTCACCCCTTCGACGACCCACTGCTGTGGGCAGGACATGCCAGCCTGATCGACGAAGTTGCCGCCACCGGGCTTAAACCCGATGCGGTGGTGCTGTCGGTCGGCGGAGGCGGATTGCTCAGTGGCGTAGTCGAAGGGCTGACACGCAATGGCTGGGATGATGTACCCGTGCTGGCAGTGGAAACCACCGGTGCCGCCTCGCTGCACGCAGCGGTGCAAGCAGGCCACCCGGTTGAACTGGAGCGCCTCGCCTCGGTGGCCACCTCCCTGGGTGCGAAGCGCGTTGCTGATCAGGCATTGGAATGCGCGCGTAACCATCCGCTGCACAACCATCTGGTCAGCGACCGTGCCGCGCTGGAAGCCTGCGAGCGATTCTTGCTCGATCATCGGGTATTGGTGGAGCCCGCGTGTGGGGCTGCATTGGCGGTAGCTTACGAAGCCAAGAAATTGGCCGAGTACAACAATGTGCTGATAGTGGTTTGCGGGGGCGCCACGGCGACACTGGCGCAGATTCAGGATTGGTTGAAGCAGGTCGATTGAGGTTACCTGTTCCGGCCCTTTCGCGGGCAAGCCCGCTCCCACAGGAATAACTCTGACCTGTAGGAGCGGGCTTGCCCGCGAAGGGGCCGGGGCAGTCAATCGAGCAAGGGAATGATGTTGGCGACTAACGCTTCTCCCTCTATTTCAATTACCGCCACCGTCACGGGCAATATGAACCGTCGCGGCCCGGCGCTTCCGGGATTCAGGTACAGCAGCCCGTTCCGCCAGTCGATCAGCGGCTTGTGCGAATGCCCGGTGATCACCACTCGCACAGCTTCATCGAGCTTGGCCGGCACATCGGCGATGTCATGCACCAGGAGTGCCTGCAAGCCCCCCATGTCGAAGCTCAGTTGATCGGGCAAGTCCGCCGCCCAAGGCCATTTCAGGTCATTGTTGCCGCGCACCACCCGTACCGGCGCCAGTGCCTCCAGCACCTCCAGTACGTCCGGTTTGCCGATATCACCGGCATGCACGATCAGCGCACAACCGACCAGCGCATCAACCGCCTCTGGGCGCAATAAACCGTGGGTGTCGGCGATCACGCCAATTTTCATGCCTGCGTTCCTGGTCCAATGGGGTGGATAGAAAAAACTCTCGTGAGATCAAGATAGTCACACAGGCCTGTTCTAATGAGCCTCACGCACCTGGGAAAATTCCAGCGGGCCTGACGAAAAGCGCATCTCGCCCTTTCGATCTGTAGCGAGTGAAGGCACAATGCGTGTCCTTTTTTTGGCCGGCCTTGCCGGGGGCCTTTAAATGATCAAGACGCCGTACTACCTCATCGATAAAACCAAGCTGCTGGGCAACATGGAGAAGATCGCGTACGTGCGCGAGAAGTCCGGTGCCAAGGCGCTGCTCGCCCTCAAGTGTTTCGCGACCTGGTCGGTGTTCGACCTGATGCAGCAATACATGGACGGCACCACCTCTTCGTCGCTGTTCGAGCTCAAGCTCGGCCGCCAGAAATTCGCAGGCGAAACCCACGCCTACAGCGTTGCCTGGGCCGACGACGAAGTCGAGGAAATGCTCGAGAACTGCGACAAGATCATCTTCAACTCGATCGGCCAACTGCAACGCTTCGCCGAACAGTCCGAAGGCAAGGTCCGCGGCCTGCGCGTCAACCCGCAAGTCAGCAGCTCCGACTACCTGCTCGCCGACCCGGCACGCCCGTTCAGCCGCCTCGGTGAGTGGGACCCGGAGAAGATCGAGAAGGTCATCGAGCAGATCTCCGGCTTCATGTTCCACAACAACTGTGAGAACGGTGACTTCAGCCTGTTCGACAAGATGCTCACGCACATCGAAGAGCGCTTCGGCCACCTGCTGCACAAGGTCGAGTGGGTCAGCCTCGGTGGCGGCATCCACTTCACCGGTGAAGACTATGCAGTCGATGCGTTTTGCGCGCGCCTTAAAGCCTTCTCGCAAACCTACGGCGTGCAGGTGTACCTGGAACCGGGCGAAGCCGCCATCACCAACAGCGCCTCGCTGGAAGTGACCGTGCTCGACACCCTGTACAACGGCAAGCACCTGGCCGTGGTCGACAGCTCGATCGAAGCGCACCTGCTCGACCTGCTGATCTACCGCCTCAACGCCAAGATGGCCCCCAACGATGGCGAGCACACCTACATGGTCTGCGGCAAATCGTGCCTGGCCGGTGACATCTTCGGCGAGTACCAATTCGATCGTCCGTTGGCCATTGGCGACCGCCTGTCGTTCATCGACACGGCCGGCTACACCATGGTCAAGAAAAACTGGTTCAACGGTCTAAAAATGCCATCCATCGTGGTCAAGCAGCTCGACGGCAGTGTCGAGGTGGTGCGCGAGTTCGGTTTCGAAGACTACGTTTCCAGCCTGTCGTAAGACCGGCTTTCAGTAAGGAGCAAGGGATAAATTGAAGAAGAACGTTCTTATCATTGGTGCAGGAGGTGTCGCCAAGGTGGTGGCCCACAAGTGCGCGCAGCATAACGACGAACTCGGTCGTATTGCCATTGCGTCGCGGAACATCTCCAAATGCCAGGCCATCATCGACAGCGTCAAGGCCAAGGGTAGCCTCAAGGTACCCGCCGACATCCAGGCCTTCTCGCTCAACGCCCTCGATGTCGAGGCGACCAAAGCACTGATCCGCGAGACCGAATCGCAGATCGTGATCAACGTGGGCTCTGCCTTCCTCAACATGTCGGTGCTGCGTGCCTGCATCGATACCGGTGTCGCCTACCTGGACACCGCGATTCACGAAGAACCGGGCAAAATCTGCGAGACGCCGCCCTGGTACGGCAACTACGAGTGGAAACACCTCGAAGAGTGCCAAGAAAAGAACATTACCGCCATTCTCGGCGTCGGTTTCGACCCGGGTGTGGTGAACAGCTACGCAAAACTTGCGCAGCAGCAATACTTCGACAGCATTGATTCGATCGACATCCTCGACGTCAATGCCGGTTCGCATGGCAAGTACTTCGCCACCAACTTCGACCCGGAAATCAACTTCCGCGAGTTCACCGGGCAAGTATGGAGCTGGCAGAACAGCCGGTGGACCAGCAACACCATGTTCGAGGTCAAGCGTACCGACGACCTGCCCGTAGTAGGTTCGCAAAACCTGTACCTGACCGGCCACGATGAAGTGCACTCGATTTCGAAGAACCTCAACGTGCCGAACGTGCGCTTCTGGATGAGCTTCGGCGAGCACTACATCAATGTGTTCACCGTGCTGAAAAACCTCGGCCTGCTCTCCGAGCAACCGGTCAAGACCGCCGAAGGCCTGGAAGTGGTGCCGTTGAAAGTGGTCAAGGCCGTGCTGCCAGACCCAGCCTCCCTGGCCCCGGGCTACACCGGCAAGACCTGCATCGGTGACCTGGTCAAGGGCACCAAGGACGGCCAGCCGCGCGAAGTGTTCATCTACAACGTGGCGGATCACGAAGAAGCTTTCGCCGAGACCGACAGCCAAGGTATTTCCTACACCGCCGGTGTACCGCCAGTGGCTGCCGCCCTGCTGGTCGCCCGTGGCGAGTGGGATGCCAAGCGCATGGTCAACGTCGAAGAACTGCCAGCCGAGCCGTTCCTCAAGGCGCTGGACGTGATGGGCCTGCCGACTCGCGTCAAAGATGAGAAAGGCGATCGTCCTTGGGACGCTGAAGCCTAAGCAACATAAAACAGGGCGCCTATCAGGCGCCCTGTTTTTTTGGCATGTGCCAGTGGTACCTGCGGCAGCGCCCTAACGACTCGACCCCTGCCGCCTGCTCGCGTACGCTTGCCGCTTTCCTTCCGTAGCAAGGCAAACGCGCCCATGGCAAACACAGATATCATCTACACCCCCGATCCGGACGCCGATTCCATTTCGTCCGACGTCGCCGAATACAACGGTGTGCTGGTCTCCACCCAGATCCCCACCCGCGCCGATGGCAGCCTCGAGCTGGGCGACATCGTTGCGCAGAGCGAATGCACCCTGCAGGCGCTGAAAGTAGCCCTGGAAAAAGCCGGCAGCGGCATGGACCGCGTGCTGCACCTGACCATCTACCTCACCGACATGGCTGAACGTGCAGCGTTCAACGAGGTGTACCAGCGCTTCTTCAGCAAGCCATGGCCCGTGCGCGCCGCCGTTGGCGTGGCCTCGCTGGCGGTCGAAGGCATGCGCGTGGAAGTCACCGCGATGGCTGCCAAACGCTGATTACGCCAGCTCATGCATGCCCCATGTAGGAGCGGCCTTGCGTCGCGAAAGGGCTGCGAAGCGGCCCCAGATTCGGTGCACTCACAAAGACAGCTGGGGCCGCTCCGCGACCCTTTCGCGACGCAAGGCCGCTCCTACACCTCCAGGTCGCGCCGCCTCTGGGCAGCGTAGGGATGCCACCAGCCCGTTTCACCGCTACAATGCCCGCCTAAACCGTGACCGCCCGAAACTATAACGACATGTCCCTTCCAAAGAATCACCTGGAACTGCTCAGCCCTGCCCGTGACGTGGCCATCGCTCGCGAAGCGATCCTGCACGGCGCTGATGCCATCTATATCGGCGGCCCGAGCTTCGGCGCGCGCCATAACGCCTGCAACGAAGTCAGCGAAATCGCCGAACTGGTCGAGTTCGCCCGTCGCTACCATGCACGCGTGTTCACCACCATCAACACCATCCTCCACGACAACGAGCTGGAGCCGGCGCGCAAGCTGATCCATCAGCTCTACGACGCGGGCGTCGACGCCTTGATCGTGCAGGACCTGGGGGTGATGGAGCTGGACATCCCACCGATCGAGCTGCACGCCAGCACCCAGACCGACATCCGTACCCTAGAGCGCGCCAAGTTCCTCGATCAGGCGGGCTTCTCGCAGCTGGTACTGGCCCGTGAGCTGAACCTGCAGCAGATCCGCGCCATTGCCGCCGAAACCGACGCCGCCATCGAGTTCTTCATTCACGGTGCGCTGTGCGTGGCCTTTTCCGGCCAGTGCAACATCTCCCACGCCCAGACTGGGCGCAGCGCCAACCGTGGCGACTGCTCACAAGCCTGCCGCCTGCCCTACACCCTGAAGGATGACCAGGGCCGCGTGGTGGCCTTCGAGAAGCACCTGTTGTCGATGAAGGACAACAACCAGACCGCCAACCTGCGCGACCTGGTCGACGCTGGCGTGCGCTCGTTCAAGATCGAGGGCCGCTACAAGGACATGGGCTATGTGAAGAACATCACGGCCCACTACCGCAAAGAGCTCGACGCCATCCTCGAAGACCGCCCGGACCTGGCCCGCGCGTCAAGTGGCCGCACCGAGCACTTCTTCGTCCCAGACCCGGACAAGACCTTCCACCGCGGTAGCACCGACTACTTCGTCAGCGACCGCAAGATCGACATCGGCGCGTTCGACTCGCCAACGTTCACCGGCTTGCCGGTGGGCGTAGTGGAAAAGGTCAACAAACGCGACATGCTGGTCACCACTGACGTGCCGCTGACCAACGGCGACGGCCTGAACGTGCTGGTCAAGCGCGAGGTGGTGGGGTTCCGCGCCAACATTGCCGAACCCCGTGGCGAGTTCGAGGAAGACGGCCAGAAGCGCTATCGCTACCGCGTCGAACCCAACGAAATGCCTGACGGCCTGTACAAACTGCGGCCAAATCACCCGCTGTCGCGCAACCTCGACCACAACTGGCAACAGGCCTTGCAGCGCACGTCGGCCGAACGCCGAGTGGGTGTGGAATGGCACGCGGTGCTGCGCGAGCAGCGGCTGATGCTCACCGTCAGCAGCGAGGAAGGCGTCAGCGTGCAAGTGGCCCTGGACGGCCCGTTCGGCGCGGCCAACAAGCCGCAACAGGCGCTGGACCAACTGCACGACCTGTTGGGCCAACTGGGTACCACCCAGTACCACGCCAACGCCATCGAACTGGATGCCCCACAGGCGTATTTCATCCCTAACTCCCAGCTCAAGGCCCTGCGCCGTGAAGCCATCGAGGCGCTGACCGCTGCTCGGGTCAAGGCGCATCCGCGCGGCGGTCGTAAAGCTGAAACCACGCCACCTCCGGTGTACCCGGAGTCGCACCTGTCGTTCCTGGCCAACGTTTACAACCAGAAAGCGCGCGATTTCTACCACCGTCACGGCGTGCAGCTGATCGACGCGGCCTACGAGGCCCATGAAGAGCACGGCGAAGTGCCGGTGATGATCACCAAGCACTGCCTGCGCTTCTCGTTCAACCTGTGCCCCAAGCAGGCCAAGGGCGTGACCGGCGTGCGCACCAAGGTGGCGCCGATGCAGCTGATTCAGGGCGACGAAGTGCTGACCCTGAAATTCGACTGCAAACCGTGTGAAATGCATGTGGTCGGCAAGATGAAAAGCCACATCATCGACCTGCCGCCCCCCGGCAGCGCGGTGGCCCAAGTAGTTGGCCATATCAGCCCGGAAGACCTGCTCAAGACCATCCCGCGCGCACCGCATTGATCGCACCCTTGTAGGAGCAGCCTTGTGCTGCGAAGAGGCCGGCGGCAGCATCCGAGATCTTAGGTACTGCCACCGCCCTCCCTTGTAGGAGCAGCCTCGTGCTGCGAAGAGGCCGGCGGCAGCATCCGAGATCTTAAGTGCTGCCACCGGCCTCTTCGCAGCTCAAGGCTGCTCCTACACAGGCAGGCGTCAACGAATCTGGTGCTTGTGCAGCAGCCGATAGAATGTCGGCCGCGAGATCCCGAGTACTTTCGCAGCGATGCTCAAGTTGTCGCTGTGCCGGTTAAGCACATCACACAAAGCCTGGCGCTCTGCCCGGTGCTTGTACTGCTCCAGGGTACCCAGCGGCGGCTGCTCTTGCTCGATCTGCAAGCCCAGGTCCTGCGCCTCGATCTGCCGCCCTTCTGCCAACACCAGCCCGCGCCGCACTCGGTTGGCGAGCTCACGCACATTGCCCGGCCAGTCATGCCGGCCCATGGCCGCCAACGCATGGTCACTGAACGAGCGCGGCCTGCGCCCGGTCTCCAGGCTGTAGAAATGGGCAAAATGGCTGGCCAGCATCGACAGGTCACCATGCCTGTCTCGCAGTGGCGCCGTCACCACCTGCAACACATTCAGCCGGTAATACAGGTCCTCGCGAAAGCGGCCCTGTTCGATGGCTTTTTCAAGGTCCACGTGGGTCGCCGCCAACACCCGCACATCCACGGGGATAGGCTGGCTGCCACCGACCCGTTCAATGTGTTTTTCCTGCAGAAAGCGCAGCAGGTTGGCTTGCAGTTCCAACGGCAAGTCACCCACCTCGTCCAGGAACAAGGTACCGCCATGCGCCGCCTCTATTCGCCCGGCCTTGCGCTGATGCGCACCGGTAAAGGCACCCTTCTCGTGCCCAAACAGCTCGGACTGGATCAGGTGCTCGGGTATCGCCCCGCAGTTGATCGCGATGAATGGCTGATCGTGCCGCTGCGACTGCCGATGCAGGGTGCGCGCCACCAGCTCCTTGCCTGTGCCACTCTCGCCACGGATCAAAACCGGCGACTCGGTGGGCGCCAGTTTCCCCAACAGCTTGCGCAACTCGCGGATCGGCCGGCTCTCACCCAGCAACTCGTGAACCGAGTCATCCACCCGCACCGCACCCTTGCCACGCAGCCGCGCCATGCCGAAGGCACGCCCGAGGGTAACCTGAACGCGGGAAACGTCGAACGGCAAGGTATGGAAGTCGAAAAACCACTCGCAGACAAAATCACCGACGTTCTGCATGCGCAACTGCTCGGCGCTGAGCACGGCGATCCACTCGGTATTGCTGCGCTTGATCATGTCCTTGACTGCGTCGGGATGGCGCAGGTGCGATGCCTGCAGCCGCAGCAGGCCGACATCGCAGGCGTGGTCTAGAGCAGCACCGAGCATACAACTGTCCACATCCCAGCCGGCACTGCGCAGGCCTGGCAATAAACGGTGGCAGTCGTCGCAGGGGTCGACGATGAGCAAACGGCGTTGGGAAGCGGGTTGCTGCATGACCGTTCCTTGGCGCCAGAGTTTGGTTTTGTGAAGTAAAACAGCAAGTTGTGGCGCCCAATTAACAGTAGCAACGAACTTGACGGTGCCCAGTACCGTCTGTCTGCCGAATCATTTTTTTACAAACCCTGACGGGAATTTTCGCACTTTATCGACATCCCATGGCGGCGCAGGCAAGAACGGATTCAACCCTGACACAAATTTTTACACCCAATGTGTGACTTGCCCCCGGACAACGAGCATCAGTACACATAACCCCGCGCTGCATATCGCGATGATTGAGGCGAATTTATAGCAACGCGGACTTCACTTCGATGTTTGGGACCATAGAGAGACCGAACCATGAATGCCCCGCTCCGTGTCAACGAAGCACTGCTGATTGCCGACCACGCCTTCGAACCTTTCCAGTGCGTAGCCTGGGATGCGCCCAATGGTACTGGTGAATTGAGCCTGGCAGTGATCGACCGGACCAGCACCCGCATCGGCAGCAAGCAAGTGTCCTCGCGCATTTATTCCGACCCTGCGCAATGGGCCAGCCTGATCGAGGAAGTGCGCGCCGAGCTGTGCGAAAAAGGTTATGACCTGCAACCGTGGTCGATGCCGAAGTAATTGCGATTGCCCCTCCAAGTGCGTGCCCTGCCACGCACTTGTGCAACTTCTCAGTTGCTGCCGCTGCAACTTTTCTTATTGCGACACCTTATTGCGACATTGTGTCGCAGTATCACGCCGCACTGTTATTCAATCCACGACCTTGAAGTGCTCCAGGTGCTGATAATCGGCCTGCAGTTGCGCAGCCAATTGTTGCGCACGGCCCAGACGAACGGGCGCCAGCTCCATGTCGACCAGTAACGTGGCACAGCCCATCGGTTGCACGTTATCCGAGTGCTGCAGCCGACCGTCGGTAAATACCAGGCAGCGCACAGCTTCATGAGGGTGAGCCTGCTGCCGCGCCTGCAGCCACTGCCGCGCTTGCTCCAACGCGGCGATCAACGGTGTACCGCCCCCTGCCCCCAGTGCTTGCAACCAGGGCTGCAAGGCCGCCGAGGCCTTGAGGCCGTGTCGCTGCCACTGCGGCGTCTGCCCGCTCGCTGTCAGCAGGGCCAACCGCGCCCGCTGACGGTATGCCTGGTCGAACAACGCCGCCAGCAAACCTTTGGTCTGCGCCAGCGCCTGGTGACGGCGGGTTGAGGCCGAGGCGTCGACGATCACCAGCCACAGTTCGCCAGGCTGAGCCTTGCGCTGTTGCCAGCACAGGTCTTCACGCAGCCGTGGCCGCCCCTTGAGCAAAGTCGGCAGCCAGGCTACTCGGCCCGAAGTGGTGCTGTGTACACGGCCACGGCTGGCGCCTTTCAACTGCCCTGCACGTGGCCTGGCATCCGTCCCTTGGGCTTTTCGCTGGCGGATGCTCAGGGCTTTTTTGCCCAGTTCGGCACCTCACGGCGCGCACCACTGGTCACTGGCTGTGGTGGCAGCGCGCCCCAGTCACCCTGCCCGCCTTGGCTGCCCTGGCTGTTTGCGCTCTGCTGCCCCGTCTCAGGCGGTGTCGAAGGCGGCGGCTGCTGGGGCGATACACGGCGGCGATGGCGCAAAGCGAACTCGGCCACCGCCTCGACATCGGCTTCATCAATGGCCTCGCCGCCGCGCCAGGCACAGTGCGCGCGTGCTGCGCGCAGCCAGACCAGGTCCGCCCGCAGGCCATCGACCCCGGCGGCGTAGCAGCGCTCGGTGATCCAGGCCAGGGCCTGGTCGTCCAGGGCAATCTGGGCGAGGTCGTGGCGCGCCTGCTGGCAGCGCTCGCGCAGTTGCGCCTGGGCAGTTGCCCATTGCGCGCAGAAGGCCTGGGGGTCGCTGTCGAACGCCAGGCGGCGGCGGATGATCTGCTGGCGCGCCTGAGGCTCCGGCAAGCCTTCGAGGGCCACATTCAAGCCAAAACGGTCAAGCAGCTGCGGTCGCAACTCGCCTTCTTCTGGGTTCATGGTGCCAATCAGCACAAAACGCGCGCTGTGCCGGTGCGAGATGCCATCACGTTCGATGCGGTTGGTGCCGCTGGCGGCCACGTCGAGCAACAGGTCGACGAGGGTATCGGGCAACAGGTTGACCTCGTCCACGTACAGCACGCCGCCATCGGCCTGGGCCAGCACACCGGGTGAAAACTGGGCCTTGCCCTGCCCCAACACAGCGTCCAGGTCGAGGGTGCCGACCAAGCGCTCTTCACTGGCGCCCAACGGCAGCGTGACGAACGGCCCCTCGCCGAGCAGGTCGGCGAGACCACGGGCCAAGGTACTCTTGGCCATGCCGCGCGGGCCTTCAATCAGCACGCCCCCGATCTTCGGGTCGATGGCGGTCAGGCACAGGGCCAGTTTCAGCGCGTCGGCACCGACCACGGCGGCCAGCGGAAATTGTACGGGTTCACTCATTTCAAGCCTGTTCCTCGCCGTCGAGCAGTTGCGCCTCAAGGGCTTCGCGGTAATCGCCGGGCGCCTCCCACAGGCCGCGTTGCTGGGCCTCCAGCAGGCGTTCGGTGAGGTCGCGTAGCGCCTCGGGGTTGTGCTCGCGCATGAAATCGCGGGTCGCCGGGTCGAGCACGTAGGCATCGGCCAGCGACTGATAATGATGGTCGTCGATCAGGTGCGTGGTGGCATCGAAGGCGAACAGGTTGTCGACCGTTGCCGCCATCTCGAAGGCACCCTTGTAGCCATGGCGCTTTACCCCGTCGATCCACTTGGGGTTGAGCGCACGGGCACGAATGACCCGGTTGAGCTCCTCCTTGAGGGTGCGGATGCGCGGCCGATCGACCTGGCTGTGGTCGCCGTGGTAGCTGGCCACCGACGCGCCAGACAAGGTTTCCGAGGCGGCCAGCATGCCACCCTGGAACTGGTAGTAGTCGTTGGAATCGAGCAGGTCATGCTCGTGGTTATCCTGGTTCTGCAGTACCGCCTGGACCTGCCCCAGGCGGCGGGCGAACTGTTCACGGGCCGGGGTGCCTTCATCACTGCCGCCATAGGCGTACCCGCCATGGTTGAGGTAGACCTCAGCCAAGTCGTCACGGCTGTGCCACAAGCGGCCATCGATTGCATTCTGCACACCGGCACCGTAGGCACCGGGCTTGGCTCCGAATACCCGCCAGCCCGCTTGGCGCGCCGCCTGCTCAGGTTGCACGCCCTGCGCCTGCAGTGCCTCACGCTCACTGCGCACACGCGCTGCCAGCGGGTTGAGGTCATCAGGCTCATCCAGCGCCGCCACCGCTTGAACTGCAGCATCGAACAGGCGGATCAAGTTGCCGAACGCGTCGCGGAAGAACCCCGACACCCGCAAGGTTACGTCCACCCGCGGGCGGTCGAGCAGGCTCAGCGGCAAGATTTCGAAATCGTCGACCCGCTGGCTACCGGTAGCCCACACCGGGCGTACCCCCATCAGGGCCATAGCCTGGGCGATATCGTCGCCGCCGGTGCGCATGGTCGCGGTGCCCCATACCGATAGGCCCAACTGGCGCAGGTGGTCGCCATGGTCTTGTAGATGGCGCTCGAGAATCAGGCTCGCCGAGGCAAAACCCAGGCGCCAGGCCGTGCTGGTGGGCAGGTTGCGTACATCCACGGTATAGAAGTTGCGCCCGGTTGGCAGTACATCCAGGCGACCGCGGCTTGGCGCGCCACTCGGGCCGGCCGGCACGAAACGGCCGGCCAGGGCCGCCAGCAGGCCGTTGATCTCGGCCGCACCACAAGCATCCAGGCTCGGCGCCACCGCGTCACACAATGCCTGCACCACATCACGTACCGGTTGCCATTCGCTCAAGGCGGGCAGCACCAGCGTGCCGCCAAGCGCCTGCTCTATCACCTGCAAGGCCAGCAGCTCTAGGCGCTCGCGGGTATCGCCACAGGTGCGCCATGGCGCGTCGCTGATCGCCTGCAAAGGCCCGGGCCGCAGCCCCAGCCACGGCTGCCCAAGGTCGCAATCGAGCGGGTCGAAGCCCGGCACCAGCGCCTTGGCCAGTGCTCGCAACAGGCTGGCATTGCCTCCCCGGCCGTCACCGCGCTCCACACGCAGCAAGGCCAACAGGGTGTCCAAACGCAGCCGGCCCTCGGGCGACTGGCCAAACACGTGCAAGCCATCGCGAATCTGCGATTCCTTGAGGTCACACAGGTAGGTGTCCAGACGCGGCAGCCACACAGCGGCATCGTCCAGCTGCCCTTCCAGTTGCAGTTCCCGGTCGATGTGGTTGGCCTTGACCAGCTCAAGAATGTCGCGCTGCAGCTCGCGGGCACGCCGCGGGTCGAGCAGCTGCGCCTCGTAGAATTCGTCCGCCAGTTGTTCCAGGTGACGCAGCGGGCCATAGGTTTCGGCGCGGGTCAGCGGCGGCATCAGGTGGTCGATGATCACCGCCTGAGTTCGGCGCTTGGCCTGGGCGCCTTCACCTGGGTCGTTGACGATGAACGGGTAGATGTTCGGCAGCGGGCCCAGCAGCGCGTCTGGCCAGCATTGCGCAGACAACCCTACCCCCTTGCCAGGCAGCCACTCCAGGTTGCCGTGCTTGCCGACGTGGATCACCGCGTCGGCGGCAAAGGCATGGCGCAGCCAGAAATGAAACGCCAAGTACGCGTGTGGCGGCACCAGGTCAGGGTCATGATACACCGCACTCTGATCGACCTGATAGCCCCGCGCCGGCTGGATGCCGACGAAGGTCAGGCCGTAGCGCAAGCCCGCAACCATCAAGCGGCCACTGCGGTACATCGGGTCTTGCTCCGGGGGCCCCCAGCGCTCCAGCACTGCCTGGCGGTTGGCTTCAGGCAGGCGGGAAAACGCAGCCTGGTAGTCATCCAGGCTCAGGCTTTGCGCGCACGGGCGTTGGTCCAGGTGATCGAGGTCATTGGTCACACCGCCCAGCAACTGCTGGATCAACTGCGTGCCAGTGCCTGGCAGGCCCGCCAACGGATACCCTTCTGCCTGCAGTGCCTTGAGAATATTCAAGGCCGCTGCCGGCGTATCCAGCCCCACCCCGTTGCCAATCCGGCCGTCACGGGTCGGGTAGTTGGCCAACACCAAGGCTACGCGCTTCTGGCCATTGGCTAACCGGGCCAGCTCTACCCAGCGCCGAGCGAGCTCGGCGACAAAATCCATGCGCTCGGGGTGGGCGCGGTAACAGACTACGTCGGACTGGCTGCGCTCACTGCGCCAGGCCATGTCCTTGAAACTGACCGGGCGGGTGATGATTCGCCCGTCCAGCTCCGGCAAAACGATGTGCATGGCCAGGTCACGCGCGCCCAGGCCCTGCTCGCTGGCTTCCCACGCCGGTTGGTTGTCCTGCGCGCAAATGGCCTGCAACACCGGGATGTCGCGGCGGAACGGGCGCAGGTTGGGGCGTTCGGGGCTGGACAAGGCAAACCCCGTGGTGTTGATCAACACCTCCGCGCCGACTTCATCCAGCCAGGCTTCGACCTGTTCGAAGCAGGCGCTTTCCTTGAGGCTGGCCACGGCAATCGGCAAGGGGTTGAGCCCCGCCGCCAGCAAACGCTCGCAAAAGACGTCGATGAACGCGGTGTTGGCCGCTTGCAGGTGTGACCGGTAGAACAGCAACGGTGCCACCGGATGCTCCGGGTGCCAGTGCGCGTACCAGTCCTCAAGCAGCGCACTGCCTTTGGCCGGGTGATACACCGAGGTGCGTGGTAATGGCTGCGGCTCGTCCCACGCATAGTCACGGCCCAGCCACTGGTTGGCCAGGCAGTTGAACAGGTTGAGGGCGTTGGCCTTGCCGCCCTGGCGCAGGTAGTGCCAGAGGCGTTCGGCCTGATCGCCGGTCACGGTGCCTAGGCCGGTCAGCTCAGGGTCCGGCCGATCATCGCCCGGCACCAGGACCAGCTGCACGCCGCGGGCCGCCAGGGCGACCAGTTGCTCGACGCCATAGCGCCAGTAGCCAACGCCCCCGTGCAGCGACACCACAATGACCTTGGCATGGCGCAGCACCTCGTCGACATACAGGTCGACCGAGGCGTGGTTCTGTACCTGCATCGGGTTGGCCAGGCGCAGGCTGGGGTAGTCCTCGGGCAATTGCTCGGCGGTATCGGCAAGCAATGCCAGGTGTGAATCGCCGCTGCAGAGGATCACCAGTTCGGCGGGTGTCTGGCCGAGGTCGGCAATGCTGTCATCCGGCACGAAGCCGCCGGGCTGGGTCCGCAGCAGGTGCATGGGTCAGGCGCCCAAGGCCTGGCGCAGACGCGCTTCGAGCTGCACGGCATCCAGGTCCTGACCGATCAGCACCAGGCGCGTGATACGCGGCTCGTCGGCACGCCAGGCGCGGTCGAAGTGCTTGTCGAAGCGGGTACCCACGCCTTGCACCAGCAGGCGCATCGGCTTGCCCGGGATGGCGGCGAAACCTTTGGCGCGCAGGATGCCGAACTCGACCACCAACTGGGTCAGGGCATCGAGCAACAGGCTTTCGTCGGCTTCTGGCAGGTCGATGGAGATCGA
This sequence comes from Pseudomonas kermanshahensis, assembly GCF_014269205.2. Lineage (NCBI taxonomy): Bacteria > Pseudomonadati > Pseudomonadota > Gammaproteobacteria > Pseudomonadales > Pseudomonadaceae > Pseudomonas > Pseudomonas kermanshahensis. The sequence goes on from NZ_JABWRY020000001.1 coordinate 3,037,709, forward strand.
ATCGAAGGCGTCGTGGTCATGATCGTCGTGATCATCGCCATCGTGGTGTGAATCGTGGTGGGTACGGCGGCCATCGATGTGCACCTCGGACTCGGCGCCCACGCCCAGCAGTACGTCCAGTGGCAGACGGCCGCTGCTGGCCTCGATCACCTTGACGGCGGGCGGCAGCTCCTCGGCCACCTCGGCGCGGACCTTGGCCAGGCCTTCGGCGTCGATCAGGTCGGCCTTGTTCAGCACCACCAGGTCGGCACTGGCCAACTGGTCAGCGAACAGTTCGTGCAGCGGCGACTCGTGGTCCAGGTTCGGGTCCAGCTTGCGCTGTGCGTCCACCTGGTCTGGGTAGGCGGCAAAGGTGCCGGCCGCCACAGCCGGGCTGTCGACCACGGTAATGACCGCATCGACGGTGCAGGCGTTACGGATTTCTGGCCACTGGAAGGCCTGTACCAACGGCTTTGGCAGCGCCAGGCCACTGGTTTCGATGAGGATGTGGTCAAGGTCGCCACGGCGTGCGACCAACTCGCGCATGACTGGGAAGAACTCTTCCTGCACGGTGCAGCACAGGCAGCCATTGGCCAGCTCGTACACGCGGCCGCTGGCCTCTTCTTCGGTGCAACCGATGCTGCACTGTTTGAGGATCTCGCCATCGATGCCCAGTTCGCCAAATTCATTGACGATCACCGCGATACGGCGGCCTTGGGCGTTGTCGAGCATGTGGCGAAGCAAGGTGGTCTTGCCCGAACCGAGGAAGCCGGTAACGATGGTGACGGGGAGTTTGGCCAGTGTTTTCATGTCGCGATGCCCTTGGCAAGATGGCGCGGGCATGCAGGACGAAAGCCACGGGCCAGGTCGGCCGGGCTTGTTCGCCACCGGATCACCCCGCCCGGTTGAAAGTCGAAATCGCCTCGAGGCAGGTCTCCTGGCTCGCACCGTACCTGCCGTGCTTTGAATAACAGGGCTGGAGGGCGCGACGCCTTCCCGCGCGCTTGCGCAGTGGCTGTGTCGGCCCGTTGTCGGTGCTTACAGTTGCGGGGGCAGCCGCGGCTTGTACCGCGTTCCCGTCTTAGCTTCGGCCTGGCCGAAGAACCTCGAAGTGGCAAGGCTACGCAGTGGCTGGCAGGTGGTCAACCATTGCCGTCGGCCATTGCGCGACAGACGCACAAGCAACGGCGCATCTACGCTACAGTTGCACCTTTATCAACGGCCAAGGACGCCCTATGCCGCTCGCCCCCGCCATCCCGGTACTGCGTATTTTCTCGGTCGAAAAAGCCAAAGAGTTCTACCTCGACTTCCTCGGCTTCAGCCTGGACTGGGAACACCGCTTCAGCCCGGACCTGCCCCTGTACGCGCAAATCCACCGCGATGGGCTGATCCTGCACCTAAGCGAACACCACGGCGATGCCACCCCGGGCTCGACCGTGTTCGCCCGCCTCGACGACCTACGCGCCCTTGAGCGCGAACTGCAGGCCAAACGCTACGGCTACGCCCGCCCCGAAGCCGAGCGCCTGGACTGGGGCCTGCAGATGCAGGTCCATGACCCGTTTGGCAACCGCCTGCGCTTCTGCCAGCAAATCGATGATGAGGCCGCGCAATGAAGGCCATGGGTAAGCGCGAAATGGCCCGTGTGGAGCGTGAGCTGGTGGTTTGCCTGACGGAGGCCTGCGAAACGGCCAAGGCAGGGTTCACCTGGCTCACCCATCACCTTGACCCCGACAGTTTTCCTGCCAGCCTGCGCATTACCTGGGTATTTGAGCGCGAGGCAGACAAAGCTGCAGCGCTGGCTGGGGTGGCCAAAGCGCGGATGCTGGCGTTGACCTGTCAGGCGCTTGATGAAGTGGGGATACGGCTGGATCACCCGGCCTGGCATGTGCGCTTTGACAGTGAAGAGGCTTGTAGCCGTAGCCACGGCGGGGATTGGGGCAAGCGGTTGCGGGGGCGTTGATCTTCGCCGCCTATGAGATCGAGCGCCGCCCGCGCAGCGCTCGATCTCATAGGCGCTGAAAAACCCAAGGCCTACACCTCCCTCCCCCCACCCAATCGCACGCTGTTTCGTGACTGGCCGTTCCCGATCCGCGACGGATGTATTATCGTGGCGTGGTGCGCATATAACAGCAGCCCGAGCGATCGGGCATCTGCAAGACAATCGAGGGTGTCATGAGTAACGAGAGCATTAACTGGGACAAGCTGGGTTTCGACTACATCAAGACCGATAAACGCTACCTGTCCGTATGGCGCAATGGCGAGTGGGACAAAGGCACCCTGACCGAAGACAACGTACTGCACATCAGTGAAGGCTCCACTGCCCTGCACTACGGCCAACAGTGCTTCGAGGGCCTGAAGGCCTACCGTTGCAAGGACGGCTCGATCAACCTGTTCCGCCCGGACCAGAACGCCGCACGCATGCAGCGCAGCTGCGCCCGCCTGCTGATGCCACAGGTGCCGACCGATGTGTTCATCGAAGCGTGCAAGCAAGTGGTCAAGGCCAACGAGCGTTTCGTGCCGCCCCATGGCAAAGGCGCCCTGTACCTGCGCCCGTTCGTGATCGGCACCGGCGACAACATCGGCGTGCGCACCGCCCCCGAGTTCATCTTCTCGGTCTTCGCCATCCCGGTTGGCTCGTACTTCAAAGGCGGCATGAAGCCGCACAACTTCCAGATCTCCAGCTTCGACCGTGCCGCCCCGCAAGGCACCGGCGCGGCCAAAGTCGGTGGCAACTACGCTGCCAGCCTGCAGCCAGGTGCTGAAGCCAAGAAAGCCAACTTCGCCGACGCCATCTACCTCGATCCGCTGACTCACACCAAGATCGAGGAAGTCGGTTCGGCCAACTTCTTCGGCATCACCGCCAACAATGAGTTCGTGACTCCGAAGTCGGCCTCCGTGCTGCCAGGCATCACCCGCCTGTCGCTGATGGAACTGGCGTCCTCGCGCCTGGGCCTGAAAGTGATCGAAGGCGATGTCGAGATCAACAACCTCGACCGCTTCACCGAAGCAGGCGCTTGCGGTACCGCTGCGGTAATCACCCCGATCGGTGGCATCGAGTACAACGGCAAGCTGCACGTCTTCCATGACCTGGAAAAAGTCGGCCCGGTAACCCAAAAGCTCTACAACGAGCTGACTGGCATCCAGAGCGGTGACGTCGAAGCACCGGCAGGCTGGATCGTCAAGGTCGCCTGAGGCGCTTTGCAAGCCTGACAAAGGGGCATGCCAGATGATGGCATGCCCTTTTTTTTGGCTGCTGGGTCGGGCCCGAACCGCCAGATGAATTTTTCTTAAATCGCCGTTTGTCTATTCTTTGGCACAATCAAGCCTCTATTCGCCGCCCAGGAACCAGCATGCCACGCGTACTGACCATCGAAGACGACGCCGTCACCGGCCAGGAAATCGTCGCCGAACTCTCCAGCCACGGCCTGGACGTGGATTGGGCCGACAATGGCCGGGAAGGCCTGGCCAAGGCGATTGCCGGTGGCTACGACCTGATTACCCTGGACCGTATGCTGCCCGAAGTCGATGGCTTGACCATCGTCACGACCTTGCGCAACCTGAAAATCGCCACGCCGATCCTGATGATCAGCGCCCTGTCCGACGTTGACGAACGCGTGCGTGGCCTGCGTGCCGGGGGGGATGACTACTTGACCAAGCCGTTCGCCTCGGACGAAATGGCCGCCCGTGTCGAGGTGCTGCTGCGCCGCAACAGCGTGCCTATGACCCAGACCCGCCTGCAAGTCGCCGACCTGCAGCTGGACCTGATCAGCCACGAAGCACGCCGCGGCGAGCACACCCTCAACCTGCTGCCGACCGAGTACAAACTGCTCGAATACCTGATGCGCCACAGCGGCCAGGTGATCACGCGGATGATGATCTTCGAAGAAGTCTGGGGCTATCACTTCGACCCGGGCACCAACCTCATCGACGTCCATATCGGCCGCTTGCGCAAGAAGATCGACTCGCCCGGCCAATCGCCGCTGATCCGTACGGTACGGGGCTCCGGCTATGCCATTGCTGAACCCGTCTAAGGGCTGGAGCTCGTCAACCAGCCGCTTGCTGGCGCTGTACAGCTTTCTGTTCGTGGCTTGGAGCAGCATCCTGATGGGGGTGCTGTACTTCGAGGTCTCCAGCTACCTGAACAAACTGACCCGCCATTCCATGCTGCAGCGCCAGCACCTGTTCGCACACATGAGCGGCAAGCAACTGGACGACGCCTTGATTGCCAGCCAGGCGTTCGAGGAGCGCAGCTTCGATGCCTACGGCCTGTTCGATGCCCAGCTCAACCCGCTTGGCGGCCGCCTGCGCACGCTGCCTTCGGAGCTAGGCTTGGACGGCAAGGTGCATGAGCTCAAACGCTGCCTGGACGCCGATGACCCGCACATGCCACGCGACAGCTGCGACGCCGTGGCCATCAAAGTGCAGGATGGCCGTTGGCTGGTGCTGGTACGGGACAATGGCTCGTTGTTCGTGGTCACGCGGATCATCCTGCATGCCCTGCTCTGGGGTATTTCCCTGACCTTGATCCCCGGGTTTGCCGGCTGGTACCTGCTGCGGCGCAGGCCGCTCAAGCGCATTCGCGCGATTCAGGCCCAGGCCGAGTTGATCGTCGCCGGCGACCTCACCCACCGGCTGCCGCTGTCAGCCCGTCGCGACGAGCTGGACATGCTTGCCGCCATCGTCAATGCCATGCTCGACCGCATCGAGCGGTTGATGCACGAGGTCAAGGGGGTGTGCGACAACATTGCCCACGACCTGCGCACGCCGCTGACCCGCCTGCGCGCGCAGCTGTACCGAATCCGCCAGCAGAGTGCTACCGACTCGGCGCAGGCCGAGGCACTCGACCAGGCGATTGGCGAAACCGATACCTTGATGGCGCGCTTTCGCGGCTTGTTGCGCATCAGTGAACTGGAGGACCGTCAGCGGCGTGCAGGTTTTGTACAACTCGACCCGCATGATCTGCTGGTAGAGCTGCACGACTTCTACCTGCCGCTGGCGGAGGATGGCGGTATCCGCCTGGAACTTGCGCAGCCCGCGCAGCTACCGGCGCTGCACGGTGACCGCGAACTGCTGTTCGAGGCATTGGCCAATCTAGTGGGCAACGCTATCAAGTTCACCCCAGAGGGTGGCCGCGTGCGCGTGCTGGCGACGCAGGACGACCAAGGCCTGCACATCGCCATCGAAGACAGCGGCCCGGGAATTCCTGAAGAGGAACGTACGGCGGTACTCAAGCGGTTCTATCGCAGCGAGGAAGGTCACCGGCACCCAGGTTTCGGGCTGGGCCTGTCGATCGTTGCCGCGATCGTCGACCTTCATGGGTTTGCGCTGGAGGTAGGCGCCAGCGAACTGGGCGGCGCCGGGCTGGTACTGCATTGCCCATTGATGGGGGCATCGAAGTAGCGGCTGGGCGCCTCGCCCAGCAAGCGCTTGAACACGGTCGCAAAGGCGCTCGGGCTGCTGTAGCCAAGCGCCATCGCGACGCGGGTGACCGGCTCCCCCTTGCCAAGCCGCACCACGGCGTCCAGCAAGCATGCCTGCTGGCGCCATTCAATAAAGCTGATCCCGGTGTACACGCGAAACTGGCGCGTGAAGGTGCGCCGGCTCATGCAGGCCCAGTCCGCCATGCCATCGATGCCTGTTTGCAGCGAAGGCGCCGCCAGAAACGCTCTGCATGCCCGCGCAAGGCGCGGCTCCTCGGGGATCGGCGCATTCAGCGACAGCGCCGGCATGTCGGCAATTTCATGCAGCAGCAAGCCCATCAAGCAGGAATCACGCCCCTGCAGGGGGTACTGCGCAGGCACTTCGATCGCCTTTTCAAGCAGCTGCTGCACCAAAGGGGAAACCGCAAACACCTGACAATGCCCAGGCAACCCAACCCGCTCGGCGGCCTGCGGGCAAATATAGGCATTGAGCATGGTCACCGGGCCACGCATCTGCATGGCATGGGCCACTTGTGCAGGCACCCAGATGGCCCGTAACGGCGGCACGGCCCAATTACCTGATTCGGTTGCAACCGTGATCACGCCGCAAGCGGCAAAGGCAAACTGGCCGCGACCATGGCGATGCATCGGGAACAGTTCGCCGTCCGCAAAGGCCTTTCTCGTCACCACCACATCACAAGGCGTGTCGTCGTACAGCGTATCGTCAACGTAGGTCATGGCCTGATTTTAATTAGATTCGACCTTGAATTGAAAGCGGGCCAAACCGTTACCGCGGCATAGTGACTGAAGCGTCAAGGCGCACTGCCGCGACCTCAGAAGATTGCCAAACCATGCACAGAAAACACCTGACCCTTGCCGTCCTGGTCACAGCCCTATGGGGCCTCAACTTCCCGATCACCAAACTGGGCTTGGCCCACGTCGACCCACTGCTGCTCACCGGCTTACGCTTCGCGCTGTGCGCATTGCCGTGGGTGTTTTTCGTCAAGCGCCCCAAGGTTGCCGTCCGCTGGTTAGGTGCCTACGGCCTGATCTTCGGCGTAGCCATGTGGGCATTGATCAATCTCGGCATCGCCATGGGTGTGCCACCGGGCAGCGCCTCGCTGCTGATTCAGTTCAGTGCATTCTTTACCCTGGCGTGGGGCTGCTTGCTGTTTCGCGAGCCCCTGACCGGCCCGCAACTGGTCGGCATCGGGCTGGCGGCGACCGGCTTGGTTGGCATCCTCGCAGCAAGCCCGGGCAAAACCACGACAACAGGGTTGCTGCTGGTCTTGATCAGCGCACTGGCCTGGAGCATCGGCAACGTCATCATCAAGCTGTCAAAGGTGAAGGAAATCTTTGCCTTCGTGGTATGGGCCAGCCTATTTGCGCCAATACCCTTGCTGTCGCTCACGTGGTGGCTGCATGGCGCAACCCCGTTCGTGGCACTGGCAGCGCAGACGAATGCCGTCGTGGTCTTTTCCCTGGTCTTCCAGGTGTATGCCGCGACGCACTTCTGCTATTGGGGATGGAACTACCTGCTGCGCGAATACCCGGTGTCCACGGTAGCGCCGCTGTCGCTGCTGATTCCGGTATTCGGCATCGTCAGCTCAGCCTTGATCGTGGATGAGGTGCCTAGCGGCTGGGAGTGGCTGTGTATTGCCCTGATTTTGTCAGCGCTGGCGGTTGGCATGAAGAAAGGGCGAGTGGTGCTGGGGAGAAAACCGCTGCCTGCTGCTTAGTGGCGTGTCGCGAAAGGGCTGCGTGGCAGCCCCTCGCGCCATTGATCAGTCCGCCAAGCGCCAGGTAGTCCCGCCCTTGCCGTCTTCCAGCACCACGCCCATGGCGGTCAGCTGGTCACGGACACGGTCGGATTCCGCCCAGTTCTTGTCTGCACGCGCCTGCAGGCGCGCCTGGATCAACGCTTCCACTTCAGCCGCATCGACCTTGCCTTCTGCGCCTGCACGCAGGAAGTCGTCGGCCTCCAATTGCAGCACACCCAGCACATCGCCCAGCTCACGCAGGCGACCGGCAAGGCCCGCTGCCGCGTCCGGATCGCTGTCGCGCAGGCGATTGATCTCGCGCACCAGGTCAAACAGCACGGCGCAGGCTTCCGGGGTGCCGAAGTCGTCGTTCATCGCCATGCTGAAGCGCTCGACAAACGCCTCGCCGCCCTTGGCCGGCACTCGTGGCAAGCCGCGCAGGGCGTGGTAGAAGCGCTCCAACGCGCCTTTTGCATCGCGCAGGCTGTCTTCGGAGTAGTTGATGGCACTGCGGTAGTGGCTGGCCACCAGCAGGTAGCGCACGACCTCCGGGTGATACTTCTCGAGCACGTCACGGATGGTGAAGAAGTTGTTCAACGACTTGGACATCTTCTCGCCGTTGATACGGATCATGCCGCAGTGCATCCAGGCATTGGCGTACTGCTTGCCGGTGGCCGCCTCGCTCTGGGCGATCTCATTCTCGTGGTGCGGGAACTCCAGGTCGCTGCCACCACCGTGGATGTCGAAGCTCTCGCCCAGGCAGCAGGTGGACATCACCGAGCACTCGATGTGCCAGCCAGGACGGCCCGGGCCCCACGGCGATTCCCAGCTCGGCTCGCCCGGCTTGACGCCCTTCCACAGCACGAAGTCGAGCGGGTCCTGCTTGGCCTCGTCGACCTCGATGCGGGCACCGATGCGCAGGTCTTCGATCTTCTTGCGCGACAGTTTGCCGTACCCGACGAACTTGCCTACCCGGTAGTACACGTCGCCGTTACCCGGCGCGTAGGCGTAGCCCTTGTCGATCAGCGTCTGGATCATGGCGTGCATGCCCGCGATGTGATCGGTGGCACGTGGCTCCTGGTCCGGCGGCAGGATGTTGAGGCGGCGCTCGTCTTCGTGCATCGCGTCGATCATGCGGGCGGTCAGCGCGTCGAAGGTCTCGCCGTTCTCGTTGGCCCGGTTGATGATCTTGTCGTCGATGTCGGTGATGTTGCGCACATAGGTCAGCTCGTAGCCGCTCTTGCGCAGCCAACGGGTGACCAGGTCGAAGGCCACCATGCTGCGGCCGTGGCCAAGGTGGCAGTAGTCGTACACGGTCATGCCGCACACGTACATGCGCACCTTATTGCCATCCAGCGGCTTGAAGGCTTCCTTGGTTTTGCTCAGCGTGTTGTAGATGTTAAGCACGACGGTTCCTTAGCTGCCCCAGGAGTCACGCAGGGTGACGGTGCGGTTGAACACCGGGCGACCCGGCTGGCTGTCCTTGAGGTCGGCGCAGAAGTAGCCTTCGCGCTCGAACTGGAAGCGGTCTTCAGGCTGCGCCTGGCCCAGCGACGGTTCGGCGCGGCAGCCGGTCAGCACTTGCAGCGAATCTGGGTTGATGTTGTCCAGGAAGCTGCCGCCGTCTTCGGTCTTTTCCGGGTTTGGCGAACGGAACAGGCGGTCGTACAGGCGCACTTCACACTCGACGCTGCCTGCGGCCGGCACCCAGTGGATCACACCCTTGACCTTGCGGCCTTCCGGGTTTTTGCCCAGGGTGTCCGGGTCGTACGAGCAACGCAGTTCGACGATGTTGCCGTCGGCATCCTTGATGGCTTCATCAGCGCGGATCACGTAGCTGCCACGCAGGCGCACTTCACCGGCCGGTTCCAGGCGCTTGTAGCCCTTCGGCGGTTCTTCCATGAAGTCGTCGCGGTCGATGTACAGCTCGCGGGCGAACGGTAGGACACGTACCCCCATGTCTTCCTTCGGGTGGCGCGGCAGTTCGAGCTGCTCGACCTGGCCTTCCGGGTAGTTGGTGATGACCACTTTCAGCGGGCGCAGTACGCACATGGCACGTGGCGCGGTGCGGTCGAGGTCGTCACGGATGCTGAACTCAAGCATCGACATGTCGACCACGCCGTCGGAACGGTTGGTACCGATCATCTCGCAGAAATTGCGGATCGACGCCGGCGTGTAACCGCGGCGGCGGAAGCCGGACAGGGTCGACATGCGCGGGTCATCCCAGGCGTCGACGTGTTTCTCATCGACCAACTGCTTGAGCTTGCGCTTGGAGGTGATGGTGTAGTTCAGGTTCAGGCGGCTGAACTCGTACTGACGTGGGTGCGCCGGCACCGGCAGGTTGTCGAGGAACCAGTCGTACAGCGGACGGTGCCCTTCGAACTCCAGGGTGCAGATCGAGTGGGTAATGCCCTCGATGGCGTCCGACTGGCCGTGGGTGAAGTCGTAGTTGGGGTAGATGCACCACTTGTCACCGGTCTGGTGATGGTGGGCATGACGGATGCGGTAAAGAATCGGGTCGCGCAAGTTCATGTTCGGCGACGCCATGTCGATCTTGGCCCGCAGCACGCGCTCGCCGTCCTTGAACTCGCCGGCCTTCATGCGTGCGAACAGGTCGAGGTTTTCTTCGACGCTGCGCTCGCGGAACGGGCTGTTCTTGCCAGGCTCCTTGAGGTTGCCGCGGTATTCCTTGGCCTGATCAGGGGTCAGGTCGCAGACATAGGCCTTGCCACGCTTGATCAGCTCGACCGCCCAATCGTGCAACTGGTCGAAGTAGTTGGAGGCATAGCGCACGTCGCCGGCCCAGTCGAAGCCCAGCCACTTGACGTCGCTCTGGATGGCGTCGATGTATTCCTGGTCTTCCTTGGCCGGGTTGGTATCGTCGAAACGCAGGTGGCAGACGCCACCGAATTCCTTGGCCAGGCCAAAGTTCACGCAGATCGACTTGGCGTGACCAATGTGCAGATAACCGTTGGGCTCCGGCGGGAAGCGGGTGACGATGCTGCTGTGCTTGCCCGAGTCCAGGTCGGCCTGGATGATCGGCCGCAGGAAGTTCGCAGGGACAGCGGGGGCGCCTTTGGCAGCGGCGTTGGGCGCGTTGTCGGCAGTGGGCTTGCTCATAGGATCCTTGAATGCACGTGTCCGGCCTGGGTAGGCCGATTGAATCAAAGGGCCTATCATAGCCGAAGCAGTCAAGCTGCTGACAGCCGGGCTCGGACAAACTGGCGTGATTTATCACGGCTTTTTGCCGCAGGCTGGCAAAATGGCCTGTGCGCGCCATTGTGTCGCGATCGCCTGATACTGCGTCAGGTGATAACCCGCGTACTGCGCACCCTAATTCCTTAATGCCTTGAAAGAGCGAATTTCAGCATGTCCAAAGTCAAACTGAGCACCAACCACGGCGACATCGTCCTGCAACTGAACGCCGAAAAAGCCCCGCTGACCGTTGCCAACTTCCTGGCATACGTTGAAGCCGGTCACTACTCGAACACCGTGTTCCACCGGGTGATCAAGGGCTTCATGATCCAGGGCGGCGGTTTCGAGCCAGGCATGAACGAAAAGCGTGACAAGCGTGCCAGCATCCAGAACGAAGCCGACAACGGCCTGAAGAACGACAAGTACACCATCGCCATGGCCCGCACCATGGAGCCGCACTCGGCCTCGGCGCAGTTCTTCATCAACGCCTCCAACAACGACTTCCTCAACCACAGCGGCAAGAACGTGCAGGGTTGGGGCTACGCGGTATTCGGCGAAGTGATCGAAGGCCGTGAAATCGTCGACGCCATCGAAAAAGTCGCCACCGGTTCAAAAGCGGGCCACCAGGACGTACCGAAAGAAGACGTGATCATCGAGAAAGCCGAGATCATTGGGTGATACTGCTGATCTCCGATCTGCACCTGCAAGAAGAACGCCCGGATATCACCCGGGCGTTTCTTGATCTGCTCGATGGCCGTGCGCGGCATGCCAAAGCGCTCTACATCCTGGGCGACTTCTTCGAAGCGTGGATCGGCGACGATGCCATGACGCCGTTCCAGCAGTCGATCTGCCAGGCCATGCGCCAGTTGAGCGACAGCGGTACGGCGGTCTACCTGATGCACGGCAACCGTGATTTCCTGATTGGTCAGGACTTTTGCGATGCCGCGGGCTGCACCTTGCTGGCCGACCCAAGCGTTGTCGAACTGGGCGGTGAGCAGGTGCTGCTGATGCATGGTGACACGCTGTGCACGCGGGACGTGGCCTACATGAAGCTGCGTCGTTACCTGCGCAATCCGTTGAGCCTTTGGATTCTGCGGCACCTGCCGCTGTCCACGCGGCACAAGCTGGCGCGCAAGCTACGCAGTGAAAGCCGCACGCAAACGCGCATGAAGGCCACGGAAATCGTCGACGTCACGCCAGAGGAAGTGCCCAAGGTGATGGCGGCGCACGGTGTCAGGACGCTGGTTCACGGTCACACCCACCGGCCGGCGATTCACAAGCTGGTGGTGGACGGGCAACCGGCACGGCGCATTGTGCTAGGGGACTGGGACCGCCGGGGCTGGACCCTGCAGGTCGATGAACAGGGCTTTCAGTTAACGCCGTTCGAGTTTTCCTGACTACCCGGAAATCTGGGGCCGCTTCGCAGCCCATCGCAGGCAAGCCAGCTCCTACAGGTACAGCGTATTCCCAGGGATTCGCACATACCTGTAGGAGCTGGCTTGCCTGCGATGGGCTGCAAAGCAGCCCCAGATTCACTTATCTATCCCCTTCGCTGATTACTGTCTCGCGATACGCCGGATCTGCCTTTATCTGCGCTTCGGTAAACGGCATCACTGCCAGCTGCTTGGCCGAGAATGCCTTGGTCTGGTCATGCGCATGCGCCGAGCCCACCTCGCTTGACTGTGAAAACGCCAGCAGCCCACGCGCCTCCGGCCCTTGTTCGGTAAAGCTGACCAGTTGCAGGTAGCTGGTACCACTGACCACCAGGCGCTTGCCCGGCCCATGCGGCACACTGTGGATCGCGTTGTACACCCCAAGCCCCTGCGGCCCGCCAGGCACCGGCGTACCATCGATAGCCTGCTGCACCTGCCCCCAACGGCTGTCGCCCCCGACCCCGCTTTTTGCCACTTGCTGCTGGGACGCCAACGCCGCCTCGTGCAGCAGTTTGCGCACTGCCGCCTGCTCGACCGCCAGGCCACGCGGCGTATGCTGCGGGTCGGCCGGGTTGAACGCTACCCGCCAGCTTTCAGGGTGAGCCGCCAGGGCCTCGAGCATGTTTTCGAAATGCACCAGGCCAACGCCGCTGTCCAGGTCTGCCTTGCCATTCCAGGCGACCAGGCTGGCACACACAGGCTGCACATCTGCCTCGGCACCCTTGCACCACGCCAGCAGGTCCGGCAGCAGCAGGCTCGCGAGGTAGACTTCATCATCCATCACCATGCGCTGCAGGTCGTCTACACCCAGCTTGGCCGTGCCTTGCAGGCGCTGCAGGGCAAAACGCCCACGCATGCCGAGGGGCTGGTCATCACGGCTGACCAGCGGCGAAAACCCGGTCAACGGCTGAGCCGGGTTGGCCATCCAGGCAGGGTCGTTGGAGTTCTGCACGAAGTCCTTGCGCGCGAGGCTCGGCAGCAATCGTGCGGGGAAGATGCCGGGCTGCGCGGCCTGCGCGTCGACCTTCCACTGGCAGGCACTGCGCGAACCATCGAGCACCACCATGCGCCCTTGCGCCTTGGGGTCGCCGCACTCACTCAGCAGTTGCTGGTCGACGTACGGCACCACCGACTGGTTCAGGTACAGCGCCCCGCCCCCCTCATCGACAGCAAGCGTGTTGACCCAGGGAATGCCCTGCAACTGCTGCACCGAGCCCTTCAACGCGTCCAGGCTGTCGGCGCGGTTGATGCGGTACCACTGCTGCAACACTCGCGTATTGTCCAGGTTGGCGTCGCGCAGGCTGTAGGCCGCACGCGCGTCCCAATCCAGGCGCCCCGGCCATTGCACCACTGGCCCGAATTCCGAGCTGTAAACTTGGCGTGATACTTGGCTCAAGGTGCCATCTTCGGCCTTGACCGTGACACTGACGACCTGCCGCATCAACGGCACAGACTTGCCATCGAGCAGGTAGCGGGTCGGATCCTTCGGGTCCAGCTGAAGGCGGTAAAGGGTGAAATGGTTTGACGTGTCGACCGTATGTGTCCAAGCCAGATGCCGGTTGAAGCCGATATTCACCACAGGTAAGCCCGGCAGTGCCGCCCCCATCACATTCAGCTGGCCCGGTATGGTCAGTTGCATCTGGTAGAAGCGCATGCCGCCCATCCAGGGAAAGTGCGGATTGGCCAGCAGCAGGCCACGGCCATTGGCCGAGCGCTGCGAACCGACGGCCACAGCGTTGCTGCCACGCTCCGAGGCAAAACGCTCCTGCCGGGCCAACGCCGTGGCAAAGCCTGTGGCCTCGCGCTGGCTCGTCAATGAGGGCGGCTGCGCCCCTGCCAGCGCCTCGGCGAACTGTCCAACGCCCCCTTCAGCCAACAGGCGACGGGTCAACTTGACCAAGTCTTCGCGGGTGATCGGCCGCACCCAGTCACCCTGCCCGCACTCTGCCGGCAGGCCTTGGCTGCGACGCTCGGCGAGGGCACGGTTGAAGCCGCGCGCATAGCCATCGAGCAGGTCACGCACCGGTGCCGGTTGTGCCTGCAGAAATGCCCCCACTGCGCTCGCCGTATTGAGCCAGGTGAAGAACAGGTCGCTGGCAAGGTTGTCCCGTTGCTCGATGGTCTTGGCCTTGGCACCGAAGTGCCGCGATCGCTCGCCGCTGACCGTCAGCACTTCGTTGGCCAACAGGCACAGGTTGTCCTGTGCGTAGGCATAGCCGATGCCATACCCAAGGCCGCGCTCATCCTTGGCCACGATGTGCGGTACTCCGTAGCTGGTACGCCGGATCTGCGCACTGGCATCCGTGCTGGCGGGCTGCGCCAGCGCAGCAGTGCTGAAGGCGACCAGCGCAGCCGCCAGGCCAGCGCTGTTTATGGGACGAGAAATCGAAAACACGGGCACACCTCGGATCGGGGGGTCATCCCGATCAGACGAATGGCTGAATGAAAATTTTACGTATTACAAGGCGATAGAACGTCTTGAACAGGGACAGGCATATTTTTTTTCGAGCGGGCTGCAGATTTTCCGTTCTCATTCGTCCTAATAAGTGAGGCAACCACATTTCGGGTTAGTCCACGAAAAGGAGCATTCACATGTACAACCCGCAACCCTCAATGCAGGCTGCACGTGTACCCGGCAAAGCGCCCAAGGGACAGGACGTTTTCGCCGAAGAACGTGTCGGTAACGAACAGATTCGCGAACTTTTACGCACCTTTGGCTTGCGCACCAGCCTGATCCGCTTGAAGGTGATCGATGCGCTGCATGCGGCCGACCGCCATGGCCGCAGCATTGGCGTGCGTGGCGTGCACGCGCAACTGGAACAACTGGACATTCCGCTGTCGTTCCTGAGCGTACGCGAAGTGCTCAAGCGGCTGTGCGCCGAAGGCGTCATCAACCTGGGCAGCGACAAATGTTACAGCCTCAACCCCCAGGCCCGCGCCGTGCTGGATCAAGCGTCCCCACGCTGAGCGTACGGCCGGCCACACCTGGCCGGCCCGCACAGGTCAGGGCTTGACCTTGCGCCGCAGAATGCCGTTGATGACCACCACGACCACCGCAATGGCGATCGCCAGCAACTGGAAGGTCTGCTCACTGATCGTGCCCTGCTTTTGCAGGTGGGACAGGCCAACCATGAGGCCCAGTACCACCAGGATGATCAGAAGTGAATATTTGAGGCGCTGCACGTGTGTCATTGAAAGTTCCTTGCAACATCAGGGGCAAAAGGCTCGCAACGAGCCGCGGCAATGATACAACGCCCACCCGCACTGGCGCTGCATTTCCTGCTTAGTGTGGTGCCACTCGCCTGAAAGCATGGGCCCTCATCGCCCGTGCCGGAGGCACCATGTACAAATCCCTGCTGTTCGCATCCCTTGCTGTGACGCCCCTCCCTCTTTACGCACTGGACACGCGCCAGGCGCCCACCGAACAGTTGCTCAAGCTAGGCAATGAACTGGGGGCCAGCGCCGGATCCAGTCAATGGCAACAACTCTGGTACAGCGTTCGCGAAGCGGGTTACCTGCAGGCTCATGCCACCCAGGTGCACTTCACCGTGCCGGCAACCCTGTTACCGGAGTTGGCCCGACAAACACTGGCACAGGCCGACCAAGTGCACGCAGTGAAGCAGACTCGGGCACTTTATCGCCGAGATTTTCCCGATCGCATTATAGGAAAACGCGCCGAGCATGCGTTCCGCGCGCTGTGCCTGCTGGTCGACTGGCGCGCCCTGCCCCAAGACATGAGCACGACCCCCAAGGCATACCTGAGAAGCGCAAGCCTGTTGAGCATCTATCCGTGCGACTGAAGGTCACTGGCCCCAGCAAGTGAGTCATGGCGTGTCACAGCGGGAATTCAACGGCTGCAGCGAATAGTTGAAGGCATGTCCTACAAGAAGGGAAATCACTGCCTGCAAACACTGTTCAACGAGGCTACAAACCCAAGCCTATATGGCGCCTAGCGACGCACCTTGGCTCTACCTGAGAATTCGGTCACACCTTCGACACAACGCCGCAGGTGATCGCTTACCACATCTACACCGAACGATGGAGCGTCGCATGGAGTTACCAGACCTTACCCGGATAGACATCAGCCAGTTACCCCACTCACTGCAAGCGCTGATCGACTGCATCGGTATCGACAATGCATTCCAGCTCACCTGCGCCTATGGCGGCAGACCCAAATACATCCCCAAGCACCGCGAGCGCACCAAGCTCGCGAATGTGCTCCCGGCCGAGGCGCTCGATGCGCTGATCAAGCGCTTCGCTGGTGTGGCCCTGGAAATCCCCAAAGCCGACCACTTCATGCGCCAGTTGCGCAACCTACAGATCCAGCAGGAAAGCGCCGAGGGCTTGTCACGCAGCCTGCTGGCCGACAAATACGGCCTGAGCCTGCGGCAGATCGGCAATATCCGCCGACAGGACCCCCTATGTTCGCTAGGCGATAACCCTAATGGTCGCCACTGACGGCCACGTTTGCTGCACCCATTAAAAAGAGAATCCAGCTATGTCCCTAGACAACAGCCTCATCGGGTCCGTCATCAATGCCTTGCCGATGGATCGCATGATCGCAGGCCCCCTGCAAGCCATGGTTCAGGCACAAGTTACCGCGAGCAAGTCGTACGCCGACTTTCTGATGCAAGTGTGCGTTCAGGAAGGCAAGGCCGTCGCCATCCAGTTCGACTACGACGAAACCATCGTCGATGAACAGGGTGAATACCAAGGCGTCGTCAGCAAAACCATGAAAGTGCCGCTGGTAGCGGCGATCACCCACCCGAACATCGCCATCGAGGAAGGTAATGTCGAGTTCGAACTGACCATCAACCAGATGTCGGAAGACGTGACCGACAAGAACCTGGCCGCATCTGCAACCGGGTCGCTGGGTTGGGGGCCGTTCAAGCTCAACGTCAAGGGCAGCATCAGCCACAAGTCCACGCAAACCCGCAAGACCGATACCCGCGCCCGCTACGCTTTCAGCACGACCCTGAAGCGCCAAGACCCGCCTGAAGCGATGATGAGGGTCATCGATTTCCTGACCGAGGCCGCCACCAAACCCACTGTCGTCAAGTCCGCGAAGCTGAATAGCCCGGACGTGATCTCGCAAGCCGACACGCTCAACGGCCTCGCGAACGGCAGCAAACCAGCGCCCGCTGCTCAGAATGCGCCGGGCAGTAAAGCAACGCCTGGGGCACTTGCTGCCAACTGAGGTCGGTAATGATCGCCCCCTCGCAACAGGGGGCACCCCCTGGACCCAGGAGCCGAACGTTTGGACAAGTCCCCCGCCCCCATGACATCCATCGACCTGCGCGAGATCACACGCGGCCTGCAAGAAGCCGCCAGCGCCACCAACAGCCTGATAGCTCAGCAGTACATCAATCTGTTCGATCAATTCTTCGACTGCGACACCGAAGCACTGGGTGCGCCCATGAAGGCCAAGATGGTCGAAATTGCCATGGATGAGCAGCACATCATGCGTGTGCCCTTGTTTGCGCTAGTGTCGCCCAAGGGCCTGGCACTTGAGCGCATGCAGGTTGACCTGTCGGTCCGCGTGAAGGGCACCGAGGCGCAGCAAGCACTGCTGGCGGCCAGCGAGACGAACGCCGCCAGTTTCAAGGTGACCATTGGTGGCCAGGGCCGCCAGGGCGACAGTCGTGACCCTGACGAGGTGCAGATCCGCATGCAGTTCCAGGCCAGTGAGCCGCCTGAAGCGCTTAACCGGCTGATCGAGGAGTACACCAGCCTGATCACACCGGTGCGCATAGCCAAACCCACACCCCCGCCCACACCCGATACCAATGAGTTCGTCGAGGCTGCCACGGTCCGTTGACCGCGGCGATCAGAAGTCCCGTTTGTAGAAGATATCCAGCGAGCTCGCCAACCCGCTGGCCGCCTCCAGGTACACCATCCGGCTCAACTTGTAGCGCAACGCGATGGTGTTGGCCGGTTCAAACACTCCAACCCCGTAGCGCAAGCTCAGCTTCTCGGTCAGGTTGCCGCTGGCGACCACACTCGTGGTGTTACCCGAACCCTCGGTATCCAACTGGAAGTCATCGATACCCAAGCTCGATGCCAGGCTTCCGGTAATGCCGGCACTGCCTGCCAAGCCCAAGCCCAACGCGGCCTCGGCGAGCATGTTGTTGTCCTCACCCGACGTGCCCAAAGGGCGACCCAGCACCAGGTACGACAGCGCCTGTTCCTGGCTCATGGCAGGTTCGGAGAACACCTGCGTGGTGGGCTGCTCGGCACTGCCGCTCAAGCGAATACCGGCAATCACGTCATCGACTTTGCGAATCGCTTCGATGTCCAGGTACGGCTGGTCGAGCGGGCCGGCGAACAGCAAGCGCGCCCGGCGTATGGTCAGGCGCTGCCCGTAGGCGCGGTAACGACCATCGGCCAGGCTCAGCTCACCGCGGGTATCGAGGTTGTCACCGATATGCACGTGGCCCAACAGGTTGGCCGTGAGGCCAAAGCCTTTGAACGACAGCTTTTCGCGCCCGACATCGACATCGATGTCCATGGCCATCGCCATGGGCGGCTTGCCCTCTTCGGTCTGATGGCCAACGATAACGGTGTCATCAGACACCTTCACCGTGGAGGGCGGCAGCTCGCGTACCGTGATCTTGCCTTTTGGCACCTGCACCTTGCCGGTTATCGCCAGCTTGTCGTCGACCAGGCGCAGGTTCAGGTCCGGTGCGACTTCCAGCGTCGCATAGGGCTCGACCGTCACCGGCAATTGTTGCCCCTGCAAACGCAGGTCCATGCCTAAGGCCTGCCCCCAGGTCAGGTTACCGGACAGTTGGCCGCGCCCCGCTTCGCCACTGCGCCAACCGCCGTTGAGCTGGACCTGTTCACCGGCGATCGTAGCCTGCAACGACAGGTCTTGCAGGCTCACCGGCAGCTCGGCACCACTGACCTCGCCCTGGCTCAGTACCAGGTTGCCGTTGACCTGCGGTGCAAGCAGCGTACCCGATAAATTTCCGCTGCCATTCAACTGCCCGGCCAGGCGTTCGACCATGGGCACGAACGGTCGGGCGACGGAAAGGTCCAGGCCCGCCAGGCGGAAATCGCCCGACAATGGCTTGTTCTTGCCCAAGGGGTCGAGGCGGGCATTCAGGCTCAGTTCGCCCAGGCGCTCACCCCGGAAATTCAAGCGGGTGTCGATGCGCCGAGGTGCCAGGGTGCTGTCCAGGCGCAGCGCCTGATAAGGGAAATCGATCCAACGCCCCTTGTCGCGCACGCGCAAGGTGCCGCCACTGGCGTCCACAACAATGCTGCCCTTGGGGCCGCTGGCCGGGATATCCAAGTTGACGTCGGCATTCAGCAGGCCCTGCCAGGCAAAGTCCTTTGGCAGCCACTGGGCCAGGCTGTCCAGCGGGAACTGTTTAAGGTGGTAGCGCAAGCGCGGCTCAGGTGCCAGGCGCTGGTCATCACCACACAGGCTGGCCTGGCCGGAACGCCAGCAATGGGCGCCAAAATCCAGCTGGCCACTGGCTAACCGCTGCAGGCGTGCCGGCGCCTGCAACTGCCAATCCTGGCCTCCGGCCTGGATTCGGCCACTGGCCAGGCGACCACGCCAGTCGCCTTTGTTCAACTGGCCGTCCAGACCCAGGTCCAGCTTGAGCTGCGGGCCGTCGAGCGCCAGGGTCAGGGCTTGCTGGCGAATGTCGCCTTTGCCATTGGCCTGCAAGGTGCCCAGTGCCGTGTCACCGAGGTGAATGCCGCCGGCCTTGAGGTCGATCACACCACGCTGGGCGCTGTCCAGGCGTGCGTCCAGGTCCAGGCGCTGAATACGGTTTTCGGCCTGCGCCAGCTGCTGGCCCTGCAAAGTGAGCGTACCTTGGGGCGCCTTCAAGGTCCCGGCGACGTCCAGCCGGCCCTTGACCTGCCCTTGCAGCCTCGGCCATAGCTGCCCCAAACGCGGCAAGTCGAGATCCACGCGCCCGGCCAGCCGCTGTTGCAGGCTGCCACTGCCATTGATG
Organism: Pseudomonas kermanshahensis; assembly: GCF_014269205.2. Classification (NCBI taxonomy): domain Bacteria; kingdom Pseudomonadati; phylum Pseudomonadota; class Gammaproteobacteria; order Pseudomonadales; family Pseudomonadaceae; genus Pseudomonas; species Pseudomonas kermanshahensis. The sequence continues at coordinate 3,057,466 of NZ_JABWRY020000001.1, forward strand.
CGGTTGTCACCCAGCTGGATAGCCAGGGCTCCGAGTGTCCAACTTTCCCCTGCCCCTTGGGCTTCGACCTTGAGCACTGCCGGCTGCCCGCGGAGGCGGCCTTTAAGGTCTAGCTGGGCATCGAGCTTGAGTGCATCCCCCTTCATTTCACCTTTGCTGCGCAGCGGCCCGGCCAGGGTGCCGGGCAGTTCGGCAAGCCAATACGCGGGGTCGAGCGCCGAGAGCTGCAGGTCGACATCCCACGCCAGCGTATCGGCGAAGCGCACCGCGACGCTGCCTTCGGCCTTGCCTTGCCCAGCGCTGAGCGCCAGCTGCGGCAGTTTCACCTGGTTCAAATCACCTTCGAACGGGCTGGCCAGGGAAAACGCCCCCGCCGGGCCGTCAAGATCACCCTTGAAGGTGCCTTGATAATTGCCATCGCGGTAGTGCACCTGGGCATTGAATTGCTTGAGCGTGACGTCAGGCGGCGTCTCCAGCGGGTACAGGCGCAACCATGGGAAGTCCAGCCAATCGAGCTGGGCATCGGCAGTCAGGCCCTGTTGCCAGTCGGCACTGGCCTGCAGCTTCAGCCGCTGGTTATCGCTGGCGTTGAGGTCCAGGGCATCGACCTTGGCCCCTTTGCTATCCACCCGCCCAGACAGGACCAAGGCAATCGGCGACTGCTCAGCCGGCAAACTGGCTGAGCCCGATAATTTATAGCCTTTGAGCAAATCACCTTTGGCATTAAGCTCAAGCTGATTGAACTGCAAGGTGTCCGGCAGCGACCCGGTTGGTTTGAAAGCGTCGGAACGGATCTGCAGCGTTGCTGGCAGGTTTTCAGCCAGCGCTTGTAGCTCACCGTTCAGCCGTGCATCGAGGTAACCCGAGCTGGTGCCTTCGAGTGTGAGGGTTTTCTGCAGCTCGCCGTGCGCGGTCAACGCCAGTTGCCAGCTTTTACCCTCTACCGAAGGCAGCTGAACTTGCCCTTGCAACTGCAGCGGCCAATCGCCCTCAGGTTGCAGGTCGCCTTGCAGGTCCAGGCGCAGGTCATCGCGCTGCAGATGCAGGCGGTCGATGCGCATGCCCGTTTGGGTCCAGTGGGCGGCCAGTTGCACATCACCCAGCAGGTCGCTGCCGTCGAGTCGCAGTTGGCCGATCTTGACCTCACCCAGCTCGATGGCGACCGGCAAACGCAGGGCCGGGAGTTGCAGCGGGCCGCTTTCAGCCGGTGCATCGCTGGGTGCAAACGCCATGTCGATGCGCTGCGCCTGCAGTTGATCGATACACAAGGTGGCACGCAGCAGGCACGCGGGCGACCACGTCAACAGCGGGGCCTGCACCTCGACCCGGTTACCGCCCTCGACCCAGCTCAGCTGGCTGGCTTGCCAACTGCCCGCCAGGCGCCCTTGGAAGTCAGCGACCTGCAACCCCGGCACCCTGGCCAGTGCCCAGCGGCTGCCGCTTTCGGTCCCCACCAGCACGCCCAGCGCCAGGCCCACGGCCACCACCCCGCCGAGCACGCCCAGCAGTACGAATTTGAACACACGTGTCACAGCTCAGGCCCCATGGAGAAGTGCAGGCGAATACCGCCCTCGTCATCGAGGGCCTTGGCCAGGTCCAGGCGCAATGGCCCAACCGGTGAAACCCAACGCACACCAATGCCCACCCCGGTCTTGAGGCTTGGCAGCTCGAAGGTGTTGAACGAGTTGCCCTGATCGACAAAGGTTGCCACGCGCCACTTTTCAGTCAGTGAGTACTGGTACTCGACGCTGCCAGCCACCAGGTAGCGGCCACCGATGCGGTCGCCGTCGCTGTTTTTCGGCGACAAGGTCTGGTAGTCATAGCCACGCACGCTCTGGTCGCCACCGGCGAAGAAGCGCAGCGAAGGCGGGATGTTGTTCTTGTAGCCGTTGGTGGCGCTGCCGCCGAATTGCACCCGGCCGAGGAAGCGATGGTTATGGCCAAGCGTGGTCAGGCCCTTGAGCAGCACGTTGCCATGCAGCAGGTTGGTGTCGGAGACCAGGCCTTCCTTCGCCACCTGGGTATCGAACTGCAGGCGGTAGCCATTGTGCGGGTCAATGCGGTTGTCGCTGCGCAGGTACGAGAAGCTGACGCCCGGCATCAGCAAGTTGCTCAGCCCCGAGTCATCGCCCAGGCGGTACTCTTCACGCTGGTACTTGAGCGAGATAACCCGCTGCCAGCCACTGGGCAACTTGCTGTGCCATTCTGGCCCGACGGTGAGCAGCTTGCTGAGGGTGTCGGTACCGGCGAGTTCCTCGTTCTGGTAACCACCGGCAAAGCGCAGTTTGTCGGTCAGCGGCGGGTCGAGCGGCACGTCATACCACAGGCCGACGTTCTGCCGAGGTGCCGACAGTTCGGTTTCCCAGCCGTAGCTGTGGCCCTGAGGGTTGACCCAGTGTCGCGTCCAGTTCGCCTTGCCACGGGGGCCGACGTCAGTCGAGAAGCCCAGGCCCAGGCCCATGGTGCGTGGTTTGCGGGTTTCCAGGCGGACCTCCACCGGGATGTCCTCGCCCACGGCGGCAGTCGGCGCGGCGTCTACCCGCACACCCTCGAAGTAACCACTCGATTGCAGGTCGTTGTTGAGTTCGGCAATCAGCTCGGAGTCATAGGGCGTGCCTGGCTTGAACGAGACCATGCGCTGCAGCAGGTCTTCATCCAGCGGTGTGTCACCGCCAAACTTGACCGCGCCCAGGCGGTAGCGAGGGCCGCTTTGGTAGACCAGTTCGATGTCGGCCACGCCGGCCTGGGGGTCGACTGCCAGGCGTTGGCGGCTGAAGCGGCCGGCGAAAAAGCCATAGCGTGAAGCCTGGTTCTGGATCAGCCGTTTGGCATCTTCGTAAAGCCCATGGTTAAGCTGCTCGCCAGCGCGCAGTGCCTTGCTGTCGGGCACTCGAAACGCCTTCATCTCACTGGCAGGCCCTTCGATGCGCACCGTCACGTTGCGCAGGCGCACAGGCTCACCGGGGGCGATCTGGATTATCAATTGCGGGGCTTGGTCGGCTTTGGCGGGAGGCTTGACCTCGGTATCGATCTGGGCTTGATAGTAGCCAAGTGCCTGCGCGGCTTTGCGCGCCTGCTCCTGAGCCCCGCGACTGAAGCGCAGCAGCGCTTCTTCATCGCGGTCACCCAAGTTGCCGATATAGCCTTCGACATTGGCCTTGAGCGCTTTGTTGGCTGGCTTTACCTTCACCAGCAACTCGCTCTGGCCCCATGCTGCGAAACTGGCGACCCAGAAAACCAGGCCCCAGGTTAATCTTCCTGAATACGTCATGCGGGGCATGCTACCAGAGCCGGGCGCTCAAGGGAGCCGTCTGGCGGCTTGTCAGGCCAAAGCGGACGTTGAAGACACGGGGTTGGGATGGAAGAACACCCTTTCTCGGATCGGCCCTACGGCAACCTCGCCAATTTCCTCATAGCCCTGACGCTGGTAGAACGCCAGGTAGTGTTCATTGCCGGTGTCCAGCACGACGCCCTGAGTGCTGGGGTCTTCCGCGCACCAGTCATGCACAGCTTGTAACAATTGCTCACCGTACTGGCGCCCCTGAAATTGCGGGTGCACGCCCAGTAGAGGCAGGACGTGTACCTGGTCTGTAGGCAAGCAACTGGCCAATGCCGCCTGGTAGTCCATGTAGCGTCGCGTGCAGCGCAGGCCGGTACCCAGCATCATGCGCAAACGCCAGGCCCAGCTGTCGGCCACCCCCAGCCTGCGCAGCGGCGGCACGATCAGGGCCAGGGCAATCAAGCGGTCATCCAGCAACAGGCCAATGGCCGGCAGTTGCAGGTAAAAGTGCTGGCGCACCCATTCACGCACCATCACTCGCAGGCGGCGCTCATAGCCTGGGCGCTGCGCCTCGAAAATGTAAGCAAAGGTAGGTTCATGGCGGTAGGCGTTGTACAGCAGCGAACGCGCCTCACGGCTGTAGCCGTCGTCGAGCTGGCAGATACGCGCCGGCGTGGCAGTGGTTTCGGGCATTGCGGGCAGTCCTCCTGGAATGGGCTTGCAATGCCTTGGAGTGTGCTCCACCGCGCATCGTTCAGCCCCTACAGCACGTTAGCAGCAGCACCCCGAACCCGCCATGCTGGTGATGCCGCGCGATGTCGGCTAGCATCGCGGCTTTTACCGGGATTGTCTTTCCATGAAGATCGTCTGTTTCAACATCAACGGCCTGCGAGCGCGCCCGCATCAGCTGGCGGCGCTGATCGACAAGCATCAGCCTGACGTGATCGGCCTGCAGGAAACCAAGGTCAGCGACGATCAGTTCCCTCTGGCCGATGTCCAGGCACTGGGCTACCACGTGCATTACCACGGCCAGAAAGGCCACTATGGCGTCGCCTTGCTGTCGCGCCAGGCACCGCTGAGCCTGCACAAGGGTTTTGCCACCGATGAGGAAGACGCCCAGCGCCGCTTCATCTGGGGCACCTTCGCCGATGCCGACGGCAACCCGATCACCATCATGAACGGCTACTTCCCCCAGGGTGAAAGCCGCGACCACCCCACCAAATTCCCGGCCAAGCAGCGCTTCTACAGCGACCTGCAGGCCCTGCTCGAAAACCAGTTCCGCAACGACCAGCCGGTGCTGGTGATGGGCGACATGAACATCTCGCCCCAGGATTGTGACATCGGCATCGGCCCGGACAACGCCAAACGTTGGCTCAAGACCGGTAAATGCAGCTTCCTGCCGGAAGAGCGCGAATGGATGGAGCGCCTTAAAGGCTGGGGCCTGGTCGACAGTTTCCGCCACCTGCACCCGGACGTGGCCGACCGCTTCAGCTGGTTCGACTACCGCAGCCGCGGTTTCGAGGACGAACCCAAGCGTGGCCTGCGCATCGACCTGATCATGGCGTCGCAGCACCTGGTGCCACGGATCAAGGCGGCGGGTGTGGACTATGAGTTGCGCGGGATGGAAAAGCCGTCGGACCATGCACCGATCTGGCTGGAGTTGAGCTGACGCGGGTCTGGTGTAAGGCATTTGAGTTGCAGCGCCCGTGAGATCGAGCGCCGCCCGCGCGGCGCTCGATCTCACGGGCGATAAAAATCCAATGCCCTACGCCTGGCTGCCCACACCCACTCAACCAAATCATCACCATCACCCTACAACCCCAACCGCAACGCCTCCCCTACCCCCGCCCCACGCGTATCGTCCGCCGCACTGACCAACGCAAAGTTATACGCCCCATGCGACCAGTACCGTGCCTCCAGTTGCCCATCAACCCGCTGCCCCTCGGGCATGCGTTCATAACGCTCACCCGGCGAGCGCAGAAACAGGCTGATGCGTTCCCCTTTGCCATCCTGAAACACCAGGAGCGCCGCAGGCCCTTGTTCGTTGCTGAGCAACCGCGCGCCCACCGGCCTGAAACCGTAACCCGCCAGGTCCGGCAGCTGGCCTACCCGGCTGAAATGACGCCCCAACCAGTCACGCAATTGAGTCGGGTCGCTGGCTTGGATATCCAGCGCCTCGCTACCGGCAAACAGCCGATGCGCCTGGACCGCATCGGCCATGGGCAGATCGACCCGGGCCAACATCGCATCCCGTGCCTGCCAACCGCCCAAACCACCCACACCAATCGCCAGCACGAGCACTGCCGCCGATGCCCAACGCCGTTGACGTCGCTGGCGCAGCCGCTGCTTTAATTGGCCCAGATCCAGCTGCGCAGCCCCCGGCTGTTCACCCAGGCCGGCAAGTGCCACACGCAGCCGCCGCGCATCGCTGCGCCAGCCCTCGACCCGCGCCGCCTCCTGCGGGTTGGCCGCCAGCCAGGCCTTTACCTCTGCCCGGCGAGCAGGCGCCAAGCGCTCATCGATGTAGGCATGCAACTCATCTTCAGTGGGGATCAGGCGTGTCATTTCAGTCTCCGCAAGGCCGGGGGTTGAGGGTTGCCCTCGGTCAGTTCGCGCAAGGCATTGCGGGCGCGCGACAAGCGCGACATCACGGTACCGATAGGGATGCCCAAGGCCTGGGCGGCCTCTTTGTAACTCAAACCTTCGATGCTCACCAGCAGCAGCAAAGCACGCTGCTCCGCCGACAGCCGAGCAAAGGCACGCAGGTCGGCCTGGGCCAGCACGATGTCTTCGATATTGCCGCCAACGGGCTCGTTTTCTACCTCGGCTCGGCCGAACCAGGACAGCCAACGGGCATGCAGACGGTCGCGGCGTTTGCCGTCAAGAAACAGCCGATAAAGGATGGTGAACAGCCAGGCGCGCAGCGCCTCAGCTTCACGTTGCTGGCCCTGGCGGCTCAAGGCTCGCTCGACGGTGGCCTGCACCAGGTCGTCGGCGCTGCCCGGTTCGCGCGTCAACCACAAGGCAAAGCGGCGCAAACGTGCCAGCAGCTCGCGCCACTGGTGTTCGTCCAGATCGTGCATGGCTATGTCCCGGCCTCTGGGGTTGTCAGTGTAAGAGGCAGACGCCCGGTAACAAAATCTATTCCCGCCGAGGGAATAAGTTTTTCCCTGCAGCGTCGTACCGGCACCTTCACAGAACCGGACGATGATCATGAACTCACCTTTGCACGGCCCCGCCAAGGCCCTGCGCCTGGCGGCCATCGGCGCTGTCATGCTGGCTGCCGGCGCAGGCTTTGCCTATGCCGCCGGCTGGATCGGCGCACCTGAACTGACGCCAAAGCGCATCATCGACACCTTCGAGGCCCAGGCAGGGCACTACCCAGGCTACCGCAAGAACCACGCAAAAGGCCTCTGTGTCTCGGGCTACTTCCAGGCCAGCGGCCAGGCTGCCAGCCTGTCCACGGCCCGCGTGTTCAGCCAGGCACGCGTGCCGGTTATCGGCCGTTTTGCCATTGGCGGCGCCAACCCGTTCGCGCCGGACACCGCAATCCCGGTGCGCAGCCTGGCGCTTCAGCTCAGCACTGACGACGGGCAAGTCTGGCGTACCGGCATGAACAACCCGCCGGTGCTGGCGGTGGGTACGCCGCAGGCTTTCTATGAACAGGTCCTGGCCAGTACGCCAGACCCGGCCACCGGCAAACCAAACCCGGCCAGGCAACAAGCGTTTTTTGCCGCCCACCCCGAAAGCGCGGCGTTCCGCCAGTGGGCGGCGAGCTACAAGCCAAGCAACAGTTTCGCCAGTACCCAGTATCACAGCATCAATGCCTTCCGCCTGATCGACGCCGCCGGCGCGGCCCAGCCGGTACGTTGGCAACTGGAGCCGCAAACCCCGTTTACCGCCCTGCCAGGCCAGGTGGACGACAAACAATACCTGCAGCACGACCTGCAACAGCGCCTGGCTCAAGGGCCGCTGCGCTGGACCCTGCGCCTGGTCCTGGCCGAGCCTGGCGACGCCGTGGACAACCCGGCAAGCCCATGGCCTGCGCAACGGCGCAGTGTAGACGCCGGCACGCTTGTGCTCGAACAGGTCGAAGCGCCTGAGCAAGGTGCTTGTCGCGACATTAATTTCGACCCACTGATCCTGCCCCACGGCATCGAAGCCTCTGCCGACCCGATTCTGGCCGCCCGATCCGCCGCCTATTCAGAATCGTTCAACCGCCGCAGCCGTGAATCGCTCGACACTGGAGCCCGCCCATGAAACCTGAAGCCTTCCACCCCCTCGCCCGGCTGCTGCACTGGCTGATGGCGGTGCTGATTGTGGCCATGCTGTTCATCGGTGTGAGCATGGTCAGCGACCTGTCACCGCGCCACCCCGTATTGATCAGCCTGCACAAGGCCACGGGCCTGGCTTTGCTGGTACTGGTGGTGTTGCGTATCGGCCTGCGTCTGGCCTTGCCACACCCACCGCTGCCACGCGACCTGCCACCGCTGCAGCGGTTCGCCGCCGGGGCCTCGCATGTACTGCTCTATGGCCTGATGCTGGCCATGCCGCTGCTGGGGTGGGCCATGCTGTCGGCCGGTGGCTACCCGCGGCCCCTGCAATTACCGGCAATCGCCCCCCACGACCTGCAGCTGTATGCCGTGCTGCGACAAGCCCACGGTTGGGCTGGCTACCTGCTGTTCGCGACGATCCTGGTGCACCTAGGCGCAGCGCTGATGCACGCTTTGGTGCGCCGCGACGGCGTCTTGCGTAGCATGTGGCCTGGCCCTCTGCGTCGCAGCGAATAAGCCGGTGCGGTTCAGGGCGGTCGACAATCGATAATAATGCTTATTACCATCGGCGCACTTATCGCTGAACTTCTCTGGACTGCCCATGAACGTCGCAAAGGATCCTGCCACTCTCGTGCCTGCCGGCACGCTCGACTTACGCCCATTGCTGCTGGCCAACATGGCTTGCACCATGTCGATGATGGCCTTCGTTGCCCTGATAGGCCCAATTGCCCGCCAACTCGGCATGGCCACCTGGCAGGCCGGTGCCGCTGTTACCGTCGCCGGGGTGGTCTGGGTGTTGCTGGCACGCCCGTGGGGCCGCGCGGCTGACCGGCTCGGCCGCCGCCGCGTGCTGCTGTTGGGCAGCGCAGGCTTTACCGTGGCCTACTGGCTGTTGTGCGTATTCGTCGAAGGCGCGCTGCGCTGGATGCCGGGTGCAACCCTGGCCTTTATCGGCCTCATGCTCGCACGCGGCTGCATCGGCGCCTTCTACGCCGCCATCCCAGTGGCTTGCAATGCACTGATCGCCGACCATGTCGAACCGCAGCGCCGAGCCCGCGCCATGGCCTCACTGGGCGCGGCAAACGCGGTCGGCCTCGTGCTGGGCCCGGCGCTGGCCGCCCTGCTCGCGCGGTACAGCCTGAGCCTGCCGTTCCACCTCATGTCGCTGCTGCCGGCCACCGCGTTCTTCGCGTTGCTGTTCACACTCAAGCCACAAGCGTTGGCGCACACCCATGCGCCCAGCCCGGTGCAACTGAGCGATCCGCGGCTGCGCCGGCCTTTGCTGGTGGCCTTCAGTGCCATGCTCAGCGTCACCGTGTCACAGATCATCGTCGGTTTCTTCGCCCTGGACCGCTTGCAGTTGGGCCCGGCTGACGCGGCTCAGGTCGCCGGCATTGCCCTGACCACGGTCGGTGTGGCGCTGATCCTGGCCCAAGTTGTGCTGCGCCAACTGGAATGGCCACCGCTGAAGATGATCCGGGTGGGCGCCAGCGTGTCGGCCGTGGGCTTTGCCTGCGGTGCGCTGGCGACCACCGCGCCCTGGCTGTGGGCGTGCTTTTTCGTCGCTGCGGCCGGCATGGGCTTTGTGTTCCCGGCGTTTTCGGCGCTGGCAGCCAACGCCATGCAGGCCTCGGAACAAGGCGCGACAGCGGGCTCGATCGGCGCCGCCCAGGGCATGGGCGCGGTGATCGGGCCACTGGCCGGCACCCTGGTGTATGCCCTTGACCCACGCTTGCCGTTCATGGCGGTAGCCGCGCTGTTGCTGCTGGTCGGGCTATGGCCGATGCCACGCGAACCGCGCGCCTGACAAGCACAGCGCGCAAGCGTGCAGAGTGTGTTTTAATGCGTCGCTCATTATTTTTGACACCTCTGATTAAAGGCGGCTATGGACACGGGGACGCGACTCAAACTGGTGCGTGAACGCAACAACCTCTCCCAACGGGAACTGGCCCGCCGCAGCGGGCTGACCAACTCGACGATCTCGCAGATCGAACAGAATCGCGTCAGCCCTTCGGTCAGCTCCCTGAAAAAACTGCTCGAAGGGATCCCGATGAGCTTGGCGGAGTTTTTCAGCTTCGACGAGCCGGTGCGGGAAGAGCGCTTCGTGTTCCGCGCCAGCGAGCAGCCAGACTTGGGCCGTAACGGCCTGCGCATGCTGTTGGTGGGTGCCAGTGTCGAGGCCCGTCAAATGCGCATGCTGCGTGAACTGTACGCACCGGGCGCCGATTCGGGCGAGCCGATCGTGCATGCAGAAGGCGAAGAGTGCGGCCTGGTCACCCGCGGCACCGTCGAACTGTGGGTCGATGGCCAGGTCAGCGTGCTCAATTCGGGTGATGGCTACTACATCCCCACTACCCTGCCGCACAGCTTCAAGAACATTGGCCAGGATGAGGCCGAAATCATCAGCGCCAACACCCCGGCGAACTTCTGACCGTGAACCGCCCAGGCACCGTGAACACACGGGCCGCGTATCAGCGCTTGCGTGACGCAGCCCTGGGCGTCCACCCCTTGCACATCACCGCCCAGCGGGCCGAAGGGCTGGTCGATGTGCTGATCGAAGGCTGGCAGTTGACCCTGGCCGTGGATGCCGAAGGCCTTGCTCAATGCGTCCAGTGCGTGGCCCCCAACGGTGATCAGGCCGGCCTTGAAGACTGGCACCGCTACGGCACCAACCCCACCGACCTGCTCAGCCTGTGGGAACGTACTCAGCTGGAAGCGCGCCTGGCCGGTTGACGCAGCGCGTCCTCGACAAAATCCAGGCGGTCTTGCCCAAAGAACATCTCATCACCGACAAAACAGGTCGGCGCACCAAATACACCGCGCGCAACGGCTTCCTCGGTGGCCTGCTTCAGGGCCGCCTTCACCTGCGCGTCGCCCGCCAGGGCAGTGAGCGCGGCAAGGTCAAAGCCGGCCTGTTCCAGCGTCTGCTGCAACACAGCCGCGTCCCCCAGGTTGCGTCGCTCGGCCCACAGGCCGTTGAACAATGCCCGCAACAGTGCCTCGAAGCGCTCCGGTGCTTGCAACTGTGTGCCGATTACACCGCGCATCAGCATCAGGGTATTCATCGGGAAGCCCGGTGGTAGCCCAAACGGCACACCGTAGCGCGCTGCGAAGCGTGCAAGGTCGGTAAACATGTAGCGGCCCTTGGCTGGGATCATTGCCGGCGAGGCATTGCCGGTGGCCTGGAATACCCCACCCAACAGCATGGGCCGATAATGCAGCGCCGCGCCATGGCGGTCACAGATACCCGGCAGCTGGGTCCACGCCAGGTAACTGGCGGGGCTGCCGAGGTCAAAGAAAAATTCGACGGTCTTGGTCATGGGTAGGGTCCTTGGTCGACGAGGGGGCTTACCAGCGTTCCATCCAGGGGCGCAGGTCCAGTTCGAATGTCCAGGCATCTCGCGGTTGGGCGTGGAGGAACCAGTAGCTGTCGGCAATATGGGCCGGAGCGAGGATGCCATCCTGGTCCTTGAGGGCGTAGCGCTCGGGGAAACTGTCGCGGATGAACGCGGTATCGATTGCCCCATCCACCACTACATGGGCGACATGGATATTGCGCGGCCCCAGCTCACGCGCCATGCTCTGGGCCAGCGCCCGCAGGCCATGCTTGGCACCGGCGAATGCGGCAAAGCCAGCAGCGCCACGGGTACCTGCAGTAGCGCCTGTGAACAGAATCGTGCCGCGCTCACGCACCGCCATCCGCCGTGCCACCGCCTGCGCCGTCAGAAACCCGGCAAAACAGGCCATCTCCCAAATCTTGAAGTATTTGCGCGGCGTTTCGTCGAGAATACTGCAAGGCACATTGGCGCCGATATTGAAGACAAACGCCTCGATCGGGCCGATATCACGCTCGATAGTCTCAACCAGCGCGGCCACCTCTTCCTCCTTACGCGCATCGGAGCCAAAGCCATGAGCCTGGCCGCCTGCGGCGCGGATCTCGTCCAGCAGCGGTTGCAGCTTGTCCGCCTGACGGCGAGTGACGCAGGCCACGTAGCCTTCCCGCGCGAAACGTTTGGCGATCTCGCCCCCTGTGGCATCCCCCGCGCCGATCACCAGCACTACTTTTTGTGGTTGAGTCATGTGCGCCTCTTTGGTGAATGATCGTTTAGTAAACGAACGCTATGTTATGATCGCCCCCATCGTCAAGCCAAGCGTGCAGAGGCTATGGAATGCGCTATACCAGCGACCACAAGCAACAAACCCGCGAAAAGCTGCTGGCCACCAGCGGTGCACTGGCCAAACGCGGCGGTTTTACCAGCACTGGCGTGGCTGGGCTGATGAAAGCCATCGGGCTGACCGGCGGTGCCTTTTACAATCACTTCCCTTCCAAAGATGACCTGTTCACCGAAGTCGTTCGCCAGGAACTTTGCAACAGCCCGCTGGCGCGCCTGGCCAACCAAGGTGCCAGCCGCGAGCGCCTTGGCCGTTGCCTGCAGCAGTACCTGAGCCTGGCCCACCTGCACAATGCCGAAGGGGGCTGCCCTTTGCCCCCGCTCGGGGTGGAAATCGCCCGGGCAGATCAACCGGTGCGTGAGGTGGCCGAACATTGGCTGGTCGAGCTGCACAACGCCTGGAGCACAACACTGGAGGATGAACAACTGGCCTGGGTGTTGATCAGCCAATGCGTCGGTGCGTTGCTGATCGGGCGCATGCTCGCCAGCGAAGCCGTGCAGTCCGAAGTACTCGATGCCAGCCGCAGCTTCGTCGAAAAGGCCTTGAATGAAAGCCGTTAACCTGTTGCTTGGCTTGTTTTTGAGCGTGCCCGTGTTTGCTGAACAGACCTGCCCTCCGGGCCAGTACCAAGTCTGCCTGATGGGCTGTTTCTGTGCGCCGGTCGACCCAGGCCAGGCCGGGCAGATCCTCAAGGACGTCGAAACCATGGCCTCAACCAGCCTGGCCTACGCGTTGCGCCAGGCCCGTGACGAAGCCAGCGCCAGCGGCAGTGAGCCGATCCCGCTACACATCCGCGCCCAGCTCGAACCCTGGTATGACTTTGCCGTGCTCGATGCCGCGCGCTTCAGGGTTGGTGATGAACAGCAGATGAGCGCAGCCAACGCGATGCTGCAAAACCCCGATGTGAATGCCGTGACACTGATCGACACGATCATCTTCCGCCATGCCAGCGATGCTGAAGACAATGTGGCGCTGTGGGCGCACGAGCTCAAGCACGTGCAGCAGTACCAGGCATTAGGCATCGATGAGTTCGCCCGGCGCTACACGCGTGACTTCAATGAGCTGGAAGGCCCGGCCTACAAGATAGAGGCGGAAGTTGCCAAGGCGTTAAGAGCGCGCAGCTCCGGCCAGGCCCGGTGATGTGACAAAAAACCTCAAGAACAAAACATAACTACCTGACTTAGTAGATATTTGTTGAAGATTACAAGGTCCGAGCCTGCGCAATTACCTGTGGGAGCGGCGGTGCGGCGGTCCGACTTGCCCGCGAAGAGGCCGGAACACGCACCACAAGACAGTTGCTCTCACACAGTCAGCAGTAGGTATTCCCCTTGTCTATCAGGACGATACAGGGGCCTTCTCACCCACATCCTCACGGCTGGCATAACGCTGTGCCAGCACCGCGCACACCATCAGCTGGATCTGATGGAACAGCATCAGCGGCAAAATCATCGCGCCAATGCCACTGCCCACAAACAGCACCTGAGCCATCGGCACGCCGGTCGCCAGGCTCTTTTTCGAACCGGCGAACAGAATGGTGATGCGGTCTTCAAGGTCAAAGCCCAGCACCTTGCCAAGGAAACGGGTGCCATACAGCACCACCGCCAACAAAATCCCGCAGACCACGAACAGCCCCGCCAGGTGCTGTGGCGATACCGTGTGCCACAGGCCCGTCACCACCGCTTCACTGAACGCGGTGTACACCACCAGCAGGATCGATCCCTGGTCCACGACCTTGAGCCAGCGCGCGTTGCGCTTGACCCATGCGCCGATCCAGCGGCGTGCTATCTGCCCGGCCACGAAGGGCACTAGCAGCTGCAGGGTGATTTTCAGTACGGCATCCAGCCCCGACCCAGTGTCACCGCTGGCGCCCAACAACATCATCACCAGCAGCGGCGTGAGGAAGATGCCCAGCAGGCTCGAAGCGGCAGCGCTGCAAATGGCGGCCGGCACGTTACCGCGGGCCAGGGAGGTGAACGCGATGGCTGACTGCACAGTGGCCGGCAACGCACACAGGTACAGCACGCCCAAGTACAGCTCGTTGCCAACCAGCGGCACGAACAGCGGCTTGAACGCCAACCCCAGCAAGGGGAACAGTACAAAGGTGCAGGAGAACACTAACGCGTGCAGGCGCCAGTGCCCGGCCCCGGCGATGATCGCTTCGCGCGACAACTTGGCGCCGTGCAGGAAGAACAGCAGGCCGATGGCCAGGTTGGTCAGCCAGCCAAAATACACTGCACCGTCACCTGAGCAGGGCAGCACGGTGGCGATCAGCACCACCCCGAGCAGCGCCAGGGTGAAATTGTCGAATAACATCCGCAAATACTTCATCACAGGTTCCGTCTTGTCATTGTGCAAAGGCAGACGATAAGGTCTGCGGCTTTTCTTCGCTAACGCCGGAACCCCCACAGGTGTCGATGAACGGACACAACCCCACAAAGGACCTGCCCATGTTGCTCCCTCGCCTGGCCGCACTGGCTGCTGTCATCACATTCGCCATGGGCCACGCAGCCGCTCAGGCTGACGACACGCTGCAAGCACGCGTCGACCCCCTCATTCGCACACTGATGCAGGAACAAGGCATCGCCGGCATGGCCGTGGCGGTGTACGCCCACGGCCAGGCGCACTATTTCAACTATGGCGTGGCCAGCAAGGCCGAGGGCACGCCGGTTACCCAAGACACCCTGTTCGAGGTCGGCTCGTTGAGCAAGACCTACACGGCTACCCTCGCTGCCCTGGCCAGCGCCGAAGGCAAACTGGACCTTCAGGCCCCGGCAAAACGCTATCAGCCCGCACTGGCTGGGGTGCCACTGGGGGACGCCAGCGTGCTGGAACTGGGGGCCTACAGCGCCGATTGCCTACCGTTGCAGTTCCCCGATGAAGTGCAGACGCCGCAACAGGTCGTGGACTTCTTCCGCCACTGGAAGCCTCGCGCCGCGCCGGGCACCCAGCGCTGCTATTCCAACCCGAGCCTGGGCCTGTTCGGCGATTTGGCGGCACGCGCGCAACAGCGCCCCTTCGCGGAGCTGATGAGCCAGGGCCTGCTGGTGCAACTGGGCCTGAAACACACCTACCTGCAAGTGCCCGCCAGCGCCCAAGGGCTCTATGCCCAAGGCTACGACGCAGAAGACCGCCCGGTACGCGTCAGCCCAGGCCCTTATGCCGATGAAGCCTATGGCATCAAGACCAGCGCCAGCGACATGCTGCGCTACGTGCGCCTGCAGATGCAGCCAGACGGCCTCCCCGCTGCACTGCAAAACGCCATTGCAATCACCCATAAGGGCTACTTCCAGGTCGGCGCCATGACCCAAGGCCTTGGCTGGGAGCATTACCCTTATCCGGTTGCGCTAGGCACCCTGATCGATGGCAACAGCCCTCGCCTGATCCGTGAACCTCAGGCCACCACCCGCCTCGTCCCTGCCAGCCCTGCCCCGCGTGAGGCCTGGTACAACAAGACCGGCGCAACCAGCGGTTTTGGCGCGTACGCCGCTTTTATTCCTGCCAAAAACATGGCCGTGGTGTTGCTGGCCAACCGTAATTATCCGAACGAAGCCCGCGTGCGTGCGGCCTTCCAGATTCTTGAGGGGCTTTGAAGGCTGCGGCCGGTTTTACGCCGGCCAGCGCTTGGATTGTCGAACAACATGACAAAAATGTAGTGAGTAAAAATATTCACTACAAAACTGTTGACGCCGTTCATCGCGCTTGGGCATGATTGAGTCGTCTCCCCGATCGGGAGCGGTGGCAAGGGTGTTCCAGACGGCTTGCGCGGTAACGCAGGCCGTCCGTGGAGAGGGAACTGTCCAAAAGGCAGCGTGTGAAAGCCCCTGTTGCGATGCTGCTGTAGCAGCCTTGGTAGTGCGCTACACCGTGGTAGCGCCAACTGTGAAAATCACCTACGAATGGGTAATGGGGGCTTTATGATGAACTTGAACAACAATCCCACAATCGACCAATTGGCCCAGCTGTTCGCCGTGCGCAAGGACAGCCTCGACGACCATCTGCTGTGGGTCAGCCAGACCGGTGAGGTGCGTCTCGACCGCCTGCCACCGAACACCATCGAATCTGAATTCGAAGAGCACCTGCCCAGCATGCGTGCACGCTTCAAGGTCTACCGCCGTGGCCAAGGCTACGTCGGCAAGAAGGCCGCTGCCGACACCGAGTTCGTTGGCCGCGTGCTGCAGACCCTGCAACAAGAATGGCCCGCCGCCCGTGAGCGGCAGGCAGTCAAGGTGATCGAACCGCTCAACTGAGTGGCTACCCGCACCCTCAAGCCCGGCCCCAAAAGGCCGGGCTTTTTCATGCGCGCTTGCGCGGTTGCGCCACGGTTGGCAGCGGCAAGGCGCCGGTAGCCAGTGCCCGGGCCCGCTCGACGCCCCAGACCAGCGCACGGGTCATGGTCTCGCCAGGGCGCGAGGGGTAATACTCTTCCAGCACTGCCCGGCCATTGCCGGCGTACACACCGAGGAACAACTGGGTGGCGCCGAGGCGCGACAACCGCACCTGCACATCCAGCGTGGTGCCGTCACTGAGTGCTTCATCGTGGCTGCGGCTGTGCAGTTGAGCGTCGGCCCACTGCCAATAGGTCTCTTCCCTGACTCGCATGAGCGTTCAATCTCCGTTTGCTGAAATGCCGCGCCAGAAAACCACATCTTCGCAAGGCCTGCGAGCGCAACCCAGCGATGCCATGAGCGGCGTCAACGAATGGCAATAAAAACCCCGCCGTTTGGCGGGGTTGCTGGAGCGGGATCACTTTTTCAGCGGAACCCGCGGCATGAAGCGGCCCTTCTTGGTGCGCTGCAGATGTGCAGGCTGAAGCTGTTCCGAATCATCCAGCGTCATGTTGGCGAAGCCCAGACGGAATGCCGACTGGCCGCAACGCACCTGGCTGTTGATCGGGAATGCGTCGTTCAGGTCTTCAAAAAAGGATTCGCTCATGCCCAGTCTCCCTCCAGTGGTGGTCGCGCCGGCAAGCAGATGTATTGCCTAGGTGAACGCGGCCGGTAAAAGTGAGACTAGCTGGTCATTTGCAGACTGCCCGGCCAAACGCTTTACCCCCGACCAGTGGCACATGGCCTTACTTCAGGCGGACTGCCGTGCCAGTGGCGAACACCACCACCATGCCGCCCTGCACCGATGGCATGCTGATTTCGAAATCCACACCGACTACGGCATCAGCATTCAACTGCCGTGCGCGCGCTTTCAACTCTTCGGTAGCCTGTTCGCGGGCCTCGCGTAGTGCGCTCTCCAGGGTTTGTGAGCGGCCACCGAAGAAGTCGCGGAAACGCGCGAAGAAATCCCGCACAAAGTTGATGCCCTGCACGGACTCAGAACTGACGACGCCCAGGTAGTCGGCAATCGGACGGCCTTCGAGCTGGCTGGTGGTGGAGATGATCATGAAAGTGCTCCGTTGGCCTGGCGAAAAGCGCCAATTCTAACAGAGCACTGGCAGCCCGGCGTCAGGAGACGCTGGCCGCACGTAACCGCTGGCCGATCTTCGCGCCAAACACATTCACCAGCAGCCCGACCATCACCAGCAACGCGCCCCACCCCTGCAACATGGTCAGGCGTTCCCCCAGCAACCAGGCCGAGGAGCTCAAGCCAATCACGGGGACCAGCAGCGAGAATGGCGCGACCTTGCCCGCCGGGTGGCGCGACAACAGCTTGCTCCACAGGCTGTAGCCGAGCATGGTGGCGACGAATGCCAGGTAGGCCAACGCCAGTACCGAGTTCCAACCGATGTTGGCCAAGGCATGGCCAATGCGCTCAGGCCCTTCCAGCCACCACGACAAAGCCAAGAATGGCAACGGTGGAATCAGCCCGCCCCAGATCACCAGTGCCACCAGGTCGACCGACCCGAAACGCCGCGTGATGATGTTGCCCACGCCCCACATCGCGCCCGCGCACAGGGTCAGCAACAGCGCAAGCATCGGCACATGGCCGCCGTCTTCACTGCCGATCAAGGCCAACCCGCTGGCCGCCACCAGCAGCCCCAGCAGGCTGGCAAGGCGCAACCGCTCACCCAGGAACAACGCAGCGAAACCCAAAGTGAAGAATGCCTGGGATTGCAGGATCAACGACGCCAACCCCGGCGGCATACCGCTGTACATGGCCTGGAACAAGAAGGCGAACTGCCCCAAGGAGATCGTCGCGCCATAAGCGATCAACCAGCGCCAGGGCAGCTTGGGCCGCTTTACCAGCAACACCGCCGGGAAGGCCACCAACAAGAAGCGCAACGCCCCCAGCAGCATCGGCGGCAGGCCATCCAGGCCGACCTTGATGACCACGAAGTTGACTCCCCACGCAACAATCACCACCAGGGCGATCAGCAGGTCCTTGAGCGGCATTGCGACATCCTTCTTCAGGCTTTCTAGACATATTTCGTTACAGCATAAGGCTATTCCTTTTCCAGGGACCAGCACAGTTAGGGCGCAGGGTTGCGCAACAGTGTCACTGTTGCAGTCTTCATACGCCGTGGCATTCAACCATCAGTCGCGGTAACCCGGCGCCCCCCGCTCCAGCATCCGCAGCAGCGCGCCCCACGCCAGCCCCACTGCATCCGGGTCCGACAGTTCGCCCTGCTTCAAGCCCTTCAGTGGCGCATTGAACTGCTGCTCGGTACGCTCACACACGGCGGCCGGCGGCAGGATCAATTGCCCGGCACTCTGCGCCGCCAACTGGATCTCGCAGGCTTTTTCCAGGTAGTACATGCGCAGGAAGGCTTCGGCCACAGAACGCCCGGTGGTCAGCAACCCATGATTACGCAGGATCATCACCGGCCGGTCACCCAGGTCGGCCACCAAGCGCTGTTGCTCATCCAGGTCCAGGGCGATGCCTTCGTAATCGTGGTAGGCAACCTTGCCATGAAACTCCATGGACATCTGGTTGACCGGCAGCAGGCCACATTCCAGTGCCGCCACCGCACACCCGGCCCGGGTGTGGGTGTGCAGCACGCAGTGGGCGTCTTCGCGAGCCGCATGAATAGCACTGTGGATGACGAACCCGGCCGGGTTGACCGGGTGTGGGGTCGCCTCGACTGGCTGCCCATGCAAGTCGATCTTCACCAGGCTGGAGGCTGTGATCTCGTCGAACAGCAAGCCGTAGGGGTTGATCAGAAAGTGGTGCTCCGGCCCAGGCACGCGCAGCGAGATGTGCGTGAAGATCAGGTCGCTCATGCGAAAGTGAGCGACCAGGCGGTAGCAGGCCGCCAGCTCCTGACGCAGGGTCTGTTCGGTAAGGGTCATTTCTCGTTCGTCCTGTTAGAAAGGCAGCTGTGAACACTAGGCTATTTGGTAGCCCAAGCATTGAATCGCTGCTCCAGCTCTTCGCCATGGTCGACCCAGAACGCCACGTTCATCGCCAGCGCCCCCTGCAGGTTCTGTGGCGAGGTTGGCACCCAGCCGGCCAGCGCCGGGGCGAGCCTGGCCGCTGCCTGGGTGTTGGTGGGCCCATAGGGGATCTGCTCGACGTAACGCACCTGGGTATCAGGCTGGTTGGCATAGGCGATCAGCCGCTTGGCCTGGTCGACATGCCGCGAGCCCTTGATGATCGCCCAATAGTCCATGCCATACAGGCTGCCCGGCCAGACCAAGGCCAGCGGGCTGCCCTGCTGCGCTGCCACCGCGATGCGGCCGCTGTAGGTAGACGTCATCACCACATCGCCGGCAGTCAGCCACTGGGCCGGCTGGGCACCCGCGTCCCACCACTGGATATAGGGCTTGAGCTCAGTGAGTTTGGCAAACGCGCGGTCGACCCCGGCTGGCGTTGACAGCACCGTGTACACGTCCTCGACCTTGACCCCATCAGCCAGCAAGGCGAACTCCAGGTTGTACACCGCACGCTTGCGCAGGCCACGTTTGCCTGGGTACTTGCTGACGTCCCAGAAGTCGGCCCATGAAGCCGGGGCTTGAGCCAGCTTGTTGCGGTCGTAGGCAATCGCCACGCTCCACACCAGGGCGGCAGAACCGCAGTCCTGCGCGGCATCCGGTATCAGCTCGGCGGCATGGCCCAGGCGCTGCCAGTCCAGCCGCTCATAGATGCCCTCCTCACAGCCGCGCATCAGGTCGGGCCCCTCGATCTGCACCACGTCCCAATCGACGTTGCCGGTATCGGCCATGACCTGGATACGGGCCATTTCGCCGTTGTATTCGCTCTGGATCAACTTGCTGCCGTCCTGGGCACTGAAAGGCTTGAAGATCGCCTCGTCCTGGGCTTTCTGACCGGCGCCGCCATAGCCGACCACGACCATCTGCGGCGCAGCGTGCGCACTGCCCAAGCCAAGGGCCAGAAGCGCTGCGCAAAGGTGGGTTGTGCGAGGGAATGCATGCATCGAGGTTGCCTCCTGCCGGTGCCCAAGGGCCCGATTTCTTGTTGTTGTGAGGTCACGCCCTCACCAGTGAGGGTGAAGAAAACCTAGCCGCGCACCAGTAAAAAAACAAGTTGATTTTTTACTGTCGGTACACTTTCATAAACAAAACAAGAACAACACCGCACCGGAGCCGCCCGTATGCAAACTGCCTTTCCCCACCTGTTCGAAGCCTTGCAGATTCGCGGCAAACGGCTGAAGAACCGCATCATGTCCACGGGCCACGACACGTGCCTGCCCACCGACAACCTGGTCAACGACAAGCTCATCGCTTACCAGCGAGACCGCGCCGCCGGTGGGGTTGGCCTGATCGTGCTGCAGGTGGCCGGTGTGCATGACAGCGCCCGCTACACCTCCCACGTGCTGATGGCCACCGACGATGCCTGCATCGACGGCTACCGGCGCCTGGCCGAGGCCTGCCATGAACACGGCACCGTGGTGCTGTCGCAGCTGTTTCATCCGGGGCGGGAGATCATGGAATCTGCCGACGGCTTGCTGGCAGTGGCCTATTCGGCCTCGTCGGTGCCCAACGAGCGCTTCCGGGTGATGCCGCGCGCGCTGGACCAGCCGATGATCGATGACATCATCCAGGGCTATGCCAGCGCCGCCCGCCGCCTGCACCAGGCGGGGCTGGATGGCGTCGAAGTGGTCGCCAGCCATGGCTACCTGCCTGCGCAGTTTCTCAATCCGCGGGTCAACCTGCGCACCGATGGTTACAACGGCGGCCTGGAGCAGCGCCTGAGGTTTCTGCGCGAAGTGTTGGCGGCGGTGCGCGCAGCCACCGACGAACACTTTATCGTCGGCCTGCGCATCAGCGCCGACGAGCGTGACAGTGAAGGCCTGAGCGAAGACGAGTCGCTGGCGGCCGCCGAAGCGTTGCAAGGCCAGCTCGACTACCTGCACATCGTCGCTGGCACCTCGGCGTCCCAGGGGGGCGCGGTGCATATCGTCCCGCCCATGGCCATCGAGCCAGCCTACCTGGCGCGCGAAGCCGGTACGTTCAAGCAGCGCCTGGCCATTCCGTTGTTCGTTACTGGGCGCATCAACCAACCCCAAGAGGCCGAGCTGATCCTGGCGCGTGGCCAGGCCGACGTGTGTGGCATGACCCGCGCACTGATCTGCGACCCGCTGATGCCGACCAAGACCGAGCATGGCCGGGTTGAGGACGTGCGCGCCTGCATTGCCTGTAACCAGGCATGCATCGGGCATTTTCACCGCGGCCTGGCGATTTCCTGCATTCAGCGCCCAGAAACCGGCCGCGAACTGCAGTACGGCCAGATGACCCCCACCCCAGCCCCCAAGCGCATCCTGGTTGCAGGCGGCGGCCCCGCAGGCATGAAGGCGGCCGCCGTCGCCGCCGCGCGCGGCCACCACGTCACCCTGTATGAGGCCGGCCCGCAACTGGGTGGCCAGGTGCTGCTGGCGCAACTGCTGCCCCGGCGCAGCGAATTCGGCGGCGCCAGCACCAACCTGCAACGGGAAATGGCCTTGGCCGGCGTGGAGGTGGTGCGCAACACGCGGGTCGACCGCGCACTGGTCGAGCGCGAGCGGCCCGACCTGGTGATTGCCGCCACCGGCGCCACGCCCTACTGGCCGGCATTCGAACGCGCCGGCGAACTGCAGGTAGTGGATGCCTGGCAAATCCTGCGCAACGAGGTCACCCCAGGGCGCTCGGTCTTGGTCATCGACTGGCGTTGCGACTGGATCGGCCCGGGTATCGCCGAGCGACTGACGCGCGAAGGGCATCAGGTGCAATTGGCGGTGAACGGCACCCATTGCGGCGAGAACCTGCCGCTGTACGTGCGCGATCAACTGGCTGGCGAGCTGCACCGCCTGGGTATTCCCATCACGCCCTACGCCCGCCTCTATGGCTGCGATGACAACAGCGTGTACTTGCAGCACACGGCCAGCGGCGAACCGATGATCTTCGAAGGCATCGACACCTTGGTGCTGTGCCTGGGCCACCAGCCAAATGACACCTTGGCTTCGGAGCTGGCCGGCCTGGTCAACGTTCGGCGCATCGGCGACTGCCTGGCACCGCGTACCGCCGAGGAGGCGATTCACGATGGGCTGACGGTTGCCTGGGCACTCTGAGGCTGTACATACTGCCGTTTTCCGACGGACCGACGTGCATGAGCCAACTCCCGCAGCCCCCCTCCGCCACCGACGACGGCAACGCCGCGCCGCAGTTTCTGGGAACCCGCATCCGCGGCCTGCGTAAGCGCCGCGGCATGACCCTGGCGGAGTTGGCCACACAGAGCGAGCTGACGGCCGGCTACATCAGCCAGTTGGAGCGCAACCTCTCTTACCCGTCGATCCCGGCACTGTTCAACATTGCCCGCAGCCTGGGTGTGACCATCCAGTGGTTCTTTGCCAGCGAGGCCAGCACTGCACCGGAGGACCAGGGCTACGTGGTACGCCGTAACAGCCGCCTCAGCGTGCATTATGAGGACGGCATCGTCGACCAACTGCTTACACCCCAGCCCAACCGCCAGCTGGAAATGCTTCACTCGCGCTTTCCACCGGGCACCTACAGCCAGCAGAGCTACAGCCATGACGGCGAAGAGGCAGGGTATATTCTCAGCGGCAGTTTTGAACTGTGGGTGGGCGAGCGCTACTTTCAGCTGGGCGAAGGCGATAGTTTCAGCTATTCCAGCCAGGAGCCGCATCGCTATGGCAACCCTGGGGATGTGGATGCCGTGGTGATCTGGGTGATCACGCCACCGACCTTTTGAGCCCGCCAAGCGGTCACTTTTGATCAGGCCATCCGCCAATGACTGAACACGCCCACCAGCTTGAGCCTGCGCTGCAACCGGTCGACCACCCTCGCGTCGTGGTCTTCGTCGCCTATCCGCACATGGGCCTGCTCGACCTCACGGGCGCCCAGACGGTGTTCTGGGCCGCCACCAAGGCCATGGCCGAACGCGGCCGACCAGGCTATCGGGTACACACCGCCAGCCTTGACGGCGGCCTGCAGCAAACCGCTGAAGGCCTGGTGGTGGCGACAGAAACCTTGGACACCGTGATGGCACAGGTAGTCGACACGCTGATCGTACCCGGCGCCCCGGACATCATCCGCACCCTCCCCGACCACGCGCCGCTGGTGGCCTGGCTGCGCCGCGCCGCCGTGCAGGCCAGGCGCACAGCCTCGGTGTGCAGCGGCACATTTCTGCTGGCCAGCGCCGGTTTGCTCGATGGGCGCCGCGCCGCCACCCACTGGGCCATGTGCGAGGTACTGCGCCGCGACTTCCCAGCGGTGCAGGTAGACCACGAGTCGATCTTCGTTCAGCAAGGCGCGGTGTGGACCTCGGCCGGGGTCAGCGCCGGCATCGACATGGCCCTCGCCCTGGTCGAACTGGACTGCGGCCGTGAAGTGGCGATGCAGGTGGCACGCGAGTTGGTGGTCTTTCTCAAGCGGCCCGGCGGCCAGGCGCAATTCAGTGAACTGCTCAAGCTGCAGGGGCGCGATTGCAGCGAGTTCGAAGCCCTGCACCTGTGGCTCAACGAACACCTTGGCGACCCGCGGCTGAGCGTCGAACACCTGGCCGAACAGGCGCACATGAGCCTGCGTAACTTCACCCGGGTGTACAAGCTCAAGACCGGCCGCACACCGGCCAAAGCTATCGAAGTGTTCCGCCTGGAAGCCGCGCGGCGCCTGCTGGAAAGCGTCGAAAGCCCTATCGAGCAGGTCGCGCGCCAGTGCGGTTTCGGCAACGAAGAACGCATGCGCCTGGCCTTCCAGCGTCATCTGGCGGTAACACCGCGTGACTATCGCGCCCGTTTTGCACGCTCTGTTTCGTTGGCCGAAATTCAGGGTTCTTTGACCTAGGGCGTTACGCTCGTCGCTCGTAACATCGGTCTCCTCAAACACGGGCTACCTTGAGTACCCGGACATTCCAGGAGCACAACGATGAAGAATATCCTGATCATTGGCGCGGGCTTTGCCGGCCTCTGGAGCGCCCTGAGCGCTGTTCGCCAGCTGGACTTGAACGGTCGCAATGATGTCGAGGTGACGCTGCTCGCGCCCCAGGCCGAACTGCATGTACGCCCGCGCTTCTACGAACCTGAAGTACATACGATGGCCGCGCCGCTGGAGGCGCTGTTTGAGGCGGTGAACGTGCGCTTTGTGCAAGGCACGGCCTTCCACATCGATGAAGCTGCCAGGCGCGTACGCTATCGCACGCAAAGCGGTACCGAGTGCGAGCTGGGTTATGACCGCCTGATCATGGCCTGCGGCAGTGTGCTCAACCGGCCGGACATGGTCGGTATCGAGCATGTTTTCGATGTCGACAAGATCGACAGCGCGGCGCGCCTGGAGGCGCACCTCAAGTCCCTGGCTAGCCTGCCGGACACACCTGCCCGCAACACCGTGGTGGTGGCCGGGGGTGGCTTCACCGGCATCGAGACTGCCACCGAGTTGCCGGCGCGCTTGCGCAACATCCTTGGTGAGCAGGCCACACTGCGTGTGGTGGTCATCGACCGTGGCGCCAGGATTGGCGCAGCCTTGGGTGATGGCATCCGCCCCGCGATCGAGCAGGCATCCGAGGCTTTGGGGGTGGAATGGATCTGCGGCGCAACCGTGGCCTCGGTGGACCCCGACGGCGTCCTGCTGGATAACGGCCAGCGCATCGATGCCAATACCGTGATCTGGACGGTGGGGTTCAAGGCCAACCCATTGACCGAGCAGATCAGCGGTGACCGAGACCGCCAAGGTCGGCTGCACGTGGACGGCAACCTCAAGGTCAAGGGTAACGACGCGGTCTACGCGGCAGGCGACGTTGCTTATGCCGCCTGCGACGAGGTTGGCAACTATGCGGTGATGTCTTGTCAGCATGCGATCCCGCTGGGCCGCTACGCCGGCAACAATGCCGTGGCCGAATTGATCGGCGTGGCACCGATGACCTACAGCCAGCCCAAGTACGTCACCTGCCTCGACCTGGGCGCCTGGGGCGCAGTGTATACCGAAGGTTGGGAGCGCAAAGTATCGCCACCGGAAGACAAGGCAGAGGCCAAGGTGCTCAAATCGCAGATCAACACGGTCTGGATCTACCCACCGGCCGCGAACGATCGTGCGGCGGCGCTGGCCGCGGCTGACCCGACGATCCCGGTCGCCTGACACAGCCGAATCGCCGGCAAGCCGGCTCCCACAGGTACAGCGCCAGGACTGAGGTTGGCGCTATCTCTGTGGGAGCCGGCTTGCCGGCGATGGGGCGCAAGGCGCCCCCTTTTACTGCAATCAGGCAGCTGCGAACAGCTCGTTGGCAATCTGGGCCTGTGCGGCATCGATGGCCTGGCTGCGGTGCTCTGGGCCGTAGGCCAGACCATGGGCGCGTACGATTTCCAGGTCGGTGACACCGATAAAGCCCAGGAACACCTTGAGGAAGTCTTCATGGCCGGCACCCGTCGGCTGGCCAGCGTGCAGGCCACCGGCGGTGGATACCAGGATCACCTTCTTGTTACCGCACAGGCCTTCAGGGCCGGCTTCGGTGTAGCGGAAGGTCTTGCCGGCAACGGCTACGCGGTCAATCCAGGCCTTGAGCTGGGTCGGCACGGTGAAGTTGTACATCGGCGCACCGATCACAACGGCGTCGGCGGCGAGGAATTCTTCCAGGGTTTCGGCGCTCAGCTTGGCTTCGAAGGCCTGGGCCGCATCGCGCATGTCTTCTGCGGTACCGGCGGCCACCAAGGTAGCAGCGGAGAAATGGGCGATGGCGTCGGCAGCCAGGTCGCGGTAGACCACTTCCAGGCTTGGGTCGGTGGCTTTCCAGGCTTCGACCACTTCGCGGCTCAGCTGGCGGGAGGCGGAATTGTCGCCCAGGATGCTCGAATCGATGTGCAACAGTTTCATGGGACTCTCCTGTAATGAAGACCGCGGCATTGGGCGATCACGATGGGGAGAATCCTACCGGGATGACGAATAGCTGATAAGCAGGCAAAAATGCGTTAGTTTGTCCCACAGATGGAACAGTGAGACATTCCCATGCAAGACCTCAACGACCTCTTCTACTTCGCACGCGTGGTCGAAGCCGGCGGTTTCGCCGCTGCCGGGCGCCAGCTGGGCATCCCTAAATCACGCCTGTCACGGCGCATCGCCGAGCTGGAGGAGCGCCTGGGCACACGCCTGCTGCAGCGCACCACGCGGCAATTGAAGCTGACTGCCGTGGGCGAGCGCTACCTGCACCACTGCCAGGCCATGCTGCTGGAGGCAGAAGCCGCCGACGAGGCCGTCGCCAGCATGAGCAGCGAACCACGCGGGCGGCTGCGGGTGTCCTGCCCGGTAGCACTGGCACATGCGTTTCTGCCGGACGTGATCAGCCGTTTTCTTGCACAGTACCCACTGGTACAGCTGGACATGGTCCTGCTCAACCGCCGGGTCGACCTGATTTCCGAAGGC
Organism: Pseudomonas kermanshahensis; assembly: GCF_014269205.2. Taxonomy (NCBI): domain Bacteria; kingdom Pseudomonadati; phylum Pseudomonadota; class Gammaproteobacteria; order Pseudomonadales; family Pseudomonadaceae; genus Pseudomonas; species Pseudomonas kermanshahensis. Next base: position 3,083,946 of record NZ_JABWRY020000001.1, read on the forward strand.
ATCGACGTAGCCCTGCGCGTGCGTGACCTGGGCGACGAGGACCCGGCCCTGGTTACCCGCCGGCTGCGCCAGGCGCAAATGCAACTGGTCGCCGCTCCAGGCTTCGCTGACCACATTCGCGAGCCCGCCGAGCTGGCCTCATTGCCGGTGCTGGGCGCGGCCGAAGCTGACCGGCTGGTACACTTTCGCCTGCTCGGCCCGAATGGTCGCCAACAGGACATCGCCCTGGAGCCACGCCTGGCCATCGATGATTTCGTGGTGCGCAATGCGGCGGTCCGCGCCGGGTTGGGCTTCACTGCGCTACCCAGTATGTTCTGCGAAGAGGAATTGGAACGTGGCGAGCTGGTGCGGCTGCTGCCGGACTGGTCATTGCCGGGTGGGTATCTGCAGGCGGTGTACCCTCACCGGCGCGGTGTGTTGCCGGCCGTACGGGTATGGATTGATCATCTGGCAGCGTCGTTCGAGGCCTGTGGGGAGCGTTATGTCTAAGCAGAAAATGACCGAAGACCAGGTGGCGGACTTCTGCCTGAGCCTGCCCGGTGCGCGGGAGGACTATAAGTGGGGCGGTATCCGGGTGTTTTCGGTCGCGGGCAACAAGATGTTCGCGGTGCTGGACCTGGCGGGCGCAGGGTTATCGTTCAAGGTCGCCGATGAGCTGTTTCTGGGCTACTGCGACCGCCCCGGCGTGCGGCCCGCGCCCTACCTTGCGCGGGCGCGGTGGGTCAGCATGGCGCCGCCTTACCCCATGGGGCGCGACGAGCTGTGTGACCTGCTGCAGCGTTCGCACCAATTGGTGGTGCGAAAGCTGGCGAAGCGGTTGCAGGTGGGCTTGTTGATCTGAGCGTCAGGACACCCAGAGCAGGTGGCGCCCCAAAAACAGGTAGTCCGCCCAAAACACCTGATGCAGCAACACAATCCCCCAGAACACCAGCTGATACGACAGCTTGCGCGTCTTGTGGCGGAACATCTGCTGGGCAACCAGCGCCCCCGGCCAGCCGCCAAACAGCTCGCTGGCATGCAGCACTTTTTCTGGCGTGCGCCAGGCCTGGCTGCGTGCCTGGTGTTTGTCCTGCCAGTACAGCAGCAGGCTGATCAGGCTCACCGCCGGGTAGAGCGCCAACGGCAACCAGGACTGATCGTGCCAGGCCATCTGCGCCGCGCCCAGGCCCGGTAGCAGGCACAGCGCGCCCAAAACCAGTAGTTTCAGGCGTACATTACGTACGCCCTCCTCGCGTTGCTCTCTGCCCATATCAGCCGTGCGCCGTCGACCAATCCACCCAACCGAACTGCCAAGTGGCCAGGATAAACAGGCCAAAGGCGATACGGTACCAGGCGAAGGCCGCGTAGCTATGGTTGGCGATGAACTTGAGCAGGGCGCGCACAGCGATCATGGCAAAGATGAACGAGGTCACGAAGCCAATGGCGAACACCGGCAAGTCGCTTGGCTGGAACAAGTCACGGTACTTGTAGCCGGAGTACACCGCTGCACCGACCATGGTCGGCATCGCTAGGAAGAACGAGAACTCGGTCGCGGCCTTGCGCGACAGGCCGAACAGCAGGCCGCCAATGATGGTCGAGCCAGAACGCGAGGTGCCCGGGATCATGGCCAGGCACTGGACGAAACCAATTTTCAAGGCATGGCTCCAGCGCATCTCATCAACGTGGTCGACCTCCACGCGGTGCTCACGGCGCTCGGCCCAGAGCATGATCACGCCGCCCACCACCAAGGCCGCAGCCACGGTGATCGGGTTGAACAGGTATTCGTGAATCAGGTCGGCGAACAGCACGCCCAACACCACCGCCGGCATGAACGCCAGCAACAGGTTACCGGTGAAGCGCCGCGCCGTAGGCTGGGTGGTGAGCCCAAAGACCACGTCTAGTATCTTGCGTCGGAATTCCCACACCACCGCCAGGATGGCGGCAAGCTGAATGATGATGTTGAACGCCATGGCCCGTTCGCCACCAAAGCCGATGAGGTCGGCGACGATGATCTGGTGCCCGGTGCTGGAGATCGGCAAGAACTCCGTCAACCCTTCGACCACGCCTAAGATGATTGCCTGAAAGGCAGTCCAAAAATCCATCATTCCCCCGATGGAGCGCTGCTGCTGCAGGCCCCTTGTTCTTGATTTACTTGAAGTTGCCGCACACGGCCCGGCTGTTTTACAGCGACTGTTGGGCGTAACGCCAGTGGAAAAGTTCACGCCCCCTAAAGGTTTCATCTTGCGCGGCCGAAATCCTATCAAAGCCGCTTTGCAATGGCTTGTTCCGTTGCTGCAGACTACGACCAGACTAGCACTTAGCCATTAGTCGAGTGGGGGCTTGTCGCAAAGCATGCTTGGATGCACCTGAATAACAAGAACAAGGCGGGAGTGCCTGGATGAAAACCCTGAGATCGATGTCGATCAGCCGTCGTCTGTGGCTGATTCTGTTGGTGGCGGTGGCCATGCTGGTAGTCCTGGGCCTGCTGATGCTGCGCCAGATCCATGGCGACCTGTACCACGCCAAGGCGGAAAAGACCCGCCACGTGGTGCAGACCGCAGCCGGTGTGCTGGCCTATTACCAAGGCCTGGAGGCGGCCGGCACGTTGAGCCGCGATGCCGCCCAGCAACAGGCGTTGCAAGTGGTGCGCGCGCTGCGTTACGACCACGACGACTACTTCTGGATCAACGACCTGGGGCCGAAGATGATCATGCATCCGGCCAACCCCAAGCTCGACGGCCAGGACCTGTCTGCCATTCGCGACCCCGACGGCTTTGCCGTGTTCAACGAAATGGTCAACCTCGCCCGCAGCCAGGGCGCCGGCCCGGTCAACTATCGCTGGCCCAAACCCGGCGCCAGTGAACCGGTCGCGAAAACCTCTTATATACAGCTGTTCAAGCCGTGGGGCTGGGTCATCGGCTCAGGCGTGTACATCGATGACGTGCAGGCCGAATTTGCCCGGCAATTGCGCGACGCCTCGCTGGTCGGACTGGGCATTGCGCTGCTGATGGCGCTGGTGGTCATGCTGATTGCCCGCAGTATCGCCCGCCCCTTGCAGGAGGCCGTGCAGGCCATGGGCACAATCGCCAGTGGCGAAAGCGACCTGACCCGACGCCTGGACACCCACGGCCGGGATGAAATCACGCACTTGGGTGAACACTTCAACCGCTTCAACGGCAAGCTTCAGGGCGTGGTCGGCCAGCTACAGGGCGCCGCCCATGACCTGGCCAGGTCCGCCGGCCATGTCGGTGACAACGCCGGGGCAGCGCAACAGCACAGTGCCCAGCAATCCCAACAGATGGAGCAGGTGGCCACGGCCGTCAACGAAGTCACCTACGCCGTGCAGGATGTGGCCAAGACGGCCGAGCAGGCCGCCGGGGAAATGCGCGCGGCCCAGCAACAAGTGCAGCATGGCCAGCAGGCCATTCATGGCAGCCTGGAACAGATCGATCGGCTGTCGGCGACCATCGACCAGGCTGTCCAGGTGATTCGCGACTTGGCCGGGCACAGCACGCGCATTGGGGGTGTGCTGGACGTGATTCGCTCCATCGCCGAGCAGACCAACCTGCTCGCCCTCAACGCGGCCATCGAAGCGGCACGCGCCGGTGAACAGGGCCGTGGCTTTGCGGTGGTCGCCGACGAGGTTCGCCTGCTGGCCCAGCGCACCGCTCAGTCCACGGCCGAAATCCATACCATGATCGAGCACCTGCAAGGCCAGTCGGACGCGGCAGTACGGGCTATCGACACCAGCAGCGAGGCCTCGCGCCAGACTATCGAGCAGGCCCGCGAGGCCGGTGCCAGCCTGGATGCCATCAGCCAGGTGCTGCATAACCTGACCGCGCTCAACGCGTCCATCGCCAGTGCCACCTTGCAGCAATCGCATGTGGTCGAGGAGATCAACCGCAACGTGCTGGATACCGCCGGCTTGTCCCAGCAGACCGCCGAGGCGGCACGCCAGTCGAGTGATGCAGGCGCAGCGCTGGGGCGGTTGAGTCAGGAACTGGAGCAGCTACTGCGGCAGTTCCGCGTATAGCCCCTGTGGGAGCGGCCTTGCCGGGGCGCTCCTGCACTACTCCTTCCATTATCGACAAGCTACAATCGCGCCCCTCTTATCGCCTCTCCAAGGATCGCCGATGTCCGGCCTTGAACTCATCGCCGCCGTACTCGGCGTCACCGCTGTCTGGCTCACCGTCAAGCAGAACGCCTGGTGCTGGCCGATCGGGTTGGTCATGGTGTTGATCTATGGCTGGCTGTTCTTCGAGGTAAAGCTGTACTCGGGCATGTTGCTGCAAGTGGCCTACGCCCTATTGCAGTTGTACGGCTGGTGGCAATGGAAGCGCCCGGGCCGTGCGCACGATGCCCGCCAGGTGACACGCCTGCACACGCGCGCGCTGTGCACCGGGCTCGCACTCGGCGCACTGCTCAGCACGGCCCTGGGTGCAGCCATGGCCAACTGGACCGATGCCGCCCTGCCCTGGCTGGACGCCACGCTGACCGGCTTCAGCCTGGTCGCGCAACTGTGGATGGCACAGAAACGCCTGCAATGCTGGCCATTGTGGTTTGTGGTAGACATCGTCTATGTCGGCCAGTACCTGCATCAGCAACTGTATTTCACCGCAGGCTTCTTCGCGGTGCTCACGCTGATCGCCATACGTGGCTGGCTGGAATGGCGCCGTGACCCCGCGCTGGTGCAAGCATGAAGGTGCTGGTGCTGTGCGGGCCGGAATCCAGTGGCAAGAGCTGGCTAAGTGGCGTGCTGCAGGCGCATTTCGGTGGCGTGGTGGTCGCTGAATACGTGCGCCACTTCATCGACCATGAATGCCGCGACACCTGCTACGCAGACATCCCCACCATCGCCCGTGGCCAACTCGAGTGGGAAGACCGCGCCCGCGCGCAAGCGCCCGAACTGTTGATACTCGACACCCACCTGCTCAGCAACATGCTCTGGAGCCGCGCCCTGTTCGACGACTGCCCGGCCTGGCTGGAACAGGCCTTGCTTGCTAGGCACTACGACCTGCACCTGTTACTGAGCCCTCAAGGCGTGGACTGGGTTGCCGATGGCCAGCGTTGCCACCCCGACCTGAACGACCGTCAGCGCTTTTTCGACGATAGCCTGCAGTGGCTGCAACGCCATCAACAAGCACTGTTGGTGATTGATGGCAATTGGCCGCAACGCCAGTTGCGAGCCTTGCAAGCAGTCGCTACGCTGCTTGATAGCGATGCGCCAGCCTGCCCCACCGAGTGTTAAGCCACTGACACACCCTGGTGGGTGATAGTCCCCGCAAATGCGGGGGTTGCCCCTGTTCCTGGGGCAGTGTCAACCCCGTGATACACCCCTGCAAAAATCCCTCCAGGCACGGCCTGTGCTGGCTTTGCCAGTGGCTGGCCAAATGCTCTGTTTCAGCGGTGAAACAAAAAAAGCCGCTCTTCTTCAGCTTTTCTTCCCAACCTGTTGATTGCACAGCATTAACTGAAAGCGGCACACCTTCTGCTCTCTTATTCGCAACGCTGAATAGGGCCAGCGCTCATAAAGAAGGAATTGCCATCGTGGGGAATCTTGATAAAGGCATTTATCGGCTCCTGCTGGTCAGTAGCATCGTCGGATCGGGTTTGAGCCTGCCTGCCCAGGCCGAGAATGGGATCATCACCATTACCCGCGATGTGCAGACGCGCAACGCGACCATCCCGCCGCTGATTCCCGACCCCAGCCCGACCACCGTCAACGCTAACCCGTCGGCGCAGATTCTCAAGCAGACCCATGAACTGAGCGATGGCGACTTTGCCAACATCAGCAGCGGTGCCGGCATCAGCGCCCTGGTCACGCAACAGACCAACACCATTGGCGGCAACGTCACCAACCAGACGCAACTGCCCAACCTCGCCGCTGGGCGCGGCTCAGGTTCAGGCAACGGCATCTCCAACATGGTCAACTCAAGCGTGCAACGCGGCCTGGCCCCCTTGCAAATCCTGACGGGAGGCAAGTGAGATGAGGCATACGCTGCTGATTTTGGCCACGCTCTGCAGTGCGCCGGCCTTTGCCCAATCCCCCGTGATCAACAACGCCAACATCGACGATTCGGGCAGCCAATACCAGGGCAACCTCACGGTCAACCAGGCAGCCGGCGACCTGCAGCAGCAGGCTAACGCCCGCGCCATCGCCGTGGGCCATGAGGCCAGCGCCACCACTCAGATACGCCAGCGGCTCGGCACCGCAGTCGACCGCAACATGGATGCCACCGCCAGCATCCAGGGCAATGCTTTCAGCCAAGGCAGCGGCGCCCTGGGCGTCAACCAGAGCGCCGGTGCCAGCACCCAGCAAGCCAACGCACTGCGCATCAGCCTCAGTACTCAACCGCAAAGCATCGACGACAGCGTCCTCATGCAACAGAACGTGGCGCTGCTCAACAACTCCGATCCAGCTGACACCGCACCCGGCCATCGCCAGGTCACGACCAGTGACCAGGCATTCACCGGTAGCCGTGGGGTGATTCAGGTGAATCAGAGTGCCGGGGTGGGAAACCGAATGGCCAACACCTTGAGCATACGGGTCGCAGATTGACCCAAACAGTTAAGAACAACACTTAACCTAAATAAAGTACGGAGAATCACCATGAAACCCTCGATGGCAATCAAGCCTCTGGTTTTCGCAATTGCTGCGGTCATGGCTGTTGCTGTACAAGCTGATCAGAACGACCGGCGTGGTGGGCACCACAATGGTCACCATAACAACGGCCAACACACCCCACCTCCCACCCGGATCCCGGTGTACGCCACCGCCAACGCCATAGATAGCCAGCGCAGCACCGGCAATACCGTCACCAACCAAGGTACCATCAACGAAGCCGAGATGAGCAGCTCGGCCACCGGTGCCAGCGGCAACGTCGGGGTCAACGTGGCGGCCGGTAACGGCAACCAACAAGACAACGCCGCCGCCATCGCCAACGCAGCGTCCGACTCGAGCCTGGACAACAGCTTCGTGTTCGGAACCGCCGAAGCCACTGCGGACGTTCGCCAGTTCAGCAACAACAACCGGGTCGACAACTGGTCTACCCAATCGTCTGCGGTGATGAGCGGTTCGGGTGACGGCTCCTCCGGTAACGTGGGCGTCAACATTGCGGGTGGCGACCTCAACCAACAGAAAAACACCATGGCGATCGCCAACACCAATGCGCCATTGGGTAATGCCACCGCAACCGCCTCTGCCGACCAGAACGGCCCAGGCCTGACCGTGCACAACAACGCCGACCGCACCTACCGTGTGGACACGCTGACCTTCACCACGTCGGCCAGCGGTTCGAGCTCTCGCGATGGCTCGTTCACCTCCAGCGATGACCGCAGCTCGTCCTCGAGCTTCAGCGTGGCCGGTGCCAAAAGCGCCAGCAACAATGGCTCCAGCTCCTGGAACTCCAGTGGCTCGGCCAGTTCGAACGCCAGCGGCTCCAACAGCTCCAACGCCAGCGGGTCGAACAGCGCCACTGCCAGCGGCTCCAATAGCTGGAACGCCAGCGGCTCTGCCAGCGCTAACGCCAGCTCGTCCAGCAGTGCCAGCCTGAACGCTACCCTGGCAGCTGCCGCCGATGCGACGCGCACTGTGACCACCGACGATGGCCGTCGTGAACGCACCCGTACCGACAGCTTCGATGCTTCGCTCAATGCGTCGCTCGATGCTTCGATCGACAAGTCGCATGAAAGCGCCTACGACTCGTCGTTCGAAAAAGCGTTCGACTCCTCCTACGACAAGACCCGCAACTCTTCGTACGACAAGTCTCGCGACTCTTCGTACGAGAAGTCCCGCGACTCTTCGTATGAGAAAGCCCACGATTCTTCTTACGCAAACGCTTCGGAGTCTGCGTACGAAAAATCGGGCGAAAAAGCCAATCAATCGTCTAACGACGTGTCGAAAAGCTTCAGCGAAAGCAGCTCGTATGACCTGAGCAACACCGTGTCCTTCCAAGTGCTGACCCCAACCGGCTGGGCCAACCCTGTGACCAACACTGCAACCCTGAGCGGTTCGGTGAATGGTGGCAGCGGCAACCTGGGCGTCAACGTGGCAGCCGGTGTGGGCAACCAGCAAAGCAACTCGCTGGCCATCTCCAACACCTCGTTCTAACGGCTGTAGCCTCGAGGCCCCCTGCGGGGGGCCTTTTTCAACCAGAACAAGAAGGCACCCGATCATGCGTATTTTCGCCTTGGCGTTTTTGCTGTGCCTGGCCAGCGTGAGCGAAGCTGCACAAATGCCGTTGTCCGTGCTGCCCGGTGGCGCGGTGGTGTTCAAACCCATCCAGAGTGTGCGCGAGCGCAAGTTCGCCGACCTGGTGCAACAAAAAACCGACTTCAGTTGTGGCGCCGCGGCGCTGGCCACCATCCTGCGCCAGGCCTACTGGCTCGACGTGGACGAACAACACATCATCGAAGGCATGCTGGCGCACGCCGATCAAGACCTGGTGCGCACGCAGGGCTTCTCCATGCTCGACATGAAACGCTACGTAGAAAGCCTGGGCATGCGCGCCCGTGGGTACCGGGTAGCACCCGAAACCCTGACCAGCGTGCGTATCCCGGTCGTGGTGCTGATGGACATCCGTGGCTACAAGCACTTTGTGGTCATGCAAAAGGTCGACAACGGCTGGGTGTACATCGGTGACCCTGTGCTGGGCCACAAACGCTTCAAGGTCGAGGACTTCCTCAAAGGCTGGAACGGCATCATCTTCGCCGTGATCGGCCAGGGTTATGACAAGGGCAATGCCCTGCTCGACCCGCCTCTGCCACTGACTGCCAAGGGCCGCGTCAATAACTTCACCCCGGTACAGGACGCAGAGCTGCTGGATTTCGGCTTCATCAAAAGCGACTTTTTCTAACGGTTCTTCTAACGATTGGGAGCACGACGCTCCGGGAGCATCCAATGAAGATTCCATTCTGGCTAGCCGTGGCATGCCTGGCCGCCAGCCTTCCGACCCACGCACAGCCGCTCACCCCCATCGAACTGAAGGATCAGGAGTTGGCGAACCTGCGCGGGCGCTATGTGATGCCGGGGCGGATCGTCAGCTTCGGCATCGTCATGACCAGCACCTGGCAGAACGCTAAGGGCGACGTGATCGGGGCATCGTCGACGCTGCAAGTGCAGCAAAACACCATAAAACCGCAGTTCTATGTGTCGATGATCGACGAAAAAGGCACCAGTGCGGCCCATTCGCAAAGTGCCAGCCCTGCGCCCGGCACCGGTGCGGTCAGCGGCGGCAGCGGGCTGACCACCACCGAAGGGGTGACCCAGGTGGTGCGTGCGGCGGGCGACAACAACACCGCCTATAACAATGTCGACATCAACGTCACCAAGGCCAACCAGGCGCCCGTGGCCCAACCGCAGGGCCAGGCACTGACCGCAGGCTCGACCCTGGTCGGCGAAAACGGCGCAGGCGCGCTGAGCGTTTCGTCCACCGGCGTGGGCGTGCAGCTCAATATCAATGCCGCCAACAACCAGGGCAGCACTGTGCAACGCCTGGCCCAAGGGGGCCTGACGCAGAACACGACGTTGCTTGGCAACGGCAACCAGGTCAGCAACCTCACCTCCCTCAACGTCGTCATGCGCGAGAACGTACCCACGGCCGCTTCGCTGAACGGTAGCCTCGACCAGCTCAAAGGTCTTCGCACTCTCGGATACTGATCTACGCTCAGTCTCATCAAAAGTAGTCGGAAGGGACGGCATATCCATGCACCGATCGTTAACGTTCAGAGCTTTTGTCTGTTTGATTACCCTGGCCCCATCCACCGCCCTTTATGCAGCAGTCGACCCACAGGTTGAGGCCCTGAAACAAGAACTGATGGCGTTGAAACAGCGCTACGAAGCGCAGCAGCAAGCGTTGATGGTCCTTGAACAGCGGGTTCGCCAGGTGGAGGAGACCCCGGCGGCGCCGCAGCCTAAACGGTTGACCAAATCCCCGGCCGAAACGGTCAAAGGCGGCCAGACTGTCGCCGCCGGGGCGCCAGGCACCACCGGCAGCTCCTATGGCCAATCGCTCAAGGACGATTCCGAACCTGCGCAAAGTGTGTCCAACCTGTACGACGAGGCCAGCGGCTTCTTCGGTGGCGGCAAGTTCAGCTTCGAAACCGGCGTGACCTACACCCATTACGACACCCGCGCACTGGTGCTCAACGGCTTCCTTGCGCTGGACTCGATTTTCCTCGGCAACATCAATTTGGACCGCATCAAGGCAGACAACTGGACCCTGGACATGACCGCCCGCTACAACCTGGCGCAGCGCTGGCAGTTCGACATTAACGTTCCAGTGGTCTACCGCGAATCGACCTACTCGTCTGGCGGCGCCGGTGGTGCAGCCCCGGTCACCAGTGATGAAACCGTCACCCGCGACCCGGAAATCGGCGATATCAACGTCGGCGTTGCCTACAAGTTCATGGACGAGTCCGAAAACTGGCCCGATGCGGTGGCGACACTGCGGGTCAAAGCGCCCACCGGCAAGGACCCGTACGGCATCAAGCTGCGCGAGGTACCAGGCAACGACAACCTGTCGGTGCCGGAAAGCCTGCCGACCGGCAACGGCGTATGGGCGATTACACCGGGCATCTCGCTGGTCAAGACCTTCGACCCCGCCGTGCTGTTCGGCAGCCTGTCCTACACCTACAACATGGAAGACTCGTTCAGCGACATCAGCCCCCAGGTCAACAGCAAGGTGCCGGGTGACGTGAAACTCGGCGACTCCTGGCAAGTCGGGGCCGGTATCGCCTTTGCCTTGAACGAGAAGATGAGCATGTCGTTCTCGGTTTCCGACCAGTTTGCCCGCAAGAGCAAGATCAAGCCGGATGGCGGCGACTGGCAATCGATCAGCAACAGCGATTACAACTCAGCCAACTTCAACATCGGCATGACCTTTGCGGCCAGCGACAACCTGACCATCGTGCCCAACCTCTCGATTGGCCTGACCGACGATGCGCCAGACTTCTCCTTCAGCCTCAAATTCCCCTACTACTTCTGACCCCCAGCCGCCTGCCGGGCCTGCGCAAGCCAGCCCGGCATTTGGTTACCAGCCTTGTAGCCCGCCGTATTCCCTGGCCCAGCCTGTTATCATTCAGCACAGTTGCATGACGATTTAATGGCAAAAGGGAAGTTTTCTGTGAAGAACCTGTTCGACCACCCACGCACCCGGCTCGTCGCTTTGGCGGGCCTGGTGCTGGTGATCCCACTGGGTACGCGCGCCATGCTGGGTTGGTCCAACCCGCTCGGTTATCTGTCCGATCTGGCCCTCGGCAGCCTGCTGGTCTTGCTGCTGCACCGCCGGCCGTGGTGGCTGGCGTTGCCGGTTCTGCTGGCCTGGGCGGCGCTCTGGGTGGCGTCGGCCGAGCTGGTGAGCGCGGTGGGCAGGCTGCCCACCAGCGCCGACCTCGGCTACCTGACCGACTCCCAATTCATGGAGAACTCAACCGGCGGCGGCCTCGCGCATGGCTGGTTGCCCTGGCTCTTGGCGGCCGGCGTGCTGGGCTGGTTGCTCAGCGTCTGGAGCAGCCGCGGCCAACGTGTCGCCCCCCTGCCCCGCAAGGCCTGGGCAGTTACGCTGCTGCTGTTTGGCGCGCACTGGGGCAGCCAACACCTGGCGCCTTCCGATGCCGAGCAGTGGCGGCAGTACAACCTCTCGCATCAGGTGCTGTCGGCCGGCGTCGGTAGCCTGCAGCGCCAGGCCCTGGGCTGGGCCGGCCAGGAACAGGTGGTCACGCCCTTGCCCAGCAGTGGCCTGACCCAGTCCGACCTGCATGGCCAGAAGCTGCTCAAGGCACCGGGCAGTGCACGCAACCTGTTGGTCATCACCGTCGAAGGCATCCCCGGGGCCTACATTCGCGCCAACCGCCAGGCCCTGCACAGCCGCTTCGACGAAGACCTGATGCCAAAGCTCAGCCGTTGGGCCGAACGCGGCATGAACACCCCGGATTATGTGCTGCACACCCACCAGACCATCCGTGGCCTGTACGCGATGCTGTGCGGTGATTACGACAAGCTGGCCAACGGCACGCCTAAGGGCGTCGAACTGCTGACCCAGAACGACCGTAACCAGGCCTGCCTGCCGGCACAGTTGCGCCAGGCCGGGTTCACCACCCACTACCTACAGGGTGCTGGGCTGCGCTTCATGGCCAAGGACCGCATCATGCCGCACATCGGTTTCGATTCGGTGCATGGCCTGGAGTGGTTCCGCAACAAGAACTACCTGGAATTTCCTTGGGGCAAGGACGACCGCGCTTTCTTCGAAGGTGCCCTGGACTATGTCGGCCAGCTGAGGAAACAAGACAAACCCTGGATGCTGACCCTGCTGACCGTGGGCACTCACCAGCCTTATTCGGCACCGGCGGCTTACCTCGAGCGCTACGACACGCCCAAGCAGGCTGCCGTCGCCTACCTGGACGATGCAATCGGCGCGTTTCTCGATAACCTCGAACGCCAGGGTGTGCTCAAGGACACCCTGGTGGTAGTCACTTCCGACGAGTCCCACGGCATAGACGGCGTGCGTCTGGCATCCTCGTGGGGTTTCAACCTCACCCTGGCGCCGGAGCAGGCGGAGCTACCCACTATCAAGCGCGGCACCTATGGCCATATCGACCTGACCACGTCGCTGCTCGACTACTTCGCCTTGCCGATCCCCGTCGCACTGGGTGGCCGCTCGCTGTACCGCGATTACGACACTGGCCGCGAGATGATCGCCTACACCAACGGCATGCTGCGTTACCACAACGGCCAAGGCGTGTTCACCGAATGCGACTTCCAGCAGCGCTGCCGACGCTACGCCAGCGAAGGTTTCATCGCCGACCAGGCGCGCTACCTCGGCACCGGTGACGACATGCTCGGCCAGCAGGTCGTTACCCTGGCCGGCACCCTCGACCAGTCGCTGCTGCAAACGCCGCTCAACCTGCGCTACCAGTTCGGCGGCCCATCACCGATAAAGTTGCGCAAGCGCATTCACGATGACTGGGCCGACAACCTGATCGGTGCGCAGTACCTGGAGATGCCCGGCGGCTCGCACACCCGTGTACGGGTCAAGGTGCGCTCGCTGGACCCACGTCGTGCGGCCTACATTCAGCTCAAGGCCAAGCAACTGGAGCAAGATGTGCCATTGGGGCTGCCAGAAGAAATCCGCGTGACGGCGGATCAGCCACTGGAAATGGAGTTCAGCTTTGACAACCCGACCGAGCGCAAGGCGTTTTCCTTCCACCTGCTGGGGTATGGCGGCGGTGCGGTCGAAGTCAGCGACTTCAGTGTGATTACCGCATTACCTGGGGAAAGCGACGTGCCGGATGAACTGACCGACGACCCTATCGCCCATTCGGGCTGACGCCAAGCCCACCGTTCATCGCACCACCTTCGATGCCTGTCGATCTGGCCCTGCCCCGCTCGACCAGTGCTGAATCCCTACCCTGGAGTCAGCACCATGAGCAGTGAAAACAGGCATGAGGTGGTCTCCCGCAGCCAGTGGCTGGCAGCACGCCGGCAGCTGTGGTTGCACGAAAAAGCCTTCACCCATCAACGCGACGAGCTGGCTGCAGCACGTCGCGCTTTGCCCTGGATGAAGGTCGAACAACCCTATCGATTCCAGGGGCCGGAGGGCGAACTGAGCCTGGCCCAACTGTTCGCCGGGCGCAGCCAGCTGTTGCTCTATCACTTCATGTTCGCCGAGGGCTGGCGTGAAGGTTGCCCAGGCTGCTCTTTCCTGGCTGACCATTTTGACGGCGCGAACCTGCACCTGGCGCACCACGATGTATCGCTGGTGGCCGTCTCCCGGGCGCCCTACGCCGAGTTCCAGGCATTTCGCCAGCGCATGGGCTGGCAGTTTTCGTGGTACTCGTCCGCAGGTAGCGGGTTCAATGAAGACTTTGGCGTCAGCGTGGGCAGCGACGCGCCTCGGCAGTACAACTATGAGCCTTATGAAGGCAGCGAAAGCGAGTTGCCGGGGCTGAGTGCGTTCTACCTTGACGCGGACGGCAGCGTGTACCACACGTACTCAACCTATGCCCGCGGGCTGGACATTCTGGTCAATACCTACAACTTCCTCGACATTGCGCCGTTGGGGCGTAACGAGGCCGGAACCATGGACTGGGTGCGGCACCATGACCGCTATGAAGGGCAGACCGGCAAGGCGCATTGTTGCCATGACTGATGCAAGCCTGCCCTGAATGTTGCCCTGTAGGCGCAGCCTTGTGCTGCGAAGAGGCCGGTGAAAGCAGCGACGTTTCACTGTGTAGCTTCCGGCCTCTTCGCAGCACAAGGCTGCTCCTACACGCGTATTGCATGCCGGCTAGCCGCGCACACCAAGCATCCCGCGCTCAACGATGAAATCGATCACCGCCTGCAGCCCTTCGCCCTTTTTCAGGTTACTGAATGTCCATGGCCGCTGCGGGCGCATGCGCTGGGTGTCGCGCTCCATCACCTCCAGCGATGCACCGACGTAAGGCGCAAGGTCAGTCTTGTTGATCACCAGGAAGTCAGACTTGGTAATCCCCGGTCCGCCCTTGCGCGGGATCTTCTCACCCTCGGCAACATCGATGACGTAGATGGTCAGGTCGGCCAGCTCCGGGCTGAACGTGGCGCTGAGGTTGTCGCCACCGCTCTCCACGAAGATAACCTCAAGGTTACCGAACTTGCGCGCCAAAGCCTCCACGGCCGCCAAGTTCATCGAGGCGTCTTCGCGGATCGCCGTGTGTGGGCAGCCGCCGGTTTCCACGCCGACAATGCGCTCAGGCTCCAGTGCACCGGCCTCGGTGAGGATGCGTTGGTCCTCTTTGGTGTAGATGTCGTTGGTCACCACGGCGATCTGATAATGATCGCGCATGGCCTTGCACAAGGCTTCGAGCAGCGCGGTCTTGCCAGAACCGACCGGGCCGCCGACACCGACGCGCAGGGGTTGTTGATAGCTTTGCATGAAGGCAGTCCTCAGGAGCGGAACAAACGGGTGTATTGGGTTTCATGTCGCGATGAAGCAATCGCCAGCAATGGCAGGCCGCCACCGAGCTGGTCATCGCCCAGGGCCAGCGCCTGGTCGAGTACGGCGGGTAAGTCCTGGCCCAGGTCGCGCAGCAAGGTTTGCGCCGCCTGCTGGCCGAACGGCACCAGCTTGACCCCGGCCATCACTGCGCCTTCGAGCCAGGCGAAGCCAATGCCCAGCGCCAACTGACGCAGCGGGATCGACCAGTAGGCGCCGAGCCAGGCCATACCGCCCAGTTGGCTGAGTTCAAGGCTGGCCCGCCAGGCGGGGTCCTGCCCCAATTGCCAGCCATCGAGCAGGCGTGCCAGCGCCGAGCCACGCTGTTGTTCTTCCAGGCGCAACTCCGCGGTTTCCCGGTTGGCCAGCAGAAAGCGGCTCCATTGGCTGAATGCTTGGGCATCCGTGGCCAGGCAGGCCTGATACAGGCGTGCCAGCACGGGCCAGTCGACGCAGCCCAGGGTGTCGTGCAACTGCTCGCGCTGCCAGGCGCTGAAGCTGGCGATATCCTGCACCCAACCCGCTTCGACGGCCCATTCCAGGCCTTGCGAGTAGGTGAACCCACCCACTGGCAAACCCGGGCTGGCCAGTTGCAGCAAGCGCAACAGCGCCAGGTCGCTGTCCATCAACCGGCCAGTACCAGTGCGGCGCCGGCCAGCAGGCCACCACCGAAGACTTTTTGCAGGCCGCTGTGGCGGCGCAGCAAGCAACCCACCGCGAACCCGGCCACCAGCAGCAGGCCGCTGACGGTCACGAAGCCAGCACTGAACTGCCAGAACGCGCTGGGCGTGGCTTCAACGCCATGCGCCCAGCCGTGAAACAGGGCGAACACCGGCATGGCCAGCGCCAGCAACAGCTGGCGGCTAGGCAGCAACAGGGCCCCGGCGGCGACCAGCAACGACACGCTGATCATCGTTTCCATGCCCAACACATCCCCAAACAGATGGCCGCACACCGCGCCACCAAACATCGCCGCCAGGGTTGCCAAGGGCAAGGTCAGGTTGCGTCGGGTCAGCGCAGCGAGCACGCCAGTACCCAGCAGCATCAGCAAGTGGTCCAGGCCGGTCAGCGGGTGCAGCAGGCCGTCCTGCAACGGGTTACTGTCGTGGCCGGGGTGGGCGAAGGCCGGCACCGCCAGCATCAGCAGAAACAGGGCGAACGTCTTTTTCATCAGTAGCTCCAGGGCAGTTCAGGAATGGGCAGGCAGGCGCACGAATGGGTGGTCGTTGCCATGGCTGTGGCTATGGCTGTGCGGCGCGCTCTGGTAGGCGCCCGCCTCGGGTTCGAACGGTGCCAGTTCGGTTTCCACCGTCAGGCCCAGGCCACGCAGCATGTCGTCCAGCACATAGTCGTGCTGGTAGCGCAGCAGGCCAGGTTCGATCTGCAGCGGCACATGACGGTTGCCCAGGTGGTAGGCGGCCCGTGCCAGCAAGTGCGGGTCGGCGCAACGTACCGTCGACACCGTTTCTGGTGCGGCCAGCACGCGAATGACCTGGCTGCCATCGGCATCGGCCAGCAGTTCACCGCCGCGCAGCAGGTGGCCGCGTGCGAGCATCAGCCCGGCGTCGCGGCCGTCGTCGAGGGTTACCCGCAGGCGGCTCTTGATGCGGCTGTCCACATCCAGGGTGACGGTGCCGGTTTCGGCAAGCGAGCCAGGTTCGGTGACCCGGCGAGTCAGGACTATCATCTGTGCTCCTTCAGAACAGGAAGTAACGCTGGGCGAGCGGCAGTTCGCTGGCCGGTTCGCACACCAGCAACTCGCCGTCGGCACGCACCTGGTAGGTCTGCGCATCGACTTCGATGACCGGCTGCAAGGTGTTGTGGACCATGTCGGCCTTGCGCACCCGTCGGCAGCCGTGGGCCACACCGATCAGGCTGCGCAGGTTGAGTGCTTCGGCCAGGCCGCTGTCCATGGCGGCCTGCGACAGAAAGGTCATCCGCGTGGCGTGCCGCGCCGCGCCCAAGGCGCCGAACATCGGCCGGTAGTGCACGGGTTGCGGCGTCGGGATCGAGCCATTGATATCACCCATGGGCGCGGTGACGATCATCCCGCCCTTGATCACCAAGGCGGGCTTGACCGCAAAAAAGGCCGGGGCCCACAGCACCAGGTCAGCCAGCTTGCCCACCTCCACGGAACCCACTTCATGGGCAATGCCGTGGGTCAACGCTGGGTTGAGGGTGTACTTGGCGATGTAGCGCTTGACTCGGAAGTTGTCGCTGTAACTGTTGTCCGGCGCCAAAGGCCCACGGCGCAGCTTCATCTGGTGCGCCACCTGCCAGGTGCGCAGCACCACTTCCCCCACGCGGCCCATGGCCTGGGAGTCGGACGAGGTCATGGCGAACGCACCCATGTCATGCAGGATGTCCTCGGCAGCGATGGTTTCGCGGCGGATGCGTGACTCGGCGAACGCCACGTCCTCGGCGATGCTCGGGTCCAGGTGGTGGCAGACCATGAGCATGTCCAGGTGCTCGTCGACAGTGTTGACGGTGTACGGCAAGGTCGGGTTGGTCGAGGACGGCAGCACGTTGGCCTGCCCTGCAGCGCGGATGATGTCTGGCGCATGGCCACCGCCTGCGCCCTCGGTATGGAAGGTGTGGATGGTGCGGTCACCAATGGCCGCCAGGGTGTCTTCGATGCAACCGGACTCGTTGAGGGTGTCGGTGTGGATCGCCACCTGGATGTCCATTTCCTCGGCCACGCCCAGGCAACAGTCGATGGCTGCCGGGGTCGAGCCCCAGTCCTCGTGCAGTTTCAGGCCGACGGCGCCCGCCGCGATCTGCTCGCGCAATGCCTCGGGGCGCGACGCATTGCCTTTGCCCAGCAGGCCAATATTGATGGGCAGGCTGTCGGCGGCCTGGAGCATGCGCGCCAGGTACCACGGGCCAGGGGTGCAGGTGGTGGCGTTGGTACCGGTGGCCGGCCCCGTGCCGCCACCGATGAAGGTGGTGACGCCGCTGGTAAGGGCCTCCTCCACCTGCTGCGGGCAGATGAAGTGGATGTGCGAGTCGATGCCGCCAGCGGTGACGATCTTGCCTTCGGCAGCGATCACCTCGGTGCCTGGGCCGACTGGCACGGTGACCCCTGGTTGCACATCGGGGTTGCCGGCCTTGCCAATGGCAGCGATGCGGCCGTGCTTGACGCCGATGTCTGCCTTGACGATACCCCAGTGATCGATGATCAACGCGTTGGTCAGCACCAGGTCCATGGCTTCGGCCGCCAGCATCTGGCCTTGCCCCATGCCATCGCGGATGACCTTGCCACCGCCGAACTTGACCTCTTCGCCATACACGGTGAAGTCTTTCTCGACCTCCACCCACAGCGCGGTATCGGCCAGGCGCACGCGGTCGCCCACGGTGGGGCCGAACATGTCGGCATAGGCCTGGCGGGAAATACGGCTCATGCCCTGCCCTCCAGTGCGCCCATCACCTTGCCCTGGAAGCCATAGACCTCGCGCTTGCCGGCATAGGCAACCAGTTGCACGGTGCGGGCCTGGCCCGGTTCGAAGCGCACGGCGGTGCCGGCTGGAATGTCCAGGCGAAAGCCCAGGGTAGGCGCACGCTCGAACACCAGTGCGTCGTTGACCTCGTAGAAGTGGTAGTGCGAGCCGACCTGCACGGGCCGGTCGCCGTGGTTGGCCACGCTGACGCTCACCGTCGCGCGGCCGCTGTTGAGCTCGATGTCGCCGGCGGCGACCTGGATTTCACCTGGGATCATGCTGGGCTCCTGGGCTGTATCAGACGATAGGGTCATGCACGGTCACCAGTTTGGTGCCATCGGGGAAGGTCGCCTCGACCTGCACGTCGTGGATCATTTCAGCGACGCCGGGCATAACTTGCTCATGGCTCAACACTTCACGGCCCAGGCTCATCAGCTCGGCCACCGTGCGGCCATCCCGGGCGCCCTCGAGCACGGCGGCACTGATCAGCGCCACCGCTTCCGGGTAGTTGAGTTTCAGGCCGCGGGCCAGGCGCCGCTCCGCCAGCAACGCGGCGGTGAACAGCAGCAGTTTGTCTTTCTCTCTTGGGGTCAGCTCCATGGCGCTTCTCTCAGGTAGCCCAGATACGCGGCGGGCATGCCGGTAGGCCGAGGACGGCCGGGCGCAAGGCATGCCAGAGGCGTTGCAAGGTGTGTTGCAGGTGTTGGTTGTCGTGGTCGAGCAGGCGGATGACCAGCAGCGAGCCGATCAGGGTGGCGCCAGCGGGGTTGTCCAGCTCATCGAGCAAGGCCCGGACGTGGTCCAGCAGCGCAGGGTCCGCCGGGGCGGCGCAAAAGGTGGCGACCAAGGGATGCCCACCGAGCTTGCCTAATTGCCCGCCTTCGATGCGCAGGCGCTCGTACAGGCCTGGGTCATCGGGCATTTCGATGTGCAAGCGGCTGTCGAGGGCGCCGTGATCGAAGCGCTCATTCATCACCGGGCGGCCCAGGCACAGGGTTTCCCAGGCCAGCAACCGGGCGCCTGGCGCCAGGGTGAAGCGGCTGTCGAGGCTGGCACGGGCACCGGCGAAGAAAATGCTGTCTTGAGGCAGCCATTCCAGGGTGCTGTCGGCGGCCAGGTGAAAACGCTGGGCCAGCCGTGCGGTGGGGCCAATGCTGCGGTAGAACTTGCTCGCGCCGGGCATGGTCAGCAAGGCGTGGCTGCCAGGTTCAAGGTGGATGTCGAGTTCCAGCCGGTCACCGGCAACGATGCCGCCGGGCGGATGCAGCACATAGACATGGCACGGCGCGCCCTCGGGATAGAAAGGCCGCTGCACCAAAAGAGGTCCAAAATGCCGCCGCGCACCAAGGCGGGTCACACCGTCGCGATGGGTAAAGCGCAACTGCAGGAAGGCGCTCCAGCCTGCGTCGTCTTGTTGTTGTTCGATCTGCTCCGCGAGCGACATCCTGCGGCCCCTGATATCCGTGGCCTGGTGGCCGTTTAGAGGGCCAGGCAGGCGGCGCTTGAGGGCTGCCAGCCTGACCACTCGATCAAATTCTCAGGCTGGATATAGCAGGTTGCGGGCCAACTACGCAGGTGAACAAAAATGAAATCGTCAGCGCGACCGCTCTGGCATCGGGCACACAGGGGTGGCGCGCACAAAGCGAGGGCGCACGAAGGCCCTGTTTCGGTGCCCGAATGTAATGAGCTCTGTTTTTTCTAGGAGCAGCCTTTTGCTGCGAAGAGGCCGGTGTAAGCACCTGCAATCTCCACTGCTTACAACGGCCTCTTCGCAGCACAAGGCTGCTCCTACAGACAGCTAGGCAGTGAGGCTTCAGTAATCGAAGCGGTCTACCGCCCGCCGCCGTTCGTTGTCATCCCGGCGATCGTAACTGGCCGTGGTCTGGATATTGGCATGGTGCGCGAGCTTCTGGGCAATCGACAGGTCGTGCTCTTCAATAACCCGGGTGATGAATGCACGGCGAAAATCATGGGGCATGATCTTCACACCCACCTGGGCACCGCGTTGGCGCGCAATGTAGTAGATCGCATGCTTGGTGATGCGGGCGCGGGTAATGTGGTTGCCCCGGCGAATGCGGTTGAACAGGAACGGGTCGTCCGCTGCCCCCTCCGGCAAATCGTTGCGACGCAGGTCCAGCCACGCCTGCAGCTTTTCGAACGCCCAAGGCGGCGCATACTTGATCAACTGCCGGTTGCCCTTGCCCAGTACCTGCAGGCTGCGAGCGTCGAAGTCGACCTGGTCCAGGTCGATGTCGACCGACTCCGACTTGCGCATGCCGGTGCCGTACAGCAAGGCAATGATCGCCGCGTCCCGCACACCTTGCGGCCGAGGGTCGGCCGCGCACACGTCCATCAACTCACGGATCAGGCTGCGCCGCAGGTTGCGCCCCGGTGGCAGGCGGCTACCGGTCGCCGGCTTGACCTCGCGGATCCTCAACAGCTGCTCATGGTCGATCAGGCCCTGGCGCCACGCCTCGTTCATCACCCCACGCACCGCATTCACATACAGCGACGAACTGTTAGGGGCGTACCCATCCTCGCGCAATGCCGCTACCAAGCCGATCACATGCCCAGGTTCGAGCAAGTGCCACGGTACATCGACAAGGTTGCAGTCGACGAAACCCAGCCGGTCGGCCGCGTCCTGAAGGATGTAGCGCATGGTTTGCTGGCTCGACGGTGCCAGGCGGGCCATGTACTGCAGCAGCGGGTTTTTCGAGAGATCGGTCACAACGTGAATCCTGTAGCGACGCTTGGACCGGTACGGGGGCAGCCAAAGCGTGAAGCGAGTCTATTCGACATGAAAGCAAGCCCAAATGACAACGCATGGCCATTCGGGCTTGGAGCAGTGCCATCACCTTGATATTCAAGGGGTTTGAAGACGGCGCGGAGGGTAATGTTACCCCAACTGACGCCCGCATAACGAACCCAAGCCCGCCTACCCGTCCACAGCTTGACCAGCAGTGAACGGCGCCAAGGGCAGCGGCAAGCGTCACGCACCGCCCGACCGCCACCAACTGGGAAACATTTGCTGAACCCGTGGTTCGGCAAAGCGTTCGTCGATCAACACCAGCACGCCTTGGTCCTGGTCCCCCCGAATGACCCTGCCCGCCGCCTGAATGACCTTGCGCACGCCTGGGTAGAGGTAGGCGTAATCAAAGCCTGCGCCAAACTGGCGCCCCAGGCGCTGCTTGAACTGCTCGTTGACAGGGTTGACCTGGGGCAGCCCGAGGGTCGCGACAAACGCCCCGATCAAGCGCGTGCCGGGTAAATCGACCCCTTCCCCGAACGCGCCCCCCAGCACCGCAAAACCCACCCCGCAGCCATCCGCTACGAAGCGGTCGAGAAATGCCTGACGCGCCTCTTCATCCATGCCTGCCGCCTGCGCCCACAGGGGAATGTCGGCATGCCGCTCTGCCAGCAAGCCGGCCACCTGCTGCAGGTATTCGAAGCTGCTGAAAAAGGCCAGGTAGTTACCGGGCATGCGCTGGTACTGCTCGGCGATCAGCTCGACGATTGGCGCCAGCGAAGCCTGGCGTTCTCGGTAACGGGTCGAGACCTGGCTGGCGATGCGTACTTCGAGTTGTTCGGCGCGAAACGGCGCTGCCACCTCCAACCAGGCCGTGTCGGCCGGCATGCCGAGCAAGTCGCTGTAGAAATGCCGAGGGCTCAGCGTGGCGGAAAACAGCGTCACACTGCGCGCCGCCTGCATGCGTGGGGCCAGCAGCCGCGCCGGGGTGACATTGCGCAGGCACAGGGTGGCCAGGCGCCGCTTGCGCTGGCCTTCGCGCTGGCTGATGTCGAAGATGAAATGCTCGTCGAACAATTCAGCCACCCGGCTGAACTGCAACGCCTGGTAGAAGAACTGCAGCACTTGCGCATCTACCTCGGCTGGTGCCTGATTCATGCGCTCCTGGATCAGCCCGATGCACTGCTGCAGGGCGCGTATGAAGGCCTCCGGCAACTGCTCGCTGGCCTGATACGGTGCACGCTGCTCTTTGTACAACGCGTTCCACTGCCGGTTGAGGCGGTCCAGCGCACGGGTCAGCCCTTGCGGTTTGCTCTGGCGCAAGGCGAGCAACTGGCTTTGATCGAGGCTGGCGCTGTACATGCCGCGACCGCGCTCGACCAAGTTGTGCGCTTCGTCCACCAGCACCGCCACCCGCCATTGGTTAGCCTGGGCCAAGCCGAACAGCAAGGCATGGGCATCGAAGTAATAGTTGTAGTCGGCCACCACCAGGTCGACCCAGCGGGCCATTTCCTGGCCCAGGTAATAAGGGCAAACCTGATGCGCCAAGGCCACCTCGCGCAGGCTGGCACGGTCCAGCAACGGCACCCCTGCTGCTGCCTCGCGCGCGGCGGGCAGGCGGTCGTAGAAGCCTTGCGCCAACGGGCAGGACTCGCCATGGCAGGCTTTGTCGGGGTACTCGCAGGCCTTGTCGCGGGCGATCAGCTCCAAGGTGCGCAAGGCCGGTTGCGGCGTGGCATCGGTGATCTGGCGCATGGCATCGAGGGCCAGCGCACGGCCCGGCGTCTTGGCCGTCAGAAAGAACACTTTGTCGAGCTGCTGCGGCACCATCGCCTTGAGCAACGGGAACAAGGTGCCCAGGGTCTTGCCGATACCGGTACTGGCCTGAGCCATCAGGCATCGGCCGGTGCTGACAGCCTTGTACAGGGTCTCGGCCAATTGCCGCTGGCCCTGGCGGAATTGCGCATAGGGAAACCCCAGCGCCTGCAGATCGCGGTCACGCTCGGCCAGTCGGCCTTGCTGACGCTGCGCCCAAGCCAGAAAGCAGCGGCACTGGGTATCGAAGAACGCTTGCAGCGCGGCAGCCGTGTGGTGCTCGCTGATCAGCGTCTGGCCGTCGCTGTCCACGTCCAGGTAGACCAGGGCCACTTCGATGGCCGGCAATTGCCGCGCTTGGCACATCAACCAGGCGTAGACCTTGGCCTGGGCCCAGTGCAGTTGGCGATGGTTGGCCGGCTGGCGCGTAAGGTCGCCGCGGTAGGTCTTTATCTCTTCCAAGCGGTTGCAACTGGGGTCGTAACCGTCGGCTCGGCCTCGCACCCGCAGGCTTTCGAACTGCCCCTCAAGGGCCACCTCCGACTCGTAATCGGCCGCACGCCGCGCCACTACCCGACGGTGCCCCTCGATGCCTTCCTGGGCCGTGGGCGACGGGGTAAAGCGCAGGTCCAGGTCGCCAACCTTGGCACTGAACTCGCACAGGGCACGCACCGCCACGCTGTAGCTCACGCCGCCTCGCTCCAGCGCACATGGCACACTGCAACGGGCAAACCTTGGGCACGGCAAAACTCTAGCCAGCGTAATTGGTTGTCTTGCAGGCGGTCGCCCGGCCCCTTGACCTCGACCATGCGGTAGCCGCCCTGCTCGGGCCAGAACTGGATCAGATCAGGCATCCCGGCGCGGTTGTTGCGGATGTCCTGCAACAGGCGCAGAAAGCACTGCTTCAGGTGCGCGGCCGGCAGGCAAGCCAGTGCCTGTTCGAGCAAGGCTTCGCTGAGCATCGGCCAGAACACGAACGGCGACTGCAGGCCGTGCTTGGCGGCGTAGCAATCGAGAATGGCCTGGCGGTGGCTACCCTCGTCGAGCCGCCCCAGGCAGCGGTCGAACAACGCACTGCGCCGTTGCTGGAAGTCGCTGTCGTGCAGGTCTTGTGGCGCGGCCTGGAACGGGTTGAAAAAGGCACCCGGTACCGGCGCGAAAATAGCCTCCCAGCACAACAGGCCGAACAAGCTGTTGAACAGTGTGTTTTCCACGTAATGGACCTGCCCGCCGGCCTCGGCCAAGTGCTGGCGCACAGCCTCCTCCACACCCAGGGCTGCGTGTTCACGCGGCAGCTCAAGTTCGATCAAGTGCAGCGGCGCAGCACGCTGGCGACGTTGTGGCGGGCCGCCAAGTTTGCGGGCCAGGCGCGGCAGCATGCGTTCGAGCGCCTGCACCTCCAGCGCATTGGCCGGGGCCGCGGCCAGCTGCTGTGCCAGCGCATGGGCCTGCGGCCATTGTTCGCTACGTTCCAGTACACGCACCTGACGGATTCGCGCTTGCGCATGGCTGCACTGGCCGTAGACAGCCATGGCCTGGTCCCAGTCGCCCTGGCGCTCGCATTGCTGGCCCAGGGCAAACAGCAGGCGCGCATGGCGCCGGGCCAACCAAGGGTTGTCACTGTGCAGCCCTGCCATCGCACCCAGGATCGACAGCGGGTCATCGCCCTGCTCCAGGCGCTCGGCGCACTGGTGCAGCGCCATGGCCAGATCGACCTCGGCGCGATGGCGCAAGGCGCGCGAATCGGTGCTGAAAGGCACGTGCTCGTAGCGCAGCAAGCCCAGGTCGGCGAGCACGAAGTCCGACCAGTCCTGGTAAAGGTTGCCGAAGAACAACAGGCGCATGCGGTCACACAGCGGCTGCAGGCACCACTGGAAAATGCGCACGTCACTGCCGGGGAACCACGCCTGCAATGGCCTGGCCGTTAGCCCCAGGGGTTGAAGCTGTGCGAGCAAGTCGTGCTTGGCGGCGCGCGGCCGGCTCAATTGGGCGGCGAAGCACGAAGCCAGTTCGTCCTTGCGCAGCAAGCTGAACAGCTGCTCCAGCTCCAGATGCGCAGGCTCCCGAACCCAACCCAACGCCTGCAACGGCTGCAAGGCCAGCGCGGTGTCGCCGATCTCGGCATAGGTCAGCTTGTCACTGCGAAACAGCTCGCCCTTGCGCATGACCATACGCACCATCAAGGCCTGCGCCGGCGCGTCCAATTGCGCAAACGCCTGGATGAACGCCAGCTCCTGGTCATCGAGCAGGTCTTCATAGCGCTGCTCGACCCATAGCAGCACCTGGCGGAAGTTATGCAGGTAATAGAACGGGTCGTCGACAGAATGGGCGATCACGGGGCAAAGTCGGGCAGTGAATATGGGTACTGGTTATACATACAGATACCCACACCTGACAAGTGCCGTAGGTCCAGTGGCGCAGTAGGGCTGTTACTGGGTCACCCCAACCATCGGCCCCGCCTCGGCCTTGGCACTGCCGATCGGTGCCTTCAGCAGCAGGAAGTAAGCCACCGCCGAGCACAGTGCCACGATCGCGCTGATCATGAATGCCGTGTTGAACGAACCCGAGTACTGGATGCTGAAGCCGGTGACGATCGGTGCCACGGAGCCCGCAATGTAGCCGCCGAAGTTCTGGATCGAGCCAAACGACGCCACCCGCGGGCTGTCGACGATGGTGTTGACGATCATCCACGCGGTGGCACTGGCCATGTTGATGCTGAACAGCGCCAGGCACAGCAGTACCACACAGCCGGTCAGGCCACTGACGAAGGACAGCGGCAAGGTGAACAGCGCCGCCAGCACCAGGCCGGTGATCACGCTGAATTTGCGGCTGCCAAGGATGCTCATGCCGCGTTTGACCAGCAAGTCACAGAAGCGCCCGGCGACGATCGTGCCCGCCGCACCGAAGCCATAGGCCAGCGAAACCACCCAAGCAGTCTTGTACAGGTCCAGGCCGTGCTCACGTTCAAAGTAGCCGGGGAGCCAGGTCAGGTGCAGCCAGAGCATGTAGATCACGCCCATGAAGCCCAGTACCGCCCCCCAGGTGCTGCGGTGCTTGAACAAGTCGAGCCAACCCGCAAAGTACGACACCTTCGGCGCCTGTGGATTGGCCGCAGGCAGCGGCTGCTTGGACTCGGTAGGCAACGGTTTACCTTGCGCAGCGAGCTCGGCCAGGTACTGCGCCTTGCTCTTGTAGAAGCTCAACCAGCACACCGCCAGCACCACACCGATCAACCCGGTGATGATGAACATGCCGCGCCAGCCGAAATTGACCATGAACAGCGTCAGCAAGGGTGGCGCCAGGCATGGGCCAAGACAGGTCGAGGACCAGACGATACCGGTCGGGGTGCCGCGTTCGTTAGCATCGAACCATTCCGACAAGGCCTTGGCCGCCGAAGGGAACATCGGCGCCTCGCCAATCCCCAGCAACACGCGCAAGCCCATGAAACCGGCAAAGCTGCTGACCATGCCAAAGGTGGCCTGGGCCACCGACCAGGCCAGCAACGAGGCGCCGAGGGCGATCTTGCTGCCCAGGCGGTCGATGATCATACCCATTGGCAACTGGGCAAAGGCATAAGCAATGGAGAAGGCCGACAACAGAATGCCCATCTGCGAGGGGCTGATCATCATGTCTTTCTGGATCGAAGTGTTGGCGATCGACAGCGCGCTACGGTCCAGGTAGTTGACGATGCCAATCAACAGCAGGAAGACAACGGTGAGGCGCTGATACTTCTTCATAGGGTTCATTGGGTGGCCTTTATTATTATTGTTGCGGCGCCTTCAGCGCCTTGGCGATCCGTCGGTCCTGTTGCGTTCATCCTTGGTGCGGCAACCCTCAAGGTTGACGCGCAGTTACCGCCGCCTCGAGCAGGCCGCGCCGGCTCAGGCTGTCGATCAGCGCACGCAGGCCGAAGCCCCACTGCGGCGCGAGGTCGCTGGTGGTGACACGGTTGCACAGGGTGCCCAATTGCGCGTTGCTGATGGCGACCAGGTCGCCGGGCTTGTGGGTAAAACCGTTGCCTGGCTGGTCGCGGTCCTGCTTGGGCGCGAACAGGGTACCGAGAAACAGCACCAGACCGTCGGGATACTGGTGGTTTTCGTTGAGGGTCTGCTGCACCAGGTCCTGGGGGTCGCGGCTGATCTGGCGCATGGAGCTGCGGCCGGACAGGATGAAGCCGTCCTGGCCCTCGACACGCAGGTCCACTTCGGCGTTACGCACATCGTCCAGGCTGAAGCTCTCGTCGAACAGGCGCAGCAATGGCCCCAGCGAGGTGGAGGCGTTGTTGTCCTTGGCCTTGGACAGCAGCAAGGCACTGCGCCCCTCGAAGTCGCGCAGGTTGACATCGTTGCCGAGCATGGCGCCCTTGATGCTGCCGTCGCTCGACACCGCCAGTACCACTTCCGGCTCCGGGTTGTTCCAGCTCGACTTGGGGTGGATACCGATGTCGGCACCATGCCCGACCGCCGACAGTGGCTGCGCCTTGGTGAAGACTTCGGCATCCGGGCCGATGCCCACCTCCAGGTATTGCGACCACAGGCCCTGCTCCACCAGGACCTTGCGCAGCGCTTCGGCCTGGGCAGAGCCCGGGATGATCTGGGAGAGGTCCGCACCGATGCGGCTGGCCAGCGTATCGCGGATGGCATCGGCCTTGGCCGGGTCGCCCTTGGCTTGCTCCTCCACCACTCGCTCCAGCAAGCTGGCGGCGAAGGTGACACCGGCGGCCTTCACCGCTTGCAGGTCGATCGGTGCCAACAGCCAAGGCAAGCGCGCGTCACGCTGGCCAGGGTCGCTGTTGGCCAGCAGCGCCGGCAACTCGATCAACGCGTCGGGCAAAGGCAACGCACGTAGGTAGGCCACCGGGTCGGCCACTTCCAGCAGGGCCGAAACCGTCGCCACATGGGCGCTGATATCGTGCACGGCGCCGGCCTTGACAAGCACCACGGCGGGGCCTTGATCCGGCAGCCAGACGCGCCCCACCCAGCTGCCGGTGTCGAACACGGCAAGGTCGTGGCTTAGCGGCAGTGGCTGGTTGGCATTCGATTGGTCTGTCATGGGTGCACCCTTGTTGTCATTGTCATTCATTGGGAAAGCGCCTGCGAACGGGTCGCCAGCTGCAACTGCTCGGCCAGCCGGTCGAGGTCGTCGAGCACTGGCTGCGACAGGCTCAGGCCCTGCGTCAAGGCTTGCCGGCGCAACGCCAGGCCGGCTTGCCCAGGCAGGCGCACCGGGCGCTCGGGGTCTACCGGTCGGCTGGCCACGATCAACCGGCCGAGGAAGCTGGTTTCGTCGGTAAACGCTTGCAAGCCGCCGAAAAAGCGCGGGTCGATGACCACCGCGGTGGCCGACGCGCCCCACTGGTCCGGGGCGTCCTTGCGGCCATGGCCGGCCAATGCCGAGGTCAGTGCCTCGACCAGGATTGCCAGGGCAAAGCCCTTGTGGCCAAAGGCCTGACCACCCAGTGGCAGAATGCTGCCCTGGGGCGTGGTGAAGAAGTCACGCGGGTCATCGCTCAGGTGGCCATCGTTGCTCATCAGCACCGGGTGCGGCAGCCGGCTGCCGGCATCACGGCACTGCCCGACCAGGCCGAGGGTTACCGTAGACATGCTCACGTCCAGCAGGATCGGCTCACCCTGGGTCGGTATGCCGGCGGCAATCGGGTTGGGCGTGAACACCGGGTCGACCCCGCCATGGGCACAGACCAGCCCCACGGACGGGTCCGAGGAATACACCATGGCCACCAGGCCACGGTCGGTATAAGGCTTGAGGTAAGCCGCCAGGCAGCCGATGTGCGCGGCCCGGCGCACCACGGCAATGCCGATGCCCTGTGCGCTGGCACCTTTGGCCGCGCAGTCGAGGGCCCGGCTGACACAGTACGGGCCAAGTACGTAATGGCCGTCGAAAAGACTGGAAATGCCGCTGTCCGACACCTGCTCCAGCGCCTGGGCCTGCGCCTTGACCTGCCCGCTGAGCATGCCGCCGATATAGCGGCTGACCAGGTTGAGGCCGTGGGTGCGATGGCCTAGCAGTTCGCCTTCGAGCAATACCTGGGTCACCACTTGGGCGACCTCGGCATCGGCACCGGCTTTTTCAAACAGTTGCTCGACGAACCGGGTTAGCGCCTGCACGTCATACCGTTTGGTTTGCGTCATGCCTGTCACTCCACGGTCAGTTCAGGGCTGCGGTGCTGGGCTTGCCGTCCACCAGGCGCTGGATGCCCAACGGGTTGGCGTTCTGCAGGGCGGCGGGCAGCAAGGCGTCAGGCACGTTCTGGTAGCACACCGGGCGCAGGAAGCGGTCGATGGCCAGGGTGCCGACCGAGGTGCCGCGGGCGTCCGAAGTGGCCGGGTATGGGCCGCCGTGGACCATGGCATCGCACACCTCGACCCCGGTGGGGTAGCCATTGAGCAGCACGCGACCCACCTTCACTTCCAACGCACCCAGCAAGTAGCCGTAGGCCGCCAGGTCGGCATCGTCCGCCAGCAACGTGGCGGTCAGTTGGCCGCGCAAGGCTGCCACCGCGCGCGTCAGCTCGGCTTCATCGGCAACCTGAACCACCACTGTGCACGGGCCGAACACTTCTTCCTGAAGCAGCTCGTCCTGCTCCAGCAGCAGGCTGACATCAGCCTCGAACAGGTGCGGTTGAGCCTGGTTACCGTGTTGCGCCTGGCCACTCAACCGCTTGACCCCAGGGTGGGCAATCAAGGCCTGCAAGCCCTTGCCATAGCTGCCCAGGGTGCCAGCGTTGAGCATGGTCTGCGGCGCTTGCTCTGCCATGTGCCCGGCCAACTGCTCGACAAAGGCACTGAACGCTGGGGAGCGAATGCCCAGGACCAAGCCCGGGTTGGTGCAGAACTGGCCACAGCCCTGCACCACCGACGCGGTGAGGTCCTTGGCCAGTTGCGCACCGCGCGAGGCCAAGGCCTGGGGCAGCACCAGCACCGGGTTGATGCTCGACATTTCGGCGAACACCGGAATCGGCTGCGGCCGTGCCGCCGCCATGTCGCACAGCGCACGCCCGCCCTTGAGCGACCCGGTAAACCCGACTGCCTGGATGCCGGGGTGCTTGACCAAGGCCTCGCCAACCCCGCCGCCGAAGATCATGTTGAACACACCGGCTGGCATGCCCGTCCGTTCAGCGGCACGAATCAACGCTTCAGCTACGCGTTCGGCAGTGGCCATATGGCCGCTGTGGGCCTTGAAGACGACCGGGCAACCGGCCGCCAGGGCTGCTGCGGTATCGCCACCCGCTGTGGAGAACGCCAGCGGGAAATTGCTGGCGCCGAACACCGCCACCGGGCCCACACCGATGCGGTACTGGCGCAAGTCTGGGCGGGGCAACGGCGTGCGGGCAGGCAGGGCCTGGTCGATGCGGGCGCCATAGAAGTCGCCACGGCGCAGCACCTGGGCGAACAGGCGCATCTGCCCGCTGGTACGCCCCCGCTCGCCCAGGATTCGCGCAGTAGGCAAGGCCGTTTCCTGGCAGGTCAAGGCAATGAAGTCTTCGCCGAGGGCGTCGAGTTCGTCGGCAATGGCCTCCAGGAACTCGGCGCGGCGCACCGCTGGCAGGTTACGAAACAGCGGGAAAGCCGCCGAGGCCGCGCCCACGGCGTTGTCGACTTCGGCCAAGGTGGCCTGATAGAAACCGCCGGGCAGGCGCTCGCCGGTGTGGGCGTCCACGCTGTAGACCAGGGTTTGGCCCAGCGCGCTGCGCTGGCCGGCAATGAAGTTGTGTCCGCTAACGTGCATAAAAGGTTGCCTCAAATTCGGGAGTGGGCTGTCGATCAGGTCACGGCGCCGATCTGCCAGGGCACGAACTCGTTCTGCCCATAGCCGTGCTGTTCGCTTTTGCTGCGCGCGCCGGAGGCGATGCGCAGCATCTGTTCGAAGATGTACGCGCCACGCTCTTCGATGCTGGTGGAGCCATCAGCGATGCCACCGCAGTTGACGTCCATGTCCTCTTCCTGGTGCTCGAACACCCGGTTGTTGGTCGCCAGCTTGATCGACGGCGCCGGGGCGCAGCCGTAGGCCGAACCGCGGCCGGTGGTGAAGGCAATCAGGTTGGCGCCGCCTGCGACTTGGCCGGTGGCCGAGACCGGGTCGTAGCCCGGCGTGTCCATGAACACCAGCCCATGGGCGCGTACCGCTTCGGCGTACTGGTAGACGTCGACCAGGTTGCTGGAGCCGGCCTTGGCCACCGCACCCAGCGACTTCTCGAGGATGGTGGTCAGGCCGCCCGCCTTGTTGCCGGCCGACGGGTTGTTGTTCAGTTCAGCGTTCATGCGCTGGCAGTAGTCTTCCCACCAGTGGATGCGTGCCACCAGCTTCTCGCCGACTTCGCGGCTTACGGCGCGACGGGTCAGCAGGTGCTCGGCGCCATAAATTTCCGGTGTTTCAGACAGAATCGCGGTGCCACCGGCCGCCACCAGGCGGTCGACGGCATTGCCCAACGCGGGGTTGGCGGTGATCCCCGAGTAGCCATCCGAGCCGCCGCACTGCAGGCCAACGATCAAGTGGCGGGCGCTGACCGGCTCGCGTTCTACCTGGTTGGCCTGGGCCAACAGCGCCTTGACCTGCTCAATGCCGGCAGCGATGGTCTTCGAGGTGCCGCCAATGCCTTGGATGGTGAAGGCGCGCAGTTGCGTGCTGGTGGTAAGCCCTTGGGTCTCCAGCAGGCTTTCGATCTGGTTGGTTTCACAACCCAGGCCGATGATCAGCACGGCCGCGAAATTGGGGTGTACGGCATAGCCAGCCAAGGTCCGACGCAACAGGCCCAAGGCTTCACCGGAAGGGTCTACTGCGCAGCCGGCACCGTGGGTCAAGGCCACTACACCGTCGATATTCGGGTAGTCGGCCAGCGCTTCGGGGTGGATGTCACGGCGGAAATGGTCGGCCACGGCCCGGGCCACGGTCGCCGAACAGTTCACCGAGGTGAGAATGCCAATGTAGTTGCGGGTGGCTACCCGGCCATCGGCACGCACAATGCCCTGGAACACCGCCTCAGCGACCGGCGTGCTGCGGGCATCGACGCCAAAGGCATAGTCGCGGGCAAAATCACCCATCTGCACGTTGTGCACGTGAACATGGTCGCCGGCGTCGATGGCCTGTGAAGCAAAACCGATGATCTGGCCGTAGCGGCGCAGGGGCTGGCCCTGCTCCACGCGCTGGGTGGCGACTTTATGGCCTGAGGGGATCGCCTGGCGGACGATGATCCCTTCTGCGTCGAGGTGCAAACCTTCAGGCAAGGCCTGGCGGGCGATGAGAACGTTGTCCAGCGGGTTGAGGCGGATGACGGCAAGGTCACCAGAGCGGGCAATCAGTTGCATGAGACCTCTCAAGGCGGTGCGGCTGACTTCTTGTTATGGCGTCGCCCGTTCGATACCGGGCGAATCTGCAACCACTGTAAGAAGCCTTGCGCAACATTCCCAATGAGATGATCCGATCACGCGATAACCCATGGTTATCAATACCATCTATCGGTGGTGATTTATCAATCGCTTGTTGCGCCCTGCGCGGCACGTCGCTGCTGTGCGAAGTCGAGCAGAATGTCGACGAACGCGTGGGCCGACGGGGTCAGCGGCTCGTCCTTGCGGGTAACGATGCCGTACTCCAGCGCGGGCAGGTGCAAGGGGCTCTGCAGTTCCTTGAACTGGCCGCTGCTCAGCTGTGCGGCGACCATCGACCTGGGCAGCATCGCGATCATCGGGCCCGATTGCAGCAACTGCAGGAACATCGGCATCGAGATGGTCTCGACGCTGTCCGCCGGTGTGGCAATTCCGGCCACCCTGAAGGCCTGCTCCAGGCGATTGCGAATTGGCGTGCCCACGGGGTAAAGCACCCAGGGCCACTCACCCAGTGCCTCCACCGGGGTGCTGGCCAGCGCATTGAGGGGGTGGCGGCTGTTGACCACCAGGCTGAAGGGCTCAGGCTCCAGGGGCTGATAGTCGAACAGCTGACTGAAGCGTTCTTCCGTGAAGCGGCCGATCATGATGTCGAGTTTGTTCTGCTCCAGCATGGCCAACAGGTGGTCACTGGAGTGCTCGACCACTTCGATCGAGAGCAACGGGCTGCGTGCCTTGATGGCGGCAATGGCTTGAGGCAGCACCACGGGGGTGGCCGCAAAAATGCCACCCACCCGGATGAACCCGTGCCCGCCCTTGCGCAACCGGTTGACCTGGTCGACAAACTGCTGCGAGTCGCCCAACACCCCTTGGGCGTAGCGCACCACATACTCGCCAAGCTCGGTGGGCGGCATGCTGCGTGGCAGGCGCTCGAACAAGGCGAAGCCAAACTGCTCCTCCAGGTCACGCAGCATTTTGCTCAGCGCCGGCTGGCTGAGGTTCATCCGCGTGGCGGTGGCGTGCATGTTGCGGGTGCGTGCCAGGGTGTCGATCAGCACCAGGTGCTTGTAGCGGACCCAGTTGCAAAAGCTGGAGTGGGTAATGTCCGACGGCATCAGAGGGCAACCTCGAAAAGGTGTAAAGGCAGGGCTATTGCGTGCGCAGGTACTGCAGCAACCTGTCCAAGGCCACAGAGTTGGGCCGCGAGCGCAGGGTCAGCAAGCCCAGGTTGGCCATCGAGATCGGCAGCTCTACCGGCAGGATGGCGACCATGCCGTAGCGCGCATAATGCTCGGCCACATCGTTGGGCACCACCGCAATCATCTCGGACGCCTCCAACATCGCGGTGGTGGCCAGGATCGAGGCGGTTTCGACAATGTCCAGCGACTGCACCATGCCGCCCGCCTGCAAGGCACTTTCGACCCGGCGGCGCATGGGGCTGCCGATGGGGTGCAGGATCCAGGTCAGGGCCACCAGGTCGGCCAGTTGCAACGCCTTGGCGTCGGCCAAGGGGTGGCCGGCGCGGGCGATGACGCGCATTTGCTCACCGCCCTCGAACAGTTCGATGTTCAGGTCCTGGCTGTCGCTCTGGTCGGGCAGGCGCCCGACCACCATGTCGAAATCACCGCGCAGCAGCGCCGGCAACAAGGTATCGCTGGTGCCGACTTCGAGCGAGATACGCACCTTGGGGTGATCGCGCTTGTAGGCCAGCACCGCCTTGGTCAGCAAACCGGGCACCGGCCCCATCACACTGCCCACCCGCACCAGGCCCAAGGCACCGCGCGCCAGTTCGGCGATCTGTGCCTGGGCATGTTCGAACTCGTGCAGCGCGTTCTGCGCGTAGCGAATCATCACCTCGCCATACAGCGTTGGCTGCATGCCACGCGGCAGGCGCTCGAACAGGCGCACGCCCAGGCGTTCTTCCAGTTGCTGCAGCAGCAGGCTGGCCGCCGGTTGCGTGGTGTGCATCGCCGTGGCGGCACGGCGCAGGTTGCCGAACTCGCCCAGGGCGTTGAGCAAGGTGATCTGGCGGCTGGAGATCTTCAATGTGCCAAGGTTTTGCGGCAGCGCTGGGCTGTCTGCGGGCATTTGAGACATATCAATTCCGATATCCCTACTTAGGAATTGGCGATTATGCCTGTATCGCTCGACAACCTACAGTCGAGTCTCCCACTGCCTGACCAGAACAAGAGTCCGCCATGAGCATACGCATTACCCACCTGAGCGTCCGTGACATCCGCTTCCCGACTTCGCTGTCGCTGGACGGCTCCGACGCCATGAACAGCGCCCCTGACTACTCGGCCGCCTACGTCGTACTGCACACCGACGCCGACGCCCTCGAAGGCCATGGCCTGACCTTCACCATTGGCCGCGGCAACGAAATTTGCGCGGCGGCGGTGCAATCGCTGGCACCGATGATCGTCGGCCTGACCCTGCAAGAAATCACCGCCGACATGGGCGCGTTTTGGCACCGTTTCACGGTGGGTGACAGCCAGTTGCGCTGGCTTGGCCCCGAGAAAGGCGTGATCCACCTGGCCACCGCCGCCATCATCAACGCCGTGTGGGACCTGTGGGCCAAGCACGAAGGCAAGCCGGTGTGGAAGCTGCTGGCCGACATGACCCCAGAGCAACTGGTGCGCTGCCTGGACTTCAGCTACGTCACCGACGTGCTGACCCCCGAGGAAGCCATCGCCCTGCTCCGCCGTCAGGTGCCAGGCAAGGCCCAGCGCGAAGCGCAAATGCTGCGCGAAGGCTACCCCGGCTACACCACCGCCCCCGGCTGGCTCGGCTACAGCGAAGAAAAAATGCGCCACTTGGCCCGCGAAGCGGTCGCCGACGGCTGGACCCACATCAAGCAGAAAATCGGCGCCGACCTGGAAGAAGACATTCGCCGCGCCAGCATCCTGCGGGACGAAATCGGCTGGGAACGCACCCTGATGATGGACGCCAACCAGGTCTGGAGCGTCGATGAATCGGTGGCCAACATGCGCCGCCTGGCCGCCTTCGAACCCTTGTGGATCGAAGAACCCACCAGCCCCGACGACATCCTCGGCCACGCAGCCATCCGCCAGCGCATCGCGCCCATCGGCGTGGCCACCGGCGAGCACTGCCACAACCGGGTGATGTTCAAGCAGATGTTCCAGGCCGGCGCACTGGACTTCTGCCAGCTGGACGCGGCCCGCCTGGGTGGCCTGAACGAGGTGCTGATCGTGCTGTTGATGGCGGCCAAGTACGATGTGCCGGTCTGCCCGCATGGTGGCGGGGTCGGGCTGTGCGAATATGTGCAGAACATCGCCTTGTTCGACTACATCGCCGTTTCGGCATCGCTGCACAACCGGGTGCTGGAATACGTCGACCACCTGCACGAACACTTCCTCGACCCGGTGGTGATCCGTCGCGGCCGCTACATGCCGCCACAGCGCCCGGGTTACAGCATTGAAATGCACGCTGACACCCTGGAACGCTACCAGTACCCCAACGGCGCGGCGTGGCTCGACATCAACCGTTCCTGACCTACCGACCTGGGTGTGCCGCCGCAAGCGCGGCACACCACCAGCACTTATCACGGGGAAAAAAACAATGACAATCCTCACCGGCACGACAGCGGCCACCGCGCCTGCCGTCGCTACCGAACAGCGCCTGAACGGCCTGTTGCTGCGCAAATTGATGCCACTGCTCATCGTCGTCTACGTGATGAGCTTCCTCGACCGCACCAACATCGCCTTGGCCAAGGCCAGCATGGGCATCGACCTGGGCCTGTCGGCGGCGGCCTACGGCCTGGGTGCCGGGCTGTTCTTCCTCACCTATGCCCTGGCCGAAGTGCCGAGCAACCTGATCATGCACCGGGTGGGCGCACGCTTTTGGATCACCCGCATCATGATCACCTGGGGCCTGCTGTCAGCGGGCATGGCGTTCGTCCAGGGGGAAACCTCGTTCTACATCATGCGCCTGCTGCTCGGGGTGGCCGAGGCCGGCCTGTTCCCCGGCGTCATGCTGTACCTGACGTACTGGTTCGACCGCGAACAGCGTGCGCGCGCCACCGGCTACTTCCTGCTGGGTGTGTGCCTGGCGAACATCCTCAGTGGGCCGCTGGGCGGCGCGCTGCTGGAAATGGACGGCGTGCTGGGCTGGCACGGCTGGCAATGGCTGTTCGTGCTTGAAGGCCTGCCTGCAGTGGCGCTGGCCTATGTGGTGTGGAAGAAGCTGCCCGATGGCCCCGCGTCGGCACCTTGGCTGTCCGCTGCCGATGCCCAGGACATCGAGCGTCGCCTGAGTGCCGAACGGGCTGCAGCGCCGCAACAGAGCAAGCTGGGGCAAATGTTTCGCGACAAGCAGATCTGGTTGGCGATTGCGGTGTATTTTGTGCACCAGATCACCATCTACACCGTGATCTTCTTCTTGCCAGGCATCATCGGCACCTATGCCGCGCTGTCGCCCTTCCAGGTCGGGTTGCTGACCTCGGTACCCTGGATCGCCGCCGCCATCGGCGCCGCCACATTCCCGCGCCTGGCGACCTCGCCCAGCCGTTGCCGTACCCTACTGTTCTTTGGTCTGCTGACCATGTCGGCCGGGTTGCTGCTTGCTTCGCTGTCCAACTCCTTCATTGGGCTGATCGGCTTTTCGTTGACCGCCTTGATGCTGTTCGTGGTGCAGTCGATCATCTTCGTCTTCCCGTCCAGCCGCCTGAGCGGTAACGCACTGGCGGCGGGCCTGGCCTTTGTCACCACCTGCGGCCTGTTTGGTGGGTTTGTAGGGCCGTCGGTGATGGGCCTGATCGAACAGGCCACCGGCAGCACCCGCAATGGCTTGTGGATCATTGCTTCGATGCTGGTGGTGGCGGCACTGATCAGCACCCGTTTGCGTCAGGGGCAGGAGCAGTAGCTCGCCCTCATCTCAAGTGCTGCGAGCCGCGCTGCCCTATTGGCCGGCCGCAGCGCAGCTCCAGCGCTTGAGCCAGCTTTTCCAGAGCATGCTGCAATGCATCAGGATCCTCGCCCACCCAGGTCAGTGCCAGGTATTGCTGATGACGTACCTCCGCGCTGTGCTGCCCACCTGGGACCACGCGCAGGTCGGTGCCTGACAACGCCGCTACCACGTCATCCAGTCGCAGCGGCCAGCGGGAGCGCAACCACAGGGTCCAGCCGCCCTCGGGCATGTCGAACGTCACGTGTTCGCCCAGCTCAAGCTTGAGTTGCCGGCTAAAGCACGCCATGCGCCGTTGCAGTTCTGCCCGCAGCCGCGCCAGCTGGGTCTCGATTTCACCTTTGCCAAGCAGGTGAGCAAGTGCCTGCAGCCGCAACGGCGCCAGCTGAAACGCACGCTGGGCGAACGCCTCGGCCAAGCCGGCATGACGCCCCATCACATAGGCATAAGGCGCTTCGCCCCCCACTGCGGCCTCGAACGACCCCATCACCAACAGCCAGCGCGGGTCGACCCAGTCGCGCAGGCGCGCATTCGGTGGCCCGCTGTAACACAGCTCGCTGTCCAGGTCGCTTTCCAGCAACCACACCGGGTGGTCGCCAAGCAGTTGGCCAATCTGCTGTTGGTCATGCTGCGACATCAGCCTGCCCTGCGGCAGGCTGAGGCACGATGGCATGATCAGCATACCCACCGGCTCGGCACTGAGCAGCCGTGCCAACGCCTGCAAATCCGCCGTGCCGCTGTTGCTCAACGGTACCTCCAGCACACGCATGCCGCAGCGCTGCAAGGCGCGCAGCACCGGCCAGCAGCACGGCGATTGCACCAGCACGGTGGCGCCACGCAAGGCCAACGCCGCCAGCAGCACTTCCACCAATGCCTGCACGTCAGGGGCAAGGTGCACCTCCTCGGCACGCCAGTAATGGGTGGAGGAACGGGTATAGCGCTCGGCCAACGCATTGCGCAGACGAGCACCGCCGACCTCTTCCACCGGGGCGGTGCCACGCGCACGCTGACGTGCCAGGCGCCGCTCATGGGTAAACAGCGACCGCTCCAGCATCGAGTGAGCGGGCACATGCCATGGCCCAGCCACCGCTTGCACCGGCGAGCCGCCAGCGTGGGCGCGCACGAAGTAACCGGACCGCGGCACGCAATGCACACGGCCCTCATCCTCCAGCAAGCTGTAGGCGCTCTGCACAGTGGCCAGCGATACGCGCAAGCGCCGCGAAAGCGTGCGTAACGACGGCAAGCGCCATGGCTCACGGCCTTGTGCCTCATCGATCAGCGCTTCAAGGTAGTGATACACCTTCCGATAGGCGTAGTCGCCCGGTACCGATCGGCCCATCAGGGCAAGCCCTCAAAGGCGGGCCTTCCTGCAGCGGGCGGGCGCGGCAGCCACTTCAGGTGCACATCGCGGCGAGCCAGGTTGGCCATCAAGCGCCTCGACGACGGTTGCAGGCCCCCCTCATAGATCGCCCGCAACGGTACCAGCGCCAGGCCGCTGGTGTTCACCAGCCAGTCCTTCACCGCCTCGGGGCACGGCTTACCCTGCAAGGCCCGGTGCAGGTAGGGCAACGCCACCAACATGTCGGGATGACGGCATCTTAAAAAACGCTCAAGGCCTTTTCCCTGCCGGGCGAAAGGGCTGAACAGCAGGCACACCAGTTGGGTCTGGCTGATGCCATAGGGTTTGCCCAGGTGCGCGGAGGTTGGCTCGCGCTGCCCGCCGTCGCTGCTGGGGCTTGCCAAGCGTAGTGCCGGCCGATGGACCAGCGGCTCGAGGCTGCGCGCGCGCAAATCGTGCAGTTGCGCCACGGCCCGCGAATCGACAAAGGCCGCCAAGGGCCAAGCGTCCTGGGCCGCATCGAAGCAGCAGCCCAGCATGTGATCGAACTGCTCGTCCTCAAGCAGGTGTGGCAGCAGGTCGTCGATGGCGATTACACGTAAGGGCGCCTCCTCGGTTGCCATGCTGCTTGAAGCGTCTGCGCGCTCCAGGGGTGAGCCGGCAACCCCATGTAACCTGCCCAGCCCATTGGCCAATGCCGACAGGCACTGGTGCACGACGTGGGGGCCACGCTCCCCTGCAAGGCGCAGGCTCCGCCGCGCCCAGGCCAGGTAGCGGCGGCGCTGGCGTGCAGGTACGGCAGTAATCAGCACATCGGCCCGCGGCTGCGCCTGCAGCGCAAGGCCCACTGCGCCCGCCAGCTCCAGGTGCAGCCGGCTGCCCAGCAGGGCTTCGGGCCTGGCATCGACCCCGTGGCCGAACATCAGCATGGCATTGCGCGCCAGTGCCCAGCGCTCCGGTGCAGCCGACTGCCGACGGCTGAAAGGCACGACTTCGCAGCCTTCGGTCATCTGCAGTTGCACCCGCGGGTCATCCTGCATGAACAAGGCATTGAAGCTGCGTTCATGGTTTTCCAGCACGGTACTGCCGGCAGCAGGCAGGTTGACCACCAGTACCCGCAACTGAAACGTCACAGGTGCACGCAAGGCGATACTCAACTGGGCGGCACGCAAGGTGGCCAACAGGTGGGCACTGCGCCGATCAGCCCCTTGCAGCACCAGCAAACGGAACGTGCCAATGTATTCGGGCCCACCGGCAGCCACCAGCAATCGCTGAATCAGCAACTGCAAGGAGGCACGTTGCGCCTGGGACATATGGCTCAACAAGCGCTCGAGCACTTGCTGGTAGATATAGTGCATCGCCTGATCGTGTATAGCGCCCACGTAATCACCTCATCAACTTCATGTATCCATCACACCGGCAACTGCAAACAGTGCAATGCGTCCTTCCTGAAGAAATTTCCTACAAACTACGGGAAATAATGACGTGAACTGCTCTGTCGCCAAGCCATCGAAAAAAATGCGCCGCACCGATGACCGGCTGCTGCCATACGCTGCCCTAACTCGGGCATAGCCATGCTCATTCCACGCTCCTTGCGCAAACTATCACTGGGCCATTATCGAGCGTTGGATATCGAATAGAAGATACAGATCAGCGTAAAAAAACCATTCAGCAAGCATGGGAATACACAATGCTCCGGGGGCCGCAAGTATTCAACTTGAATTTCCTTCCAAGATATTACGACAATTAAAAGCAAACACTTAAAATATGTAGTCTCCGTACTTTTTAATTGTAGGATGCGTCTGATTTTTTATGGATATAGCATTTGGGCATTGCACCCGCCCACGCACAAAAAACCCGGGACGTTGCCCGGGTTCTTGTGGTCTTCAACGCCCCCTTCAGGAAGGCTGTGCCATGTCCAGTACCACCCGCCCGCCACACGGGCATTCATCCATGTACCGATGCGCCTCGACCACCTGATCGAACGGATACACCTTGATGATCTGCGGGGTCAGCAACTGATCGGCGGTGAACTGGTTGATATCCCGCAGCGCCCGCTGCAGCGCGACCTGGTCCTGGCTGATACCCAGCTCCGGCTTGCCGGTAAAGTTGCCGATACAGTGCACATAGAACTGGATGTTCTTCTGAAACGCCGCACAGGCCGGGAACGGTGTCTGGTTGCCGCCTTGCAGGCCGTACAGCACCAGGCTGCCACGAGGCGCGAGCACATCGCCAAGCAGCGACATCTGCGGCCCACCCATGCCATCGAGAACCATGTCCACGCCACGCCCGTCGGTGTATTTGCCAACCTGCAGCAGCAGGTCCTGCTCTTCGGTGACAATTACCTTGTCCGCCCCCAGGCCCAACAGGTAGTCGCGCTGTTCAGGCTCCTTGGTGGCCGCAAACACCTTCAACCCCAGCGCCTTGCCCAGCTGCACAAACGCAGGCCCGGCGCAGTGGCTGGCATCGGTCACCAACGCGGTTTGCCCTGCCTTGGCGCGGGCCAGGTCGACATACGCGAAGTAGGCAATCAACAGCGGCGTGTAATGCACGCTGGCTTCGATCGGCGTGAGGATAGCCGGGTAGCGGGTGATGGCTGTACGCGGCAACACGATCACGTCGCCATAGACCGGGTGATCATTGGCGCTGGTGGCCGGAAAGCTGGCGACCCGGTCACCGACCGCAATATCCTCGACCCCTTCACCGACAGCCGTCACCACACCCGCCATCTCATGGCCGATTCCCGCCGGCAGGCGGGCTTGGGACGGTGCCAGGTTCTGACGCCAGAGCACGTCATACCAGCTGACGCCGATCGCCTCGACGCGGACCTGCACCTCGTCGGCGGCGGGCGACGGTTCGGCCTGCTCTTCGCAACGGAGCACATCGGCTGCACCGAACTTGTGGAAACGGATCATGCGGGACATCGCATACCTCGCCTTGTGAACCTCTATTACCACGGACTTTATCCGGGCTTTGGCCGTTAGACCATCAGTGGTCATTAATAGTCGACATGCTTGTCATCGATTGGGCACCTGACATTCATCTGAATTGGCCCCCGGAAATCGGTGCAGGGTAACAGCCTTTGGCCTTAAGATTCACCCCTGCCCCACTTTAGGCGAAGCGCACCGATGAATCGAAACGACCTGCGTCGTGTAGACCTCAACCTGCTGATCGTGTTCGAAACGCTGATGCACGAGCGTAGCGTGACCCGTGCTGCCGAGAAACTGTTCCTCGGCCAGCCGGCCATCAGCGCGGCCCTGTCGCGCCTGCGCAACCTGTTCGACGACCCCCTGTTCGTGCGCACCGGCCGCAGTATGGAGCCCTCGGCGCGGGCACATGAAATCTTCGCCCTGCTCTCCCCGGCGCTGGACTCGATCTCTACCGCTGTCAGCCGCGCGGCCGAGTTCGACCCCGCCACCAGCAACGCGGTGTTCCGCATCGGCCTGTCGGACGACGCCGAATTCGCCTTGCTGCCGCAACTGCTTAAACGCATCCGTGCCGAAGCACCGGGTATTGTGCTGGTGGTACGCCGGGTCAACTACTTGCTGATGCCAACGCTGCTGGCCTCGGGGGAAATCTCGGTGGGCGTGAGCTACACCAGCGAGCTGCCAGCCAATGCCAAGCGCAAGGTGCTGCGCCGCAGCAAGCCGAAACTGCTGCGCGCCGACAGTGTGCCCGGCAGCATCACCCTGGACGACTTCTGCGCCCGGCCGCACGCCCTGGTGTCGTTTGCCGGTGACCTGTCCGGTTTCATCGACGAAGCCCTGGACGAGATAGGCCGCAAGCGCCATGTGGTGCTCGCGGTGCCGCAGTTCAATGGGCTGGGGAGTTTGCTGGCGGGTACCGACATCGTTGCCACGGTGCCGGATTACACGGCGGATGCGTTGACGGCTGCCGGGGGGTTGCGGGCTGAGGACCTGCCGATCGAGGTGCGCAGTTTCGAACTGCACATGGCGTGGCGGGGGGCGCAGGATAACGATCCGGCGGAGCGCTGGTTGCGGTCGCGGATTCAGATGTTCTTTGGCGACCCGGACAGTCTTTGATCAGAACGCCATGAAGGCAACAGTCCGGCCGGACAACTGCCATGGCACTCGCCGACGCGATAAGCAGAGACAGCGAACACAGCGAACGGCCGTGACACAGCACCACGCCCTACCACAGCGCATGGAGTGGGACCTTCTTGGTTGGACTGATGTCCATCTCTGCCCATGCTTTCGCCACACCCCCCCATATCGTCAGTCAGTGCCCTGACGGTGTCACGGGACACAGTACAAATCATGCCCAGCGACATGCCCGGACAACATTGCGGCGTAGGTGGCCGCTCCAGATTGAAGTTGGAAAGTCAATAACGGCAACCGCAAGACTTATCATCTCCGACTATGGTACACGCCAATGACACCTATTACTGCGCTATACGCAGAGGCTGACGGAAGTTGTTTTCATGGCTACTCGGAATAATGAGTCCTCTACTTTTGACATCTTGAAGATGTGCGATACAAGGGTGCGGTGCAAAAGGATACTCGAGGAACATTTTGTAACGAAACCCAATGCACTCCGACGATTTTTCCTACAACTCAGTCGCCACCTTTAAACAGATCGATCACCGCCTCCAATGAGCGAAACTATGAATCGGATTTCGGTTCGAGGCGAGACGCTTAGGCGCTGAAGCCGCCAGCACCGCCCCAGGATTAGATAATTCAAGGATAGTTGCCTTTTACGCGACTATTGACAGCTCGATTTACTTGTCCGAAATAAATGCTTGACATCAAAATTTGGTTTTGGCCATATTTAATCGCACTGAGCACCGGCTACTGACCTACTACAACTGTGGTCAACGACTGAAACTCAGGTCAGTTTCTTCACTGCGCCCCCATAAGGATACCCGAGGCAGCGCTCGACGTATTCGCAAAGACAACTTTTATCGAGCTTGAACCAAGCAAATGGAAGGTTTATGTCTAATTTGAAGAACCAATACATCAATACTGCCAGGACGGTCGAAATTGGTAATCCCTCCTGGCAACTTGCGCAGAACTCAGGACTGACCGACTTGAGCGTCAGGCATGTCGAGCATACGCTGGATACCGCCCGGGTGAGCCGGGACAAACGCCTGATGCGCGAAGCGTTCGCCCGGCACGGCGTGTCTTCTCCCGCCTCATTGCTCGCCCTGACGGATGCGGAGATTGTCGCGGCCGCACGGGCAATCGGTTTCCCGGTGGTCATCAAGCCAAGAAAACTGGCAGGCAGCATCGGCGTGGTGCTGGCGGACACCGAGCAGGCACTGCTCGCGGCTATCGCGGCCAGGCACGCTAGCGAAAAACAGGTACGTACCAGCAGCGCGATCATGGACGAGACATTGGTGGAAGCCTATGTCGATGGCCCGGAAATCAGTGTCGAAAGTGTGGTGGCCCAAGGTCGCGTCAATATTGTTGCCGTGACGCAGAAACGTCTCGGTCCGGCACCTTACTTCGAGGAGGTTGGTCACCTGGTCTCTTTCGAGCCGGGTGGGCAGGATCTGCCGTCGGCGGTTGCGGCCTTGGTGGTTGCCGCCCATCAGGCGCTGGCTGTGCAGTGGGGAATCACCCATACGGAAATCCGCCTGGGCAAGGATGGTGCGAAGGTCATTGAACTTGCGACCCGGGCCGGTGGTGATCAGATCCTGAAGCTGGTAGAGCTGGCCAGCGGCCTGGATCTGTTCAA
Organism: Pseudomonas kermanshahensis; assembly: GCF_014269205.2. Taxonomy (NCBI): domain Bacteria; kingdom Pseudomonadati; phylum Pseudomonadota; class Gammaproteobacteria; order Pseudomonadales; family Pseudomonadaceae; genus Pseudomonas; species Pseudomonas kermanshahensis. The sequence goes on from NZ_JABWRY020000001.1 coordinate 3,128,189, forward strand.
GCTGCTGGTGGACAGTTTCCGGGATGTACCGCTGGACCTGCGACCGACGCGCCACCGGGTGGCCGCCATCGACTTCATCTACCCGGCCCACGCGGGGGTATTGGTCAAGGTGCATGCCGCACTGCCCGCACTGCCCGCAGGCGTCAGGTCGCAATTGGTCGTCGAGGCCGCCTCCGGCCGCACCTTGAAGCTGCCGCCGGATGCCTTTCTTGATCGAGCTGCGTTCATCATCACCCAGGCAGATACGGCGCACGAATGCCGTGCAGCGAGCACTGCGCGCGTTCGTGACACCGAGGTGATCCTCAAGTGAACAAGCTCTTCAAGGACGCGGGGCTGACGACGGCGATGCGCAACATCATCCTGCTTCGTCTGCTTTTCGTCATGGCGAACGCGTTGGGGCCATTCGCAGCGCTGTTTTTCAACCGTCACTACCATCTCGATGGCTCGGCAGTGGCGCTGGTGATAACGCTGGTATCGGCGTTCTACTTGACGGGCAACTTGTTGGGTGGGGCCTTGGCCAGTCGCTGCTCCTTTCGCTCACTGTTACTGGGCACATCATTGTGCTCGTCGGTCTTTCTGCTGCTCGCGATGGTGTTCAACACGCCGACCACGTCCATTGCCATGGTGCTGATGTTCATGCTATGCGCAGGCGTGATCACGCCAGTGTTCAGCATGCTGACCTCGCTGGCGGCGGACGATGGCAACCGCATTGCATCCTTCGGCTACCTTCACCTGGCCAGCAACTTGGGCGCCGCGCTGCTGTTTGTCATCGGTGGGTATCTGCTCGGCCTGCATAGTCATTACCTGATGGTATTCGCCGCCGGCGTCAGCATTGCGTGTTTCCTTGCGAGTCTTTTCCTGGTGCTGCCTGAGCGACAGGTTCATACGCCACAGGCACGACGCAGAATCTTGCGCAACATGATCGACATACCGAGGATCGTGATCGTCGCCGGCGCAATGTTTTTCGCTTTGTCGGTGTTGGATGCGCAGCGTGAGTATCAGCTACCGTTGTGGCTCGATGTAATAGCCGTTGACCGTGCCGCGAGCATCTTCGCTGCCGTGGGGATCGTCAACGCGTTGCTGGTCATCCTGATCACGCAGCCTCTGATCGCGTTAACCTCCCGATTCAGCACGCTCGCCAACCTGGCCGCGGCAGGAATCTTCTACGGTATCGGATTTGGCGCCTACGCGTTTTTCGAGCATACCGCGTTGATTCTGACGTTCGTTTTCTTCTGGACGATGGGTGAGATTCTCGGCATCACCCATATCACCGCGTTGATTTCCCAAAAGACATCATTGCAAACCCAGGCCAGCCTCTTTTCGCTAATTCCCATCCTGCTCGCGCTCGCCAGAATGGTCTCGGTGGGATTGGGCGCCTCGTTGAACTCCAGCGCTGGGTTCACGCTGAGCTGGAGCCTCTACGGACTTCTGGGTCTGCTGCTCGGAGGCGTCTGCTGGTTGTGGGGCCGGGAAGCCAAGGCTCCACAGGTTTCATCACCACGAAGAAGTTGAGCCAGGAGGCTCGTTTCAGACATCAAAAGGAAGAGGTGCATTCAGCATGAGCGAAACACTGACGCAGGACCTGTACGAGCGTTTGTATCGTGGCAATCCGACCCTGGTCAAAACCCGCGACTTCGACGATATCGATGTCACGACCAACAACTTGATCTTTGCATTTCTTGTACTGGTCAACGGCTACCAGTTTCTCATCGCTCCCCTGTTGATCTCTACAAACCCCTGGTTCACGCTGACCCTGCTACCCACCCTGTTGTTCTCTTCGACCACCGGCGTCATGGTGCATGAGGCGATACACGGATTGCTGCACCCTGCCCCCCGGAGGAACCGGCGTATGGGCCAGGTGATGGCGGTGTTCATGGGCATCGCCTATGACTTGCAACGCTTCGATCATCTGCGGCATCACCGCGTCAATCGTACCGAGCATGATTGCGACGAGATCTATATCGCCCCGCGCCGATCGACGCGCAAGGTCGTCAATTATTACTATCGCAAATTGTTTGGTGCTTACTGGCACGACTTCGTGCTGACCGCAATCGTCTGCTTCCTGCCGCCCCGTTTTATCTACCCGCTGACGAGCCTCATCTACGGCTCGACAGTGGTGCCGTCGGACCATTGCGCGCTGTCCATCACCCTGCGCAATAAAAAATTGAGCGCACTGCGCACCGAAGGCGCGTGCACCTTGCTGCTGTTAGCTTGCAGTGCTTTTCTGTATGGCGCCAACTGGTGGATATTGGTGATCCTCTACTTACTCAGAGCATTCATTCTCACTGTGCTGGACAGTTTTGCCCACTACCAGACGCCCATCAATGATTCGCTGTTTGCGAGAAACGTGAAAGTGCCACTCTTTTTCGAGCGAGTGTGCCTGATGAACTTCAACTACCATGGCGCCCATCATATTTTTCCTACAGTTCCATGGGATAAGATCCCACAGTATATGCAGCACTTCCAACCCGATTTCTGCTTGATTACTCACGGCAGTCTGTTACGGTCGCTTAAAGCCAAATACAAGCCGCCTCGGGCTTTCAGCGTGTGGCCCCGTGGCTGGTTGGCGGGAGGGCGCAAAAAGGAAAAAACTTTTCAAACCTAATCCCTGCCAGATTACCGTAAGCGCTTACACTTGCGGCAAGCGATGTTCAACAGGCCGAGCGATATCTTACAAGAACATATGAGCCGGGCGATTTATCGTCGTCCAGCTCCAACAATATCGAGGACCCCCTATGCGACAGCAGTATGATCCTGCCTGGGTTGAAAGCACGGCTCAGGCCAAATGGCTTCGCGATGAAGTATTCAAGGCTGTCCAGGACGAAAGCCGGCCAAAGTTCTATGCCTGTTCCATGCTGCCCTACCCTTCCGGAAAGTTGCACATGGGGCATGTGCGCAACTACACGATCAATGACATGTTGGCCCGTCACATGCGGATGAAGGGCTACAACGTCCTGATGCCGATGGGATGGGATGCGTTCGGCCTACCGGCAGAAAACGCCGCGATGCAGTCGGGCGTATCACCCGCTCAGTGGACACGGATGAACATCGCCGACATGAAGTCGCAGATGCAGCCGCTAGGACTGGCTTTCGACTGGTCACGAGAAATCGCCACCTGCGATCCCGAATACTACAAATGGAACCAGTGGTTTTTCTTGAAGTTGCTGGAAAAGGGCGTGGCCTACAAGAAGACCCAGATCGTCAACTGGGACCCCGTCGACCAAACCGTGCTGGCCAACGAGCAAGTGGTGGATGGCCGGGGTTGGCGATCCGGAGCGCTCGTCGAGAAACGCGAGATTCCCGGCTACTACCTGCGCATCACGCAGTATGGAGAGGAACTGCTGTCGGCCATCGATACCCTGGAGGGTTGGCCGGACATGGTCCGCAGCATGCAGCGCAACTGGATTGGCAAGGCCAGTGGAGTCCGCCTGGCCTTTGTCCACACTGTCGAAGACGCAAACGGGCAGTTGATCGACGCAGGCAAGCTGTGGGTGTTCACGACGCGCGTCGATACGCTGATGGGTGTGACGTTTTGTGCCGTTTCACCTGATCATCCGCTGGCCAAGCGTGCCACGGCGCTCGATCCAGGGCTCGAGCCGCAGGTGCAGGCGTGTCGACAGGCGGCACAGACCAGCCCCGCCGCCGGCGCGCAGGCGAAGCTCGGTATCCCGAGCGGCTTGCACGTCGAGCATCCATTGACCGGCGAACCGGTCGCCGTGTGGATCACCAATTATGTGGTTGGTGAGTATGGGGAAGGCGCCTTGATGGGGGTGCCGGCCCATGATGAGCGCGATTTCGATTTTGCCCGTCAGTATGGCTTGCCCGTACACCCCGTCATCGCGCTCGACGGGGCTCCTTATGACCCTGCAGCCTGGTCGGATCGCTACGGCAGCCAGGAAGGTCGCCTGATCAACTCTGGCGTCTATGATGGTCTCACGGTGGAGCAAGCTGCCCTGGCAATCGTTGACGCCCTGGCCGAGCGTGGGCGTGGCGAGCAAGCCACCACGTGGCGCCTGCGTGACTGGGGAATCTCCCGGCAACGATACTGGGGAACTCCGATTCCGATCATTCATTGCGAATACTGTGGCGATGTACCAGTACCTTACGCAGACCTGCCGGTAATATTGCCGACCGATTGCATTCCCGACGGAAGCGGCAATCCGTTGCTGCGGCGTGAATCGTTCCGCCTCGTCGCGTGCCCTCGTTGTGCAGCACCCGCGCAACGGGAAACGGACACAATGGACACCTTCGTCGACTCGAGCTGGTATTTCATGCGCTACTGCGATCCCGACTGTCACACTTCGATGGTAGGGCCTGGCAACCGATACTGGATGCCCATCGACCAGTACATCGGCGGCATCGAGCATGCGGTGCTGCACTTACTCTACGCCAGGTTCTGGACAAGGGCGATGCGCGACGAGGGATTGGTGGACTTCAGTGAACCATTCAAGAATCTGTTCACTCAGGGCATGCTGCTGCGGGAAAGTTATTACCGCAAGGCGCAGGACGGTAGCCGACGATGGTTCTACCCCTGCGAAGTATCGGTTCAATACGATGAAAAAGGCCGTCCGGTCAGCGCGACAGCGATCGAAGATGGCTTGCCTGTCACCCTGGGTGGCGTGGAGAAGATGTCCAAGTCGAAGAACAACGTGGTCGAGCCCAAGGACATCATCGACCGGTTTGGTGCGGACACCGCCCGGTTGTTCACCATCTTCGCCGGCCCCCCTGATCAAAGCACGATCTGGAGCGACACCGGTGTCGAAGGGGCTTATCGCTTCCTGCGCCGTCTCTGGAGCTTTGCCGTTGATGAGCAGGCACGCTGGAGCGAAAGTGACGGCCAGGCGGCAGACGCCACAGAAGCCAGCCGTGTGCGCTTCATGACCCATGACTTGTTGAAGCAAATCAATAACGATTATGAGCGTCTGCAATACAATACCGTCGTATCGGGTGCAATGAAGATGCTCAAGGTACTGGAGAGTGCCCGCAGCGTTGGTCACCAGGTCTGCCGGGAAACCATGGCCATTCTCTTGCAGGTGCTGCAACCTGTGACGCCACATATCTCCCAGGTTCTCTGGGAGGCATTAGGATTCCCCGGCGCGATCTACGACAGTGCCTGGCCGACCCCGGACAGCGACGCCTTAAGGCAGGACGAAGTGAAGTTGATGGTACAGGTCAATGGCAAGCTACGGGGGGAGATTCTGGTCCAGGCCGATGCCGACCATGACACAATCCGTGACCAGGCGCTGTCCGATCCTGTGTTGAGCAAATATCTGGAAAGCGCAGGAAGGATGATCGTAGTGCCTAACCGATTGGTGAACTTCATCGTCTGACCATTCAGGTTGTCCCCTGAAACCAGAAAGCCGGCTTTCTCAGGAAATGTCGGCTTTCTGGTTCAGGCCTCAGTGGAAAACGTGTGCATCCCACCCACTGACTGCTGCGACGCGTAGCGACTGGGGTGAGCCCAAAGCATAGGCTGCGCGACTGGGTGAGGGATTGCACGTTTGACAGCGGCCCCCCCCCTTCGGTGCGTCCACTGTAATCCACTCGTAGCAGCTGTAAAAAAGCGTACATCTGGGGATACAAAACCAACTCCCCATTCATAACCTTTTGATTTATATGGATGTCCAATTTTTTTTTGGCGACCCTGACATTCTTTAGGGAAACTCCAAACAAGTCACCCAGCACCCGGCAACGGCTGACTTCTGGGCTTTCCCGCTGCGCGATCGCCACCCGTTAGTGTGGTGATCTGCGCCCGCTGATTCGACGGTTTGCCGGGTTACACCCGAGCGCTGCTGGACTGTTTGCCTCTACCGCTAACCGGCAAGGCTTGACTCTACCGTTAGGGGCAGACTTTACCCTTGGCACTTCATTATGTGGAGTTCGTCATGAAGAGCAAACGCATGCTCGTAATCCTCGGCCACCCTTCGAACGACAGCTTTTGCGGCGCTGTGTCCGAACGTTATGTCGAGGCCGCCACGCAAGCAGGCCATGAGGTGCGCCTGCTGCGCCTGGACACCCTGGATTTCGATCCAGTCTTGCACGATGGCTATAACCAGATCCAGTTGCTTGAGCCCGATTTGATCGACGCACAGAACGACATTACCTGGGCCGAACACCTGACATTGGTGTACCCGATCTGGTGGGGCGGCATTCCGGCGTTGCTCAAGGGGTTTTTCGACCGCGTGTTTCTGCCAGGTTTTGCCTTCAAGTACCGCAAGGGCTCGCCCTTCCCGGATAAGCTGCTCAAGGGCCGCACGGCTCACCTTCTGGTGACCATGGACACGCCGCCGTGGTACTACCGGTGGGTGTATCGCATGCCGGGCCTGCACCAAATGCGCAAGACCACCCTAGAGTTCTGCGGCATAAAACCCCTGAAAACCCTGACCTTCGGTCCGGTATTGGGCTCCAAGCCGGAACAGCGTGAAGCCTGGCTCAAACAAGTCCAGGCAGTCGCCAGCCGCTGATCGGCCCGGTCGGGCCGTGCCCCTGCGCTGCGCAACCGAGCCTCCCTGCTGTGACACCTTGTTCAACTTGGCTTCCCCCCCCTTGACGCTTGTGCAAAGATGTCGCGCGCCTGCACGAGCGCGCGACATCTTTTCGCTTCTGATGCGTCAAAAAAAGGGATTTTCATGTACATCGGCAAAGCCGCCCAGCTGTCGGGCACCACCGTCAAAAGCATTCGACATTACGAAGAAATCGGCCTGTTGCCCCCTCCGCAACGCGAAGGCAAGTACCGCATCTACAGCCAGCAAAGCGTAGAGCTGCTGACCTTCATCAAATGCGCTCAGCAACTCGGTTTCAAGCTCAAGGAAATGCAGGCCATTCTGCAGGATCATCGCGGCCAGGAGCTGCCCTGGGATCTGGCCATGCAGGCCATCGATAACAAAAAGCAGGAATTGATGGGGCAGATCCAGGCCTTGCAGCAAGTGCATGACGGCTTGGTTGAGTTTGAGCTGAGCCTCAAAGATGCTCAGATGCAATGCCAGTTCGAACACTTGGCAAAAGCCCGCTGAATCCGCACCGCCGCCCCTGAACGGCCATGGCGCCCCGCGCCGTTTTCAGCACGCAGGCGCCCCGGCGATTTACCCTGGCACCGTCTCACCCCCCGGCTGCTCGCCCTCTTGCACGGCTGGCTGCGGCACAATCGAGGCAAAGAACCACGGCGAAATCAGCGTGACCAACAAAATGGTCATGAAGCCGCTGGATGACAGCGCCAGTATTACCAATACACCCAAGTCAATGACGGGTTTGTAGGCGGAGAACAGCAGCGCGACAAAGCCCATCGAGAAGATCACGACGTTGACCACCGTCGAGCGCCCGACGCCCTGCATGGCCGCCAGGATGGCCTCGTCGATCTCGATGCCCTTGTGCACCAGCATCTTGATCCGTGACAACAGGTGAACGGCGTAATCCACGACGCCCACCACCAGGAACGTCACCAGTGTGGTACCGATGTTCAACTCGATATCCAACAGGTACATGCTGCCGTACACCGTCACCGACGTGGTGAGCAACGTCAGCATGCCGAGGATACCCAGGCGTACTGACTTGAGCCAGAACATCATCATCAAGGTCACGGCCAGCAACGCCAGCGAGAAGCTCAGCACCTGACCTTGGGTGATTTCCTGCAACACACCGGTCCATATGTACGGCGTACCGGCATGGGTGACGTGCAGGTTGGCCGGTTTGTTGATGACCAGCCAGGCGTCCAGTTTATCGAGCATCGCCTGGTAATCGCCCGCCACAGAGGAGGTCATGGTAAACAGCGTCACCGCCTTCGAGTAATCGGCATTGAGCACGTTCTGCAAGTCGGTGCCGCCACCGTTCTCGAACATCATGATGTGTTGCTCGATGAGCGAGTTGCCGTCGACATCGAAGGTCTCCGGGTTCCCGTCATCATCGACCACCGTCACCTGCTCCACTGCCTGCGGCACCCGCAGGAAAGCAGGGTTCATGTCGTTGAGCACGAGGTTCATGCGCTTGATGTAGGTCGCCACCGAATAGGTGTAACTCACGTTCGGCTGGGCCTTGATGAACTGGTCCAGACGCTCGAGGAACTGCACGGTTTCAGTGGTCAGCGCGCCACGCGGAGTCTTGGTGTCGAAAGCGATCCAGCCCGGGGATGTACCCGCGACTCCGGCCCGGTTGATGAACTCGTCGGACATCCGCACCGGGCTGTCCTTCTTGAAGTAGGCAATGCCCGAGTCTTCGATATCTACCTTGAACGTGAACACTGTCATCATCGCCAACAACGGCAGGGTCACCAGCAATACAGGCTTGCGCCAGCGAATCAGCCAGGCACAGAACACCACCAGATAGTAGGAGATCAGCGACTCTTTGAGTTGCACTTTGCGCGGTACGGCATCTTTGCCCCAGATCGAAATCCACGCCGGAATCAGTAGCAACGAGATGATCAGCGCCGCGGTCAGGCCGATGGACATGAACACGCCAAAGTTGCGGATGCTGACAATGTTGTTGGTGGTGGAAATCAAGAACGTCGCAATAGTCGTGACCGTTGTCAGAACCACGGGCGTGACCATCAGGCGCTGGGTTTCACGGTTGGCTTCGCGGAACGACTTACCCGAATTGAGCTGTTCGTAATACTCGGCCATGACGTGGATCGCGTCGGCACAACAGATGGTGAACAGGAACACCGGCAAGACACTGGTGAGCAAGTCCATCGGCACATGCAGCAACGCCATCAGGCCAAGGGTCCAGATGGTGCAGAACAGGATATTGAACAGCGGCAGCACCACGCCAAGTGGTTTGCGAAAGAAGAAAACCAGCAGAGAGGTCACCAACAGGAACACGATCGGGAACAGCATCGCCAGGTCGTGATCGATGATTTCCTGCTGGGCCGCGATGAAGATCGGCATGCCGGCGATAAACACCTCATCGGTGAACTCCGGGTGAGCGGCCTGGTACTTCGCGATGATCTCACGGACCTGGTGATAGGCACGCAACTGGGCCTGAGCGTCGTCCTGTTTGGTGCCCAGTTCGGCGACGACCATGGCGACTTTCTTGTCCGCCGAAACGACGCCACCGACCATCTGCTCATTGCCCATGATCTGCGCTTCAACCTTGATCGGGTCCATATCCAGCGCGTGCAGGGTCTTGTGGATCCACAACTCGCCATCGGCACTCAAGCTGATGTTTTCCAAGTCAGCCATCGAGGCCATTTCCTGGATCGGGTTGAGCCGCTCGGCAAGAAAGCTCAGGAACTGCAGGTCATGGCTGTCCCAGTGCCGGGCAATCCCATGGTCGCGCAGCGCTTTGGCGGCAGCGTAATCGTTCTGCGAAAAACCCTCGGCGAGGATCTGCACCAGCAAACTCTGGGCATCAGGGTCGCCACTGTGGAGGCCGACGATGCGCTGCAGTTCGACACGGTCCTCATCGTTCGCCAGCATCAACCGGCGTATGGCCTGGGACAGCTCGAACTGGGCGTTCAGCGACGTGGTGTTGAAGACACTCTCCGGGTTGCTCAGCGCCACCATGACCGAGTCATACGTGCCGGTGAACTCACGCTGCAAATCAATGATCGTCTTGCGCGCCGGGTGAGTGTCCTTGAGCAGATACGGATTGGTGTCCGACATCAGCGCGCCGAGGGTGTAGGTGAAGTAGGCGGTGATCGCCACCAGCACGAACACAATTGCCCGCGCATAGCGCTCGACGAAGTTCAGGTATCTTTCCATGAATGAAGGTTCCAGATGAATCGAGAGCGGCGCTTAGCGGGCAGACACGGCGTATTCCGGCAAGTCGCCGGCTTTCAGCCCCCGTTTGATCGCGGTCTGCGTGAACAGGCGGTCGTCCAGCGCGACGTTGTACTGCAACTGGTTGAAGCGCAGCTGAGAGCGCGTACCGGCGATGAAGTCCTCGGTTTCGCTGAGGGTAATGCTGTCGATCTGGTCGATGGTTTCAGTCTTCAGGGTGCGCATCTGCTTGAACATCACACCTTTTACATCGAAGAAGTCCTGGCGTAATACCAGTGAGTTCTTCTTATCAACCCAGACCTTGAGCTTGTTGTAGCCGGTCTTGGCCAGAACGGCAGGCGTCGCCGGCTCACGCTCGATCACGTAGCAATCGCGGCCCTGCAACTGCTCTTCGCCAACCAGCGTTTGGCGATAGTCTTCGGCGCGAATCTTGTCGAGGTCGGCATAGGAGTAGTCGCTACCCATGAACGCCCCGCGTTTGTCGGTGGTGGAAATCCTTCGGGTCTGTCGGCTGACCGGCAAATACATCCATTGGCTGTCTTCGAGGCCCAGGGCCTCGCGCGGGTTTTCGATGTGGAAGGCGACGTCACGCACATCACTCGGCGCGGAGAAATACATGGTGAATTTGTCGCTGTCCGGGTAATCCTTTTGCAGGTAGCTGAACTCGCGGATGCGGCTGTTACCTTGCTTGTCGATCAGGATCAGGGACACCTGGGACATGAAGCTCTTGCCGTCATCGCGGTCCCGGGCCTGGCGAATGATGTCGTCGGCCGTGCGTGTTTCAGCTGCCAGGGTGGCAGCGGCGCTCAGCAGCAGTGCGCTTACCGTCAGGGTCTTGAAGATGGGCAACATCGCGATTTCCTTTTCATTGTTTGAGTGGTTCGCACACCGCACCGGTGTGGTCAGAACAGATAACCGGCGGACAAGCGCACCTGGTCGCGGTTGGCGTACGCACCGAACTGGCGGTCGGGCTTGCCGAAGAACACATCGACTTCGAGCCCCAACTTGAGCCAGTCCACCGGTTTGTAGGTGAAGATCCCCTGAACGAAACTGTCGTCCTGCGCTGGCGGCGACATGCCGAAAACCAGACGGGTCTTGAGGCGATCCTGGAACTGCGAGCCTTCGGCAGACACGGTGAACAGGTCGTCGCGTTTGTCCTGGACCATACCGGGCTGCCAGTCGAGCAGCCGCTGATGTTGCCACTGCGTCGAGATCAGCCAGTCCCGCAATAGGTAATCGACGCCCAGCAGCGACTTGGTCATCGCCGTCTGGTCGCTGCCGTAAGCGCGGTAAGGATCGGTGACGCGCCAATTGTCGAAGTAGGCGACTTCACTGCGTACCACGATGCTGTGGCCGGCATCGATGGCCACACCGGCGCCGCCCATGGAATAGCGCGGGAATTGCCGTTCGAGGCGAATCAGGCCCTCTTCGGTCTGGCCTTCGACGGCGTAAACCGGGTCCTGTTGGCGGGCGTTGAGGGCAACGAAGCTGACATCCACCGTGCCGATCCGGCCGTTGGCACTGGCGCCGTAACCGAAGCCACTGTGACCGTCATAACCGGGCCGCGAATCGACCACAAACATCTGCGGATCGGGCGTGGCAAAGATCGGTGCATCGAACTCGCTGCCGACGGCCGGCGCCTGGTTTTTCACAAAATCAGTGATCACCAGCGCTTCCAGCTCCCACTCGGCGACCGGCTGCACTAGGCGAATCATCGGCACGGCGATGCGGCTGTCTTCCAACAGACCGATCACACCCTCGCGATAATCCAGCGGGTTGATCTGATCGAGCACCCGTAATTCATCTGCACGCCCCCACACCACTTGCTGCCAGCCCACCGTCAGCTCGCCGTCACCAACGTAGAGCCCCCAGTAAAGGTGCCGCCAATCGGCAGTTGCCCGGTAATCGTCCCGGGCTTGCGCGCTGTATGGGTTGTTGCCGTCATAACGGAAGTCGTAACGGGCTCGGCCCTTGGCCTTGTAGTAGCCGCTGTCCCAGGCATCCTCCAGGCTGAACTTGAGGTACACGGCCTTTTGCGTGACCTGGTCGTCACCGTGCAGACGCACGGCCGTGGCAACGCCGATCTCCGCTTCATGATGCGCCGGCAACCACTCGGCAATCGCCACTGGCGAGCCGAGGCTGACCAGCGCGGCCAAAAGGCCGCGGTTCAATTCCAGTCGAGCCATGGCTACATTCCCAACCCGGCACCGCCGTCGATCATCAGGCTTTGCGCCGTGACACCACTCGCTTGCGGGCTCGCCAGATAACGGACCATGGCCGCCACTTCGTCGCCCTGAATGAAGCGCCGCAGGGGCAACTTCTTCTTGGCATTGCGCAGGATTTGCTCGGGGGTGATCCCGGCGATGCGCGCTTGAGCCGCCAATTCGCCTTGCAGCATCGGTGTGTCGATCCAGGCGGGCAGGATGGCATTGACGGTGATTCGCCGTGGCGCCAGGTCCAGCGCCAAGGCTTTGGTCATGCCGATGATGCCGTGCTTGGAGGCGCAGTAAGCGGTGTTGCGGACCTTGCCCGCTCGGCCGAGGATCGACGACATGTTGACGATCCGCCCACCATCCGCCATCAGTGGCAGGCACAACGAGGTGACGTAAAAGGTGCCGTTGAGGTTGATCGAAATTACCTTGTGCCAGTTGTCGAGGTCTTCGGGTTCGTTCTCGTCGCAGACCCCGGCGCTGTTGACCAGCACATCGACAAAGCCGACCCGGTTGGCCAGGCCCTTGAACAGCAGTTGCAGGCTGGCGAGATCGGCGATGTTCGCTTGATGGGTTTCGATGCGAGCGGCAAATTCGCCCTCGGTGACCCACCTCTGCAAGGTTGCCAGATCCCGATCAAGCAAGATCAAAAGGTGCTCGGCCTGTGCTGCAAAATTTTCCGCGACGGCGCGGCCAATACCATTGGCCGCGCCGGTAATCACAATCGTGCGTGCCTCGCTCATAGCATTTTCAATCCGCCGTTGACGGACAAGACTTCGCCCGTGACGTACAGGCCGCGCTCGGCCAGATACAGCACCGCGTCGGCAATTTCTTCAGGCCGGGCGAACCGTTTGATCAACAGCCGCGACTGGATTTCCTGCTCATGGGCGCCGACCAGGGCTTCGCTCATGTCGGTGCTGACGATGCCGGGCGCCACCGCGTTGACCCGGATGTTGCGCGGCGCCAACTCCACCGCCAGTGCGCGTGTCAATGCGTCTACACCACCTTTGGCGGCGGCGTAGTTGCTCTGGCCCTTGCCGGGCTTTTGCGCGGCCACCGAACTGAGGTTGACGATGCACCCGCTGCGTTGGCGCATCATGCAGGGCAGCACCTGCTGACAGCACAACAACGTGCCGACCAGGTTGGTCTGGATGACCTCGGTGATGTCGCTCAACGATTGCGTGGCGAGCAAACCGTCACGGGTAACACCGGCGTTGTTGACCAACAAGTCGATACGCTCGAAACGTTGCTCGACCCGTTCAAAAAACGCCTGAATGCGCTGCGCATCCTTGACATCACACTGCACGGCCAGGCACTCCCGGCCGAGCCCTTCGACCTGCGCTTGCAAGGCAGCGGCTGACGCCTCGTCACGGACATAACTGAAGGCAACCTGATAACCCGCGCCGGCCAGGGCCAGCACGATGGACTTGCCAATGCCGCGGCTTCCGCCAGTCACGACAGCTATTTTCTGAGCCATGACCGCTCCTTAAAGTGAGTTTTGAGTTTTGAATTGCGCGAGGGTGAAGCCGTGGGTCGCGGCGAGTGCGCGGACCTGCTGAACTTGCTCACGGCTGATATCGCCGTAGGAACCGTGCTGGCTCATACCAGACAAGCCCATCAACACCGACTCGGCCATGCACGCATACAGCTGGCCTTTTTTCAGGTAGGCCCGCACGTTGGGCGCCAGGCCGTCGTCGAACGGCGTCTGGACGATGCCGCCGTGCATGTAGAGCACGTCTTCGCGTTGGCTCGGCAGGCCTTGATGGACGTTCAGCGGCACGGCGATATCGCAAATCACGCTGCGCTCGGCGAAATGTTCGGCACCGAGGAACGGCTGAGGCGCATTGGCAGCGCACAGGACGATCCGTGCGCCCTTGAGGGCGTCGAGATCGTTGGTGACTGTGATGAAGGCGTTCGCGCCAAGGCGCTCATCCACCAGACGGGCGATGTGCAAACCGAGGTCGGCTTTTTGTCCATGTGAGTGCAACAAGCCACGAAAACCTTCAAGGGTCAGCAGTCGCTGCGCCAACCGGTCGTGTTCGGCCGTGCCTTTGAGGATCGAACGGGCCGCGTCGGCGTAAATCTGTTGCGCAGTTTTCTCCAGGCGCCGAACCGAGCCGTCACGACCGCTGCCAATTAGAATCAGGTGATCGACGGTGGCGGACAGCACCGAAGCATAGGTCGACGCAACGTTACCGGCGGCACCGACAACGGCAGCAGTTTGCTCGCGCAGTGCCAGACCTTGCTGTACACAGCCTTGCTCGATGGCTTCGAGCCCCATGCCGATGGTCAGGGCATTGCCGGACGTCAACGCCATGTCGGCAATCTTCAGCGCTTGACAATTGTGGGTGACGATCGAGGTGTACATCCCGAGGCCGGCGATGTTGCAGCCATCGGCGCGGGCATCGGTGACACGTCTGCCGACTTCTTCGCGGATGCTGTCCAGGTCACCGCTGAGGATGTACTCGGCCATGGCATCCGAATCCATGCACAGCGGGTACAAGGTGAACTCCACCGCCATGCCGAGGCGCGACCGAATGATCACCGGGCCCACTGGCACAGCGCGGCGTTCAGGCTTGGTGCGGTTGATGAACGTGCGTTTTTGTTCCGGGCTCAGGGCTGCCAGCGAGGGATCGACGTCACCGAGGATATCTGCATCGATCAGGTGGTTGATGAACGCTACCCGAGCGACGACTTCGACCTTGGCATCGATGTTTTCAACGGGCTCGGCCACCCGAAAATCGTCCTGACGGACTGGCACGGCGGGAATCGAGTCCGCGCAGATACCTGCCGCCAACGGCAACGCATCGCCACGGCGCAGCATGTCGCAGACCCGTTGCAGGGCACCGATCAGCCCGTCGATTTCGCTCAAGGTGATACAGGCTGGCGGCTCCAGGCGAATCACATTGGAATTGCTGCCTGACGGTGCTACCCGCAACGCTTCGAATTGCAACAGGTAACCGGCGATCAAGTAACCCAAGGCATCGTTGTACTGGGCCGACGCCTGTACCAGCGAGCTGCTGACACTCAAGTCGTGCAATTCCAAACCCACCAGCAAGCCACGCCCGCGCACATCGGCGATCACATCCGGATAGGCCATCTTCAGTTCATTGAGCGAGGCTTTGAGGTAGGCGCCCTTGGTACGTACGTCTTTGAGCATCGCGTCGTCATTGGCGAACAACCGGCGCAATGCCGACAGCGCGATATGGCAGGACGGATCGTCCTCGGCGAAGGTCGAGCTGTGGATGTAGCTGAACTCGCCTTCGTAGTGGCTGCTGCGGATCACCGTCGCGGCGATCTTCATCAAGCCGCCGCCAAGGGCCTTGGACAGGCAGTAATAGTCGCCTTGCAGGTTGAACTGGCTGCTGGCAAGAAACGTCCCGGCGCGACCAAAACCCGACTGCACTTCATCGACCACCAGCGGGCATTGTTGCTCGTTACACAGCCTGCGCAGCCCCAGGTAGAACTCGGCCGCGAACTCGTTGATACCGCCTTCGCCCTGAATCGGTTCCATCAACACGGCGGTAATCGCACTGAACGGCAGTTGCAGCACGTTCAGGTGTTCGCCGTCCCATTGCAGGCTCAACCAATGGTGCGTGTGCCGGGCCGGCAATTCCTGCAACTGATGGGGCTGCTGTGGGTCGATGAACTCGACGTTCAGACCAAAACGGGCAAACGGCGCGCGGTACTGACGGCCATAGGTCAGTTGCACGGTATTGACCAATTTGCCGTGGAAGCTGCCGCGCAGGGCGACGAATACCGGTTCGATGTGCAACTGCGCCAGGTTGTGTTGGCGAACGGCTTCAACCACCTGACGCAAGGTCACGCTGTTCAGGGTGGCCGGCAAGACACCTGCAGGCAGGTCGAGGTCCGCCACATCCAGCTCGCGGTAAGCGCGTTCGCTGGCGGTCAGGCTGGCCAGGGTGAAATCGATGTCGTCGAACTGCTTTTGCAGGCTCTTCTGGCGACGGAACTCCGCGTGCTTGACGGCAATTTCCACCGCCTCCGCGCCACTGTTGGAGAAAGTCGAAATATAACGTTCGGTGTTCTTCAGTTCGCGATTGAAGGCGTCGCTGAGCTCTCGCCCCAATTGCCCGGCCGCACCGCGGATCGACATTTGTGCGTTGAATGGCACGTCGCTGCGCAGCAGCGCACATAGCTGATCGACAAATTGTGGGTCGTTGTGGCCGAACAGTGCCGCACCGTAACCGCCGAGAAAGTCGGTGACCGTGACCATGTCGCCCTTGGGGTTGCGGTAGAACAACTGGCTACCGAGGGCGCGCTGAAACTCACACTCCAGGCCCAGTGCCTGGAGCAGGCCGACGAATTTGGGCCGAACGAAATCGCGATAATCCATGACAGTCATATCCCTTGACGATAAAAAAGAGGCGGTAGTCAGCGTCAGTCTTGAGTGACCTGTGCGCTGTAGAGCACTTGATAGGCGGCGCTGAATCCGTTGTCGTCACGGTTCAGCACCAGGCAATGCGCAAGGCTCCCGGCATGGGGCGCACCCCGAATAAACGGCAGGTTCGCCACTGGCTGCTGCAAACCGGCGATCGGCGGCACGCTTTGGGCCTGCAATGCGCAACGCGCAAGTATCAGATCCACCAGGCTCGGCGCCGCGCTGAGAATGCCGTTGATCGCCAACCCGCTGGTGATGTGGGAGGCGCGCGCAAGGGCCAGCGTCTGGCACAACACGCGGTCTTTGTGCGCATCGCCGGTGCCGCTGCACACCAACACATCGGTTGCGCTGTCGGGCAGGCTCAAGCGACCGAGGGTGGCATGGGCTGTCATGTCGGCGAGGCACGCCTGAGGACCCGCTGGCAGGTCTTCGCGCCGGCGCAGCACCAATGCTGCAGCGCCCTCCCCGGCAATGCCGCCGGTGCCCCGAAGGTCAAACGGCAGCAGAGTGTTCGAGCCGTTGGCGCTGATCACCCCCGCCTGGACCAACCCGGACAGCGCCAGGGCATCCAGCTCGCTGCCCGCACCGACAACGATTGCCGCGTCAATTCGGCCATCCTGCAAAGCGGCCGTAGCCTCACGCAAGGCTGCCAGGTTGCCGGCGACACCTTGCATATAGGCGTTGCACTCCCCCACCAGTTTCAGCGCCAGGCTGGTAACACCCAGCAAGCAGTTGCTCAAGCCTTTGAGCACCAGAAAAGGGTCCTGGGCACGGTCTTGCAGGATCCGTTTGGCGAACGCCGCCATGTCAGCGACGCCGTCTTGCCGACAGCCGAGCAACAACTCGGCATAGGATTCCAGAGACGGATGGGTGTAGCCGCCCTGACAGCAATACAAACCGAAACGGACATCCGGCTGTTCATTGGCCAGGCCTGCTTCTTCCAACGCCTGACGTACCGCGCTGACACCCCAGATCACTGCCGGCGTGCAGTAACGCTGAAGGTTTTGCGCAAGGTCTTGTCGGCTGCGTTGGTGGTCCTGATCCTGAATTTGGCCGAACGCCACCACCCGTTCGCTGCTGAACCTTCGGGCGTTCAGCGCCGTAATTGCACTGCGCCCTTCGTTCGCGGCCGCCCAGAAAGACTCGACACCCCAGCCGCTGGGCAACACGCAACCCGCACCGGCAATCGCGACCGCCTGTTTCATCGCGGCGCCTCCCGGTACTTGCCCAGCGCCAGTGAAGTGTTGAGGCCGCCGAAACCGAAGGAGTTGCTCAAGGCAACGTCGACCTTGCGCTTGACCGCTTGATGGGCGCAGTAGTCGAGGTCGCACTGTTCGTCGGCATCATGCAGGTTCAGGGTCGGCGTGACCCGATCATCCCGGCAGGCCAGGGCCGTGAGCATGAACTCCGGTGCTCCGGCGGCCGCAATCAAGTGGCCGAACTGGGACTTGTTGGCCGTCACCAGCAACCGCCGATAATGTTCGCGCTCGGCGAACAGGGTTTTGATCGCCAGGGTTTCGGCGGCATCGTTGAGGGGTGTCGACGTACCGTGGGCATTGATCAGATCGATCTGTTGCGGCTCCAGCCCGGCATCTGTCAGGGCCGCCTGCATCGCCAGCACCGCTCCCCGGCCCTGCGGGTCGGGTGCGGTGATTTTGTAGGCATCCAAGCTGCTGCCGAAACCCAGCACTTCGGCGTACGGCGTTGCCCCTCGGGCCAGCGCCCGTTCGAGGGTTTCGAGCACGACAAAACCACCGCCTTCACCCGCAATCAAGCCACTGCGATGGCGGTCGAACGGCCGACACAGTTCGGTGCCCCAACGCTGTTCGCTGCTGGCGGCGCCGAGCAGATACAGCGCGGTCATGGTGTCCAGGCTCAGCACCGAATCGGCGCCCCCGGCAATGGCCAGCTCGACCTCGCCGCGACGGATCATCTGGAATGCATTGCCGATGGCCTGGGAAGCGCCCGCGCAGGCGCTGCTGATATTGATCACCGGGCCTTCACTGCCGATGCCATCGGCAATCACCCGCGCAAGGCGGTCGTTGCTCTGACACAGTGAACTGTCAGGATCGACCTGCGCCTGTCGCGCCATCAATTGAGCCCAGGACGGCGCCTGCGCCGGGTCATCCGCCAGGCTGAGCAGCATGTCCTGCAAACGATGAGCAGGTGCGCCGGACGCTGACAATACCGCCGCGCCACGCAGCTGTTCGGGGCTCAGGCCACTGTCAGCAATGGCTTGGGTGGCCGCGACCCAACCAAAGCGGGTGCGTTTTTCCAGCGACAACCCCCAGGCCGGATGGTCTTTCAAGTGTGCCGGCATCAAGCCCATATCCACGGGCGCTGCGTAACGCACAGGGAACGCACCTGCCTCTACGCCTTCCGGTTGCCATGGCCGAATGCAATGTTCGCCGGCCAACATTCTTTGCCACATGGACTGCCACTCGAAACCGAAGCCGGTGACGGCGCCCATGCCCGTGATCACGATCCGTGTGGGGCTCATGGGTAACGCTCCATTGTCTCTGTGTCCGACGACGTTCTGGCCAGCAGCACCGCGCCCCAATGCCCGCCTCGGCTATGTTCGAGCAACAGCGTGTAACGGCTGCAGTCCAGTGCCCAGGTCACAGCGATTTCGCTGAGCAAGGCGCTGGCGCCCAAGTCACCTAGCAACGCCTTGGAGTGTTCGAGGGTGTGCCCCGATAGGGCAAACAACGCCGCAATCTGCGGATCCTGTACATCGGCGACGACTTGCCCGACATCGCTGAGACACAGTTTTTCGTTCCTCAAAGCACGCTCAATGACGTCGCGACCAACCGCCAGTCCACGCTCGGGTTGCGCGCTATAACCACGGGCAAACCCGGCAATACGCAACACAGATTGAGCACCGCTGCCCGAGTGGGTCGTCAGCAACAGTGCCGCAGCACCTTCGCCGAAAACCCACGGGCTGGGGTTCACAGGTGGGTGAGTAGCTTCACGCAGGTACAACGCCGGGGTGATGTTCGGACTGCTACTGACGACGACGGCAGCATCGGCGCGGCCTTCGCTCAGATGGGCGGCGGCCTCCATCAAGGCATCCAGCCCCGCATTGCCCTGGGAGCAAAACCCGCCCATGGGCCCCTTGCAACCCAAGGCCTCAGCCACGTGGGCCATGACGCTGCTGTTGAGCATCATCAGCGCATGCAGGGGCGGTGTGTGGGCAAAGAATTGCGCCAACAGATCTGCCGGTTGTGCGCCAATGGCCTGCACTGCATCCCAGCACGAGCTGGGCCCATCCACTTCCGGAATGGCAGCGGTCAATGCAATCCGCTCGTCGGGCAAGTCCAGCCCACGCAAGGCTTCGGCGAGACGGCCGGCGCAATACAGCAGGCGCGCGCCCTGAGGCTCGAGGCTGCGGGACAATTTGCGGTCGTACACACCCGCCGGCAAGGCGGGCGCTGCGACACAATGGGCCAGGCGTGCCGGGTCGAAATCCAGCGGTTGCGCGGCCTGAGGTTGACTGTCACGAGACGCACATTCAGTACCGGCGGCGTTGAGTACCGACGCAGCGGTGATATAAACAGCGGTTGAATTGGATTCGGTCATGTCATGCCCTGCCCAGCACCAACGAACTGTTCACGCCACCAAACCCGAAGGAGTTGGAAAGCACGACATTGATCGGTTGCTGCAACGGTTCGCAAAGGAATTTCAACTCCGGAAATTCGGTTTTTTCCGGCTGAAAATTGAGGGTCGGCAAGGCCACGCCCAACTGGATGCTCATCAACGACAGCACCGCCTCAATGGCACCACTGCTGGCCAACGAATGCCCTACGGCAGATTTGTTAGCGGTGAACGTCATCTGCTCCAGGGTTTCGCCGAAGACCTGCGCCAGGCCCAGGGCCTCACAACGGTCATTGGCCTGTGTCGACGTACCGTGAACATTCACATGGTCCACCGCCGCGCTGGTCAGTTCGGCATCGGCCAGGGCCGCCGTCATGCAGGCGGCATACTTGCTGCCGTCGCGGCTGCTGGAGGTGATTTTCTCTGCCTCGCACTGATTCGCGTAACCCAGCACCCGGCCCAGCGAACAGGCCTGACGACGCTCGGCATGCTCGCGGGATTCCAGCACCAACAGCGCCGCCCCTTCACTCAGCACAAAACCGCAGCGCTCCGGCATGAACGGCCGGCTCTGTTCTTGTGGGGAAAAGTCCGTTCGCTGGCAGAGTGCACCCAGCCCATCAAAGCTGTAGTAGGACAACTCATGGGCCATCAACTCCACTGCGCCACACAACGCCAGGTCGATCTCGCCACGGGCGATCGCTCGATAGGCGCTACCGATGGCCATGGTGCCGGCGGCACAGGCATCGGAATGTGTGGAGATATGGTCACGTATACCCAGCCATTCGGCGAGATGGCGGGTTTGCTGATCAACCCGCCGGGCAAACGCCCCACCGCTGAGGGTGTGGTTATCCAAGTACTGGTCGAGATCGACCCGCCCCTGATCGTCCATGTAACGGCTGGCGTCCCGCAAATCACCGCTCACGCAGTGTTTGTTGGCCCCGACGAAAATACCGCTGGCGACTCGGGCAAATGCGCCGTCGGCCAACTCGGCATGGGCCAGCGCCTGACGGGCCACGTAATGCGCCAGCCATTCCTGGCGGGAGGTGGTCTGCAGGTCGCCCGGAAAGGCCGCCGCGATGACCTGCCATTGTTGCTCATCGATAAATCCGGCCGCCGGGTTTGCAAACCCCAGTTCGACAAACGCCGGGTGCTGGCGAATGCAGGAACGGTTTTCGCTGATCGTCGTGAACAGCGAGGCAGCATCCAGTGCCGTGGGAGCCACCAGGCCATAGCCGGTGACCAGAACCTCTCGGACCTGCATCAAGGCAACCCCTACGCCGAAGCCTTCAACTGGGTGGCCGCGTACTGCTCAACCAACTGACGCGAGATCGAGTCACCGTCCAGAGGGGTCAGGCGAGCACTGCAACCGCCACACACCACGTGTTTGCGTTCATTGAGTTGGGCATGAACCGCGCCACACTCAGGGCAGGTCTCGGGGAGGTAGTTGAAAACGTTATGGCATTGCTGCGCCCAGTTACGCACGGTGGTGGCCGAAAAGACATCGCCCGGCTGCATGCCCGCGTGCAACTGGCCCGGCGCATAAGCGCTGAGGCTCTGCTCCAGCAAGGCCACGCCGTCCTGCGTGATTCGGCCTTTATCGACAAACCGGGTGGCGTCGCCGAACACCGCTACCGCGTGATCCAGCACGCTGGTTTTCGGCAAGGTGCAACCGTACTGACGGCCCAGCTGGAAGCTCAGGTCGACGATGTCCAGCGAGTCGGCGCTGAGGTCGTCAACGAGACTGCTGTGCTCTGCCACGTCGCCCTTATCCAACACCAGCAACTGCGCAAGAATCTCCTGTGTAGTGCTGATAACGCTGTCCAATTCCAATGGATTGTTCATTGATTGCTTCCCTACAAAAGCCGCATTGAATGAATAAAGTCATCGGGCCAAAAAAGCTGTTTTCAGGCCAGATCTATCGAGGGCCGGGAGTCTAAAGTCTCCCCCTAAGGGGAGAGTCAACGTGCCATCATTGCTTTTTGTGAGAAATCCCGACGCGCCCTGAAACCTTTGATTCATGCAGCTCAATGGTGCTTGGAGAGGGATCGTAAACAGCAAGATCGAGCGGTTCGAGCACACCTCGCTGACCATCGACGAAGACCGCTACCTACGCCTGGTGACCTATGCCAAATTACTGGACCAAACGCCGTAGATTGTTGAAGTGCCGGCCTATAGCAGGGCCTTCCGTCGCTCTGCGGGCACCCTCTGGCGATCAGCAGGCCGAATAGAGGGTGAACAACCAAAAAAGGCGCTCCGCCATGAAGCCAGCAAAACCACATACATTACTGCTCGCGTTGTGCCTGAGCCTGGGCGCCCCCCTTGCCTTGGCTGCCACAGACCTGAACGATCAGCGCGCCCCGGGCACACAATCCCACGAAAATGGGCACATGAACGGCCAAGGGGATGCGACGGGCTCAGGAACACCAGGCGATAGCATGGGTACCGGTGATGGCGGTACTGATGACAATGGGACGGACAACACCGGAGGTGACGGTACCAACAGTGGCTCGGAAACCGGCGGTAATGGCTCTGGTGATAGCGGCACAGGCTCGGGCACTGGAAGCAGCGACTCGGCCGGTAGTGGGTCAGGCTCAGGTTCCGGCCGTTAACTGAAATAGCCGATGGCGATGGGTGACTCGTTCATCGCCTATCTGGCGACCCTGAGAGCGTTTCAGCGCAAGCCCCGTTACACGCGCACTTAACGCCAATGCGTCATCAATGCACCGCGGATGCCACTGACCGGGTCTTGCTCAGGGCGCGGCACCATGGCGATGCACGCCAGCGCGCGCGGGTGGGCGGCGCTGTCGGGCTGCTGGATGTCGTAGTCTTCCTGCCCGTGTGGATAGGCGCCGACCACCAGAAAGTCATCGCTGCATTCAATGCACCGATGGCCCGTGCCTGCCGGCAGCACCAGCACATCGCCGCACTCTACGCTGACGCTTTGCCCAGAGGCTCCGCCAAGCGTCAATCGGGCCTGCCCGCAAGCAATGCCCAGCGCCTCATGAGCGTTAGGGTGAAAGTGGTGATAATCGAAGATCCCGTCGCGCCACAGCGGGGTCCATTGGTGAGCCGCAAACAGTGCTTCGAAGGCACGGGCATTATCCACCGACGGATCAAGCGTCAGCCGATAGAACAGCACGGGGAAACGGCTGTTCGGCGTAGCGCCGTCGTCCTCGAAATACAACGCCTGTACGGCGGCATCTGCTGTGTTCATGAGCGTCACGATGCGCATCCTGATCGGTTGATGGGTTCAGGTTCGAACCCACCCGCTGTTGCCAAGTTCCAGCCGGCAGACGGGTGCGCATACCGTTGAAACTTTCCCGACACCTGCCAAGTCCAGACCCCTATCGATCACTAAACGGGAGCAGGTAATGACCGGCACGGTAGGCGACTTTCTGGTGGAGCGTTTGTATCAATGGGGCGTGCGGCGCATCTTCGGGTACCCCGGCGACGGCATCAATGGCGTGTTCGGCGCGCTGAGCCGGGCCAACGGCAAGATTGAATTCATCCAGGCCCGCCATGAGGAAATGGCCGCCTTCATGGCCAGCGCCCATGCCAAGTTCACCGGCGAGCTCGGTGTTTGCATCGCGACCTCCGGCCCGGGCGCCTCGCACTTACTGACCGGGCTGTACGATGCACGCATGGACCATCAGCCAGTGCTGGCCATCGTTGGTCAACAGGCCCGTGCAGCACTGGGCGGGCACTACCAGCAGGAGTTGGACCTGCTGTCCATGTTCAAGGATGTCGCCGGTGCCTTCGTCCAGCAGGCCTCTACGCCAGAGCAGGTGCGCCACCTGCTCGACCGTGCAGTGCGTACGGCCGTCGGCGAACGCCGGGTCACCGCTGTTATTCTGCCCAACGACTTGCAGGACCTGCCCTACAACGAGCCCCCGCGGGCTCACGGTACGGTGCATTCAGGCATCGGCTACAGCAAGCCGAGGGTATTGCCGTTCGACGAAGACCTGCAGCGCGCCGCCGCTGTACTCAACGCCGGGCGCAAAGTGGCGATACTGGTGGGTGCCGGCGCCCTGCAGGCGACTGAGCAAGTAATGGCGGTCGCCGAACAACTCGGCGCTGGCGTGGCCAAAGCGCTGCTGGGCAAGGCTGTGCTACCGGATGATCTGCCGTGGGTCACCGGGTCGATCGGCTTGCTCGGCACCGAACCCAGTTATCAGCTGATGAGCGAATGCGACACCCTGCTAATGATCGGCTCCGGCTTCCCCTATTCCGAGTTTCTGCCCAAGGAAGGCCAGGCACGAGGCGTGCAGATCGACCTGCAACCCGACATGCTCAGCCTGCGCTACCCGATGGAGGTCAACCTGGTCGGCGATGCCAGCGAAACACTGCGCGCACTGTTGCCGTTACTTGAATACAAGACCGAACGGCGCTGGCGCGACAAGGTGCAGACCTGGCGTGCGCAGTGGGACAAGACCGTGGCCAAGCGCGCCCTGGTCAAGGCTGACCCGATCAACCCGCAACGTGTAGTGCATGAGCTGTCCCCTCGCCTGCCCGACCACGCCATCATCACCAGCGATTCCGGCTCCTGTGCTAACTGGTTTGCCCGCGACTTGCAGATTCGCCAGGGTATGCAGTGCTCGCTGTCCGGCGGCCTGGCTTGCATGGGCGCAGCCGTGCCTTATGCGATTGCTGCCAAGTTCGCCCACCCGCAACGGGCTGTGGTTGCCCTGGTGGGCGATGGGGCGATGCAGATGAACAACCTCGCCGAACTGATCACCGTGGCCAAGTACTGGCAACAGTGGGACAACCCACAATGGATTTGTGCTGTGTTCAACAATGAGGACCTCAATCAGGTGACGTGGGAGCAACGGGTCATGGAGGGGGATCCCAAGTTCGAAGCGTCGCAGTCGATCCCTGACGTGCCCTACCATTTGTTCGCTATTTCCATTGGCCTGCAAGGTATCTACGTAGACCGCGAAGAGGACGTTGCCGCTGCGTGGGAGCGCGCGCTGGCTGCGGATCGGCCGGTACTGATCGAGTTCAAGACCGACCCGAACGTGCCGCCCCTGCCACCGCACATCAAGCTGGAGCAAGCGAAGAAGTTTGCCAGTACCTTGCTCAAGGGCGACCCCGACCAGGCGGGCATCATCGTCCAGACAGCCAAGCAGGTGCTCGGCTCGGTGCTACCAGGCAAAAAGTGATGGGCACGTCGGCTAACCGGCTGAACGTTTGCTCAGCCGGCCAGGTCGCACAACAAAGACGCAGCGGACTGCGCGAACCCTGACCGTGAGGACCTACCATGAGCGCGATCTCTCCCAATGGGGCTGAAGAATACCCCCTCCGCCTGACCCTCAATGGTCAACCCCGAACACTGCAGGTGCACCCCTGGACCACCTTGCTCGACCTGCTGCGTGAGCAGTTGGACCTGGTCGGCACCAAGAAGGGCTGTGACCATGGCCAGTGCGGGGCCTGCACCGTGCTGCGCGATGGCAAGCGTGTCAATGCTTGCCTGACGTTGGCCATCATGTGCGATGGGGCCGAGTTGGTAACCATCGAAGGGCTGGCCAACGGCGACGTTCTGCACCCCATGCAGCGCGCATTCATCACTCACGATGCTTTTCAATGCGGGTATTGCACGCCAGGCCAGATCTGCTCCGCCGTCGGGCTTGCCCATGAAGAGCATGCCGACACCCGCGAAGCGATCCGCGAACAGATGAGCGGCAACCTTTGCCGCTGTGGTGCCTACAGCAACATCGTCGCTGCGGTGGAAGAAGCCCTGCCGTTGATGAGGGTCGAGGCCCAGCCACAACGAGGGCCGAACCCATGACGCCCTTCAGCTACCACAAGCCCGCATCGGTCAGTGAAGCCGTCAGCCTGGCTGACGCGTGCTCGCACTTCATTGCCGGGGGCACCAACCTTGTCGACCTGATGAAGGAAAACGTGGTTCGCCCCAAGCGCCTTATCGATATTTCCGGCCTTGGGCTGAACGGCATCCACCCCACCTCAAACGGCGGCGTGCGGATCGGCGCATTGGTGAGCAATGCCGACTTGGCCTGGCACCCGACGATCGAACAGCACTACCCGCTGTTATCGCATGCCATCCTCGCGGGGGCATCACCGCAGTTGAGGAACATGGCCAGCACCGGTGGCAACCTGCTGCAACGTACCCGTTGCTACTACTTCTATGACACCGGCACACCCTGCAACAAGCGCGAACCAGGCAGCGGATGCCCTGCGCGTACAGGTATGAACCGCATCCATGCCATTCTCGGCGCCAGTGATGCCTGTGTCGCGACCCATCCCTCGGACATGTGCGTGGCATTGGCAGCGCTCGAAGCCGTGGTGCATGTACAGGGGCCGGGCGGTGAACGGCAGATACCCTTTGCGGCGTTCCATCGGCTCCCCGAGGGCACCCCGGAGCGCGACAATCACCTGGCAGTCGATGAACTGGTGGTTGCCATTGAGCTGCCGCCCCCGGCGTTCGACCACCATTACCGTTACCTGAAAATACGCGACCGCGCCTCTTACGCGTTCGCGCTAGTGTCGGTCGCCGCCGCCTTGAGCTTCGATGGCAAGCTGATCCAGCAGGCTCGCCTAGCGCTGGGCGGCGTTGCCCACAAGCCGTGGCGGGACCCGATTGTGGAGCGCATGCTGGCCGGCCAAGTGCCTTGCGAAGCGCTCTTCACCCGCGCCGCGCAAGCGTTGCTGCAAGGTGCACAGCCCCTGAGCCACAACGGCTTCAAGGTATCGCTCGCCCAGCGGGCAATCGTGCGGGCATTGAATGATGCGGCGCGCGGCGCCGCGGACTGGGGAACACGACCATGATCACACCCATACCGGTAGTTGGCACGCCCCTGGACCGCGTGGACGGCGTGGCGAAGGTCACCGGGCAGGCACGCTATGCAGGCGAATACCCCGAGGCGGGGTTGCTTCATGGCAGCGTGGTATCCAGTACCATCGCCTGCGGTCGGGTGCTCGACATCGACAGTTCGCAGGCCATGCGAGTGCCCGGGGTCATCGCCGTGCTCGACCATGGCCATCGTCCGCGCATCTCCAGTTACGACGACGACTACAGCGACGCCGATGCTGCGCAGGGGGCGCCGTTTCGGCCCTTGTTCAATGATCGCGTGCTCTACAGCGGCCAACCGTTGGCGCTAGTGGTCGCCGAAACCCTCGAACTGGCCCGCTATGCAGGTTCGCTGATCAGGATCGACTATGCCGAGGAAGCCCACCAGACAGACCTTGGCGCATGCCAACAGTCACATGCGGCACCTGCGCAAACACCGGCGCCGCGTGGCGACTTCGCCGGGCAGTTTGCCGGGGCCGCGGTGCAGGTGGATGCCACCTACCTGACGGCCAACGAGCACCACAACCCGATGGAGCCCCATGCCTCGACCGTACTGTACAAAGCCGATGGCACCCTGGAAATCCACGACAAGACCCAAGGCACCCAGAACTGCCAGGACTACCTGCACAAGGTGTTCGGCCTGCCCAAGGCAAACATCCATGTGCGCGCGGCGTTCGTCGGCGGTGCCTTCGGCTCGGGCTTGCGCCCGCAGTACCAGTTGCCGCTGGCAGTGATGGCAGCGTTGCACCTGCAGCGCTCGGTGCGCGTCACGCTAACGCGCCAGCAGATGTTCACCTTTGGCTACCGGCCCCGCACCGAGCAGCGCCTGCGCCTGGGTGCAGATGCAAACGGGCGCTTGCTGGCGATCGCCCACGATGCGCTTGGCCAGACCTCCCGCTTTGAGGACTTCACCGAGCACCTGGTGGAGTGGAGCGGCATGCTCTACCAGTGCGACAACATTGCGCTTAGCTACCGCCTGGCATCGCTCGATGTGTACACCCCGCTGGACATGCGTGCGCCTGGGGCCGCGTCCGGGATGATTGCCTTGGAATGCGCCATGGATGAGCTGGCCTGTGCGGCGCAGATCGACCCGGTTGACCTGCGCCAGCGTAATTTTGCCGCCAACAATGCCAACGAAGGCAAACCCTACTCCAGCAAAGAGCTACTGGCGTGTTACCAGCAAGGCGCCGAACGTTTTGGCTGGCGTAACCGCAACCCCCAACCGCGCAGCATGCGCAATGGCAGCCAGTTAGTAGGCTGGGGTATGGCCGGTGGCGTTTGGGAAGCCATGCAGATGAAGGCCAGCGCCAAGGCCCATATCGATGCCCAAGGCCACCTCACCGTCAGCAGTGCCACCACCGACATCGGGACCGGCACCTACACCGTCATGACTCAGATTGCCGCCGACGCCGCTGGCGTCAGGGTGCAGGATGTCACCTTCATGCTGGGTGACTCCTCACTGCCCACCGCCCCGCTTCAGGGCGGATCGTTCACGGTGTCGTCGGTGGGCTCGGCCGTGCGCCAGGCCTGCCAGGTACTGCGCACCAAAGTGCTGGAACATGCGCGCAAAATGTACCCCCAAGTGGCCAGCACGCCCCGGGAGCAGATCGTTTTCGCCGAGGGCTACCTGCACGCGGGCAGCCATCGGCTGGCCTTGGCGGACATCGTTGCCAGCGCCCCCGGCGGGGAGTTTGCCGTGCAGATCGACGCCGAACCCGGCGCCAGGCGCCAACCGTTCTCCACCGCCACCCATTCGGCGGTCTTCGTGGAAGTCCACGTCGACGAGGACCTTGGCATGATCAAAGTAACCCGAGTGGTGAGCGCGGTGGCGGCAGGACGGGTGGTCAATCCGAAAACCGCGCGCAGTCAGATTCTGGGAGGCGTGGTGTGGGGGGTGGGCATGGCCCTGCACGAAGCAGCGTTGACTGACCATCGGTTGGGCCGCATCGTCAACCACAACCTGGCGGAGTACCACATCCCGGTCAACGCAGACAGCGGGAATATCGACGTGATCTTCGTTGAAGAGCACGACGATATTGTCAACGAGCTGGGGTCCAAGGGTGTCGGCGAAATCGGCATCGTCGGGGTAGCCGCCGCGGTGGCCAACGCGGTCTACCATGCCACGGGCAAGCGTGTAAGGGACTTTCCCATCACGCTCGACAAGGTGCTGTGATTGAGCCAGCCAACATCACACGGCGCAAACCGCCTACGAGTCGACGCCAAGATAGCAAATGATCCCATATTGGCCGTGCTTGGCTATCTCAAAGGTCACCACCTGTACTTGCAAGGGTGCCGCATTACCAAATCGCAATGTCGTAGGTCAGGTAGATGCGGTTACTGTCGCGCCCGCGGGAAAAATCAGAACGGTAGACATAGTTGCGTAGTTTTACACCCAGCCCTTTGACGGGCCCTGACTGCACAACGTAGGCCAGTTCCATGTCACGCTCCCATTCGTTGAGTTCAGCTTCAGCGGAACGACCGTTGTCCCCGCTCAGGTATCGCGCCATGAACGTGAGCCCAGGGACACCGGCTGCTGCAAAATTGTAGGCATAGCTTGCCATCCAGGTTTTCTCTTCCTCCTCGATGAACTTGCCGATGCCAACGTTGCTGAACGAGTAAACAGTCGCACCGCTGATGTAGGGCAGCCCGGCATCGCCGTCTAGCATCTGGTAACCGGCACCGACGGTGTGCCCGGAGTGGGTATACGACACCTGCCCGCTGAACATGTCGTTGTCGATCTTACCGCCATAAGCAGCTCCGCTGTCACGGCTCTTGAAGTAGCGCAGGTCGGTGGTGAACACTCCGCCGGCCAAGGGTAGATCGTGCACCAGCCCCGCATAGTCCTGGCGGTAGAAGTGCTCGAGCTGGCCATGGAAGTAGCTCACACGCAGTTGCTTGCTGATGGCAAAGTCAGCACCCGCAAAGCTGAAATCGCCAGACTCGTCGCCGCCGTAACCATCCAGGTACAGGCCCGTGCTGTTGGACGAGTCGCGCTGCTTGAACCGATCCAAGTGGCCTGCGGTCAGCGTCAGGCCATCGACATCCGTACTGGTCAACTGTGTGCCCTGGTAGGTCTGCGGCAGAAGCCGGGCGTCGTTATAAACAAGCACCGGTGTCTTGGGCAGCAAGGTACCGTGCTTGACCACGGTCTGCCCCACCCGCGCCTTGGCAGTCACGCCGGCACTGGCAAACTCGCTTGCGGCGCGGCCATCGTCATGAACCGGCAGCAGGCCGGTACCGCTGCGGCCGCGCCCCGAGTCGAGGCGCACGCCTACAAGCCCTAGGGCGTCGACCCCCAGGCCCAGCGGGCCTTGGGTAAACCCTGATTGATAGTCGAGCAAGAAGCCCTGCGCCCATTCCACTCGCTCACTCTTGGCGGTCGCAGCAGCGCGGGCGCTCATGCCCTGTTCGTCGCGGAAGTTTTCGTTGAAATAGACGTTGCGCAGCTGCAGTTTGAGCTTGCTGTCGTCGATGAAACCGGCAGCGCCGGCCACAGGCAACCAGCCGCAGAGCAGGCCACAGGTGGCCCCACGGAAAACAGCTCGGGACATGTTCGATACTCTATTGTTGTTATTGGATGAGGTGGGCGCAAGCTGCGCCCTATTTAGATCAGACGAAGAAGGACAAGGCACCCGTGAGCAGAGCCAGCGCAGTGATGACCAGCGATGTCAAAACCGCCCACTTCACGGTTGCCTTCTGGAAGTCGCCGATATCTCGATCAACCATGCCCACCAGCAGCAGGGTCGAAGCCACCAGCGGGCTCATCAGGTGTACAGGCTGGCCCAGCACCGAGGCGCGGGCAATTTCTACAGGGTCGATACCATACGCGGCAGCCGCATTGGCCAGGATCGGCACAACGCCAAAATAGTAAGCGTCGTTCGAAAGCACGAAAGTCAGCGGCATGCTGGTCAGCGCCACCACCAGCGGGAACCAGTGGCTCCAGGCTTCCGGAATCCAGTCCACGAGGGTCTGCGCCAGCGCATCCACCATCTTCGTGCCCGAGAAAATACCGGCGAAGATGCCTGCGGCGAACACCAGGAGCACCACGGTCATGGCGTTGCCTGAATGGGCGAGAATGCGTTCTTTCTGCAAGTCCAGTTGCGGGTAGTTGATCATCAATGCGGCGACAAAACCGATCATGAACAAGATGGCGGCGTGCATAACCCCCAGCACCAACGCAGTCATGACAGCGATGACCAGCAACAGGTTCACATAGGCCAGCCGTGGGCGCTTGTGCGGGTTATCACCGAGGATTTCCTTGATGTAGCAGTTACCACCGCCGGACTCCAGCGCGATGTTGCCGATGCGTCGGCGCTCGGCGCGGCCAAGCAAGTAGGCTGTGAACACTACCCACGCTGCCCCACCGATGACGGTCGGCAGCATCGGGATGAAGTACTCCGTCGCATCCAGGCCCAGCGCCGCAATGGCACGGGTGGCAGGCCCGCCCCATGGGCTCATGCCGCTCATGATGCTCAACGACAGCATCGATACGGTAGCCAGGATCATCGGGTTCATGCCGATACGCTTGTACAGCGGCAGCATGGCCGCACAGGTAATCATGTAGGTCGTAGTGCCATCACCGTCCAGCGCCACCAGCAGCGACAGCAAGGCGGTACCGATGGCGATCTTGATCGGGTCGCCATTCACCCGCTTGAGAATCTTGCGGATCAGCGGATCAAACAGACCGGCGTCGATCATCAGGCCGAAAAACAGGATGGCGAACAATAGCAGCGCCGCAGACGGTGCGACCATTTTCAGCCCATCGAGCATCATCTTGCCAAGGTCAGGCGCAAAGCCGCCAATCACAGCGAAAACAATCGGAACGACGGTCAGGGCAACGATAGGAGACAGGCGTTTACTCATGATCAGGTAGGTGAAGGTCACCACCATAATCAGGCCCAGAAGTGCGAGCATGGTCTTTTCTCTTGTTTTTATTGTGTGCGGCCGTCTATAGGGCAGACGGCCCCCTACCCCACTCGACATCACTGGGATGTTGAGTGGGATTTTAAGTCAACAATGGGAGGTGGAAGCGGCTATTAGCCGTGATGGCGAGGTTCGGCTGACCAGCTGGCCTGCGCCGTATCCGCTTCGTCCGGTGCTGCCGGGGTGCCGTTCAGGCGACGCAGCAAGGTTTCCCGATCACAGTCGTTCTCCGACAGTGAAATGACAACCGTGGCCACGGCATTGCTGGCCAGGCTGGTCAGTGCACGCGCTTCGGACATGAAGCGATCAATGCCGATCAGCAAGGCAAGCCCTGCCAACGGGATGTCATGAATAACCGTCAACGTCGAGGCCAGCGCCACGAAGCCACTGCCGGTGACGCCCGCAGCGCCTTTGGACGACAACAGCATGATCGCCAGCATTGTCAACGTTTGGCCCAACGTCAGATCGATGTTGCAAGCCTGGGCGATGAACACCGCCGCCAGTGACAGGTAGATGGCGGTACCGTCGAGGTTGAAGGAATAGCCGGTTGGCAGCACCAGCCCCACCACACCTTTCTTGCAGCCAAGCTTCTCGAGTTTTTCCAACATGCGCGGCAGAACGGGCTCGGTCGACGAAGTGCCGAGCACCACCAGAAACTCCTCGCGAAAATACCGCAGCAGCTTCCACAGGCTGAAGCCGTGCGCCCGGCAGATACCCCCCAGCACGACCAGCACGAAGAATGCGCAGGCGATATAGAGTGTACCTACCAGCTTGGCCAATGCGCCCAGGGACGTCACGCCGTACTGCCCGACAGTGAAGGCCAGTGCACCGAAGGCGCCGATTGGGGCGAAGCGCATCAGGTAGCCGAAGATACGAAACACCATGGTAGAGGCCGACTCCAGTACATCGAGTACCGGTTTGCCCTTCTCGCCCATTGACGACAGAGCAAACCCGCTCAGTACAGCGATGAACAGCACCGGCAGCACTTCACCCTTGTTGAACGCCCCCATGAAGGTGTCCGGAATGATGTGCATGAAGAAATCGACCACACTGAGCTTGGCCGCAGAGGCGGTGTACTGGCTGAGGCCTACAGTGCTGAGCGTAGCCGGATCGATGTTCATGCCAACACCCGGACGGAACAGGTACACCGCCCCCAGGCCAATGATCAGGCTGACCACCGTCAGTACCAGGAACAGCAGCAAGGTCTTGCTCATCAACCGCCCAAGGGAGCGCTTGTCGGTCATGCCGGCGATGCCGGTGACGATGGTGCAGAACACCACGGGGGCGATCATCATCTTGATCAGCTTGATGAACGCATCACCCAATGGCTTCAGCGCAACGGCCTGTTGCGCCCAGAAGTGACCAACCACCACGCCCAGCAGGACAGCGCAGAGGATCTGGAAATACAGTGACTTCGCGAGTTTCATGAGGCATCACCCATTGTTGAAATTGTGCGGATGCGATGGTTGCCAACGTGATCCGCCCCTTCCTACCCTGCCATCCTGCGCAAGGTCGGGGCGTAGACGAAGCCTGAAAAGAGTCGGCGTGCGGTTCTCACCACGGAGGCCTGAAGTGTCTTGCCATCGGCACCGCTGCGTGAAAGCGCCACGTCGATACCGCCGCTCGGGTGCTCCAGACGAACCTCTTTCAATTGCTGGGCTTGATCCCCAAGCATGTCCAAGATCACCGTGCCAGGGCTGACGCAGGCAGTCGCCAGGCCAATGGCACCGGTAATGGCCAGGGCGCGGTGGCAGTTATGGGGCATGAAGTAGCGGACCTGCAGCGTGCCGTCATAGCGCGCCGGAGAAACCAACACTGGCTTTGGAATCACCATGCCGCTGACATCGCCCAGCCCCATCGCCTTGCCTGCTTTCAGGCGCAACGCCTCCAGACGCTGTAGCAGGCGCGTGTCCGCATCCAACTGCGCCGGGGTCTCGGAGCCCGTGACACCCAACTGGCTGGCATCGACGATCATCATCGGCATGGCCATGTCGATGCACGTGACTGGCACACCGTCGATCACATCCTGGGCCTGGCCAGTCGGGAACAGCTTACCAGTCTTGCTGCCTACCGCATCGAGGAAGGTCAGGTGCACCGGGGCGGCAGTGCCGGGTACCCCGTCGATCGCCGTACGGCCTTCATAACGCACGATCCCGCCAGGTGTTTCCACCAGCGAGTTGACGAAGGTGTTGGTGTTCAAGTTACGGATGCGTACCAGGGTCTTGCCATCCTGGGGCTTGACCAGCCCTTGCTCAATAGCGAACGGGCCAACGGCGCACAGCATGTTGCCGCAGTTGGGCGCAGTATCGACCCGGCGCTGGGCAACCATGACCTGGACGAAGAGGTAATCGACGTCGGCGTCGGCATGCAGCGAAGGGCTGACGATCGCGACCTTGCTGGTTTGAGGGCTACCACCGCCGATACCGTCGATTTCCAGTTCATGCCCGGAACCCATCAGGTTGATCAGCAGTTCGTCGCGTTCGACCACATTGGCAGGAAGATCCCATGCATGGAAAAAGGGCCCCTTAGAGGTGCCACCGCGCATGAGCACGCAGGGAATTCGTTGCATGATTTTGCACTCTTGTTGATCAATGGACATCATTGATGTTGTGGGCACAAGACTGACAGCTCTGTATAAATCATTCCAATGCAAATATCGTAGGCATTATTGCGATTCACACATCAATTTACGGCCAAGGTTGGGGAGTCAACTCAGATGGAATATGAGCTTCAAGACATTCGATCTTTCGTTAAAATCGCCGAACTGGGCAGTTTCCATGAAGCTGCAGAAGCCTTGCACCTGTCCCAACCGGCACTCAGCCGGCGGATAAAGAAGCTCGAGGAAGGACTAGGCACCTCATTGCTGGAACGCACCACCCGGCGCGTTAGCCTCACCAGCGTCGGGCGGGACTTTTTGCCCAAGGCCAGGCGCTTGCTGGATGACTTCGAAGATTCGATCCTGAGCATTCGCGAACTCGCCGAACGACAGAGCGGCCAGGTCACCCTTGCCTGTATCCCGACGGCAGCGTTCTATTTTCTGCCGTCGGTCATCCGCGACTACAACGAGCAGTACCCGAAGATCCGTATTCGCCTGCTGGACCTCAGCGCCAATGACGGGCTCGAAGCCGTGCTGCGGGGTGAAGCGGACTTCGGCATCAACATGATGAGCGGCCAGCACCCAGACATCGAGTTCGTCTCCCTGGTGCAGGAGCATTTCGTCCTGGCCTGCAGAAGAGACCACCCGTTGGCGAACCGTGACTCCGTCACCTGGACAGAGCTGGCCGACTACCGGCTGATCGGCGTAGGCCGCCTGAGCGGCAACCGGATGCTGCTGGACCATGCGCTGTCCGGGCTCAACCTGCGGCCGAAGTGGTTCTATGAGGTTCAGCACCTGTCCACCTCGCTGGGCATGGTCGAGGCCGGGCTGGGCGTGTCGGCCATGCCTAGCCTGGCCATGCCAAGCGCCGACCACCCGACGCTGGTCAGCGTGCCGCTGATCGAACCGCAGGTAACCCGCACACTGGGATTGGTCTATCGCCGAGGGGCGTCTCTGTCGCCCGCCGCGGAAAAGTTTGTGTCGATCTTGTTGGACAAATGGCCGAACCGTTGAAAGCAATGCGCGTCTTGCGGCCTGACGCGACGCAGGGTAATTACGGGCTGCGTTCATGGCTCATTCCTCCCCCAAACCCAGTGGGTTGGGCCGGCGCTTTTCGATTGCAAATTTGAGCAGTGCGGCGCTGCGGAACAGGCCATGGGCGAACTTGCCGTATGGCAGCGTGATGAATAGCGCCATCACCGCACCCAAGTGAATCGCCAGCGCAATTGCCATTGCTGCAGTGTCACGCAGGCCCAGCAAGGCAAGGCCAGTAGCGCTGACCAGCAGCAGAAGCAGGATGAAAGCCCGGTCCATGGGGCGCTGGGCAACATCGCCCTGCTCCGGTGCCCTGCGAAGGTTGAGCATCAGAAGCCCGGCCGGCCCGATGATCAGGCCAACACCACCCAAGGTTCCCAGCAGCACCGGTGCACTCAGCAATGGATACGGCGCCTGCTGGCCCAATAGGTAGTGATACCCGGTAGCGACCACAGTGGCAGCGAAGCACAACAGGAAGCCGTAGAAGGTGAAATGATGGAAACGACGGCGCCAGAGCGTGTATCGATCATCGACATCAGTGCAGCCTTGGCCATGCCCACCGTCCAGGTACTTCAGGGTCAACGCCGCGCTCGAGGCCTCGAACACTGCCCCCTTGGCCGGTTGCGCCAGGGCCTCGGCAGGCGAGACCGAGCGCCAGAAACGCCGTATCGCCACCGTCAGCGCCACCGCTGCCGCGGCAAAGACACCGCCGAACATCAAGGCCAAGGTGTTGTGCGGGAAGACAGCATAGAAGTTCCCCGCCAACCGCCCCGGCAGCAACGTGCCGTTGACGTACAACGTCAGCAGCAAGAAGAGTGACAACGCGATTACCAAGGCACCGGCGACAAAGGTGCCGTTGTGCCGATACAGTCGACCAAAGAGGGCCGGCCAGGCGTACTCGGCGTATGTCTGCCCGCGCACTCTGGCCATCGCCTGTGGCACGTTCACGGCAAATTCGTGGGGCTGAGCATACTGGCAGGCGTGCAGGCAGGCGCCGCAGTTGTGGCAAAGGTTGGCCAGGTAATGGATATCGGCCTTGCCGAACTCCAGCCTGCGGGTCATCGCCGGGAACACAGCGCAGAAACCTTCGCAGTATCGGCAGGCGTTACAGATCCGCATTTGCCGATCGACTTCCTGCTCTTCCAGGTTCAGTACCGGGATCAGTGCAAGGCCCGGCTGGGCGGCATCCGGTTGGCGTGGTTCAGGCAGTTGTGCGGTCATGGCGATTCTCTTGTTCTGGATAGACGTGTCCTGCCGCTGCCGCGGCGCTGGTCCCGGCGATGCGGCCGAAAGCGGTGCCGATGGACATGCCGACACCTGCGGTGTAACCCTTGCCCAACACGTTGCCCGCCATCATCTCGCCGGCGACGAAAAGGTTCGGGCTGGGGCGCCCATCGAAGTGAACCGCGGCGGTTTCGTCGGTGCGCAGCCCCAAGTAGGTAAAGGTCACGCCAGGACGCAGGGGGTACCCGTAGTAAGGCGGGGTATCGAGCGGGCGCGCCCAGTGGCTTTTAGCCGGTTCGAGCCCCACGGTGTGGCAGTCGTCAAGGCGCGTGTGATCGAAGGTTCCCACCTGGCAGGCACGGTTGTAGGCACGCACGGTTTCAACGAAGGCCTGCACGGGCAAACCCAGCAAGCCGGCCAACGCCTCCAGGCTGTCGGCGGCAGTGCCTGGGAAAACCGGCGGCATGAACCGACCGAGCGCTTTCTGGTCGATGATCGAAAAACCAACCTGCCCCGGCTGATGTGCCACCAAGCGCCCCCAGATGGCATAGCGCTTGGGCCAAAAATCCTCGCCCTCATCGTAGAAGCGTTCACCGTCGCGGTTGACCACCACGCCCAGCGACACGCAATCGATACGGGTGCAGATACCCCCGTCGTACAGGGGGGCACGGGCATCGATCGCCACCATGTGCGCCTGTGTCGGGTCGCCAATATTGTCAGCGCCCTTTTCGATCATGCGGCGCAACAGCACGCCGTCATTGAAACGCGTACCGCGAATCAGGAAATTGTCCGCAGGCCACTCCCCTCGCTCGTTCTGCCCCCAGGCCTCACGCAACCATTGGCGATTGGACTCGAAGCCGCCGGCGGCGAGGACGCAACTGCGCGCTTCGATGCGCTCGGCAGGCAGCTGTCGCCCGTGGGACTCACGCGCTGGCACATGGGCCGCAACGAAGCGACCGCCCTGCAGTTCGATGTCGGCCACCGGTGAGTCGTAGCGAATCTGTACCCCGAGGTTTTCGGCGCTACGGTAGTAGGCATTGACCAGCGCCTTGCCGCCGCCCATGAAAAAGGCATTGGTCCGTGCGGTGTGCAGCGCACCAGACAACGACGGCTGAAAATGCACGCCATGACGGCGCATCCACCCGCGGCAATTAGAGGACGCGCGAATCACCAGGCGCGCGAGCTTCTCGTCAGTCTGGCCACCGGTTACCTTCAGCAGATCCTGCCAGAACTCTTCTTCCGGGTACGCCTCCACCAGCACGTCCTGCGGGGCATCATGCATGCACCGCAAGTTACGCGTATGTTGCGAATTGCCACCCCGCCAGGCGCGGGGTGCAGCCTCGAGCAGCAGCACGCTGGCTCCGGCCTCGCGCGCCATCAGCGCGGCACAGAGGGCGGCATTGCCCCCTCCGATGACTAACACATCGATCATTTCGCCTCCAGGTCGCGAAGAGCCAAATGTTCGGGGGCTCTTCGTGGCCACGGACTTTAATCAGTGCCCGGGGGGTGCGAAACGCGATCGCCGAGGGGAGGCATTCAGTTTTACTAAAGGGGTTGGGTGAGAGGCCCCCGAGCCTGGGTCAAAGCAACCGGGCCCCAGGCCATCGGCCCTGTTCCACCAAGTCCCGGGCGACCTCCTGCAATACGATCCGTGTCGCCAACGCGGCCGGCGAAAGCTCGTCATCGGTCAGGCTGACAATCACATTGCGACGCTGCGCCTGTGCTTCATCGATAGCGAACACGCGCAAGCCAGCCTGATGCGCCCGGGCCACCGTCGCGCCGGGCTGAATGGTGGCGGCATGACCGGCACAGACGCAATCCATCAATAACGACAGGCCATCAACTTCCATGACGATGCGGGTCTCAAGCCCCGCCCGTTCGAAAATCGCGCGCATTGTCGTGCGCAAACCATGCTGTGTACTGGGCATCACCAAGGGTAGCGTCGCGATCTGCTCCAGTGTTAACGACTCGCCCCACTCAGCGTTGACCAGCGGCGCAGGAACCAGCACGAACAGTCGCTCTGTCAAAAGCGCCCGCACCTCTAATCGCGGCCCTGTTTCCGTCTGAAACAACACCGCCAGGTCAAGGTGCCTGGTATTGAGTTGGTTGGTCAGATAGCCAGATAGCATTTCCACCAGGTGCAGACGAATGTTGGGATAGCGTTCGCGCATCCTGTCGATCAATGCCAGGCCTAGAATCGACGCCGTGGTCGGTGCCAGCCCCACGCTGGCATAGCCGCTCATGCGCCCGCTTTGTGCCGCCAGGACGGCATGTTCTGCCTGGCGCAGCGCCAGGCGAGCATGGTATTCGAAGGCCAGGCCCGCTGCCGTCGGAGAGACGCCGGTACTCGAACGTGTCAAAAGCCGGGTACTTAACTCACCCTCCAGCTTCGACAGTTGCTGGCTCAATGCAGAGGCGCCAACCCCAAGCTCGACCGCAGCCCTGCCCAGGCTGCCGTACTCCAATACACCCAGAAAATAGCGAAGTTGACGCAGCTCCATACAAGTCTCTTTCAACGACTGGCCCAAGTGCTGAGCCATGTTAAAGGTATTTGCAGAGCCTAGGCGGTTCAGCTGGTCGTAAGTACGCTACAGCCTCGGTATCGGCGCCCGCATTTATGGTTAGCTGGCGGTATGAGGCAGTGGCGTCAGACCACTGTCTTCGATCGCGGCGTCGGCTTGTGGCGAGGCAAGGTAGTCGAGTAGCGCCTGGGCTGCGGCATGATGTTGGCTCTTACTGACGACCGCGCCCGAATACATTGTCATTTTCTGCGCTTCGGCCGGGATCAAACCAACGATGTCGATGCCCTTTACCGGCTTGAGCTCGCTTAGCTGTTGAAAGCCGATCTGCGCCTGGCCGCGCGCGACCACTGCACCGACGGGTTCAGCCGGTATCATGTGAGCCTTAGCCTCGAACTGTTCACCGAGCTGCATGCGAGGAAACAGGGTCTTGGAGAGGTATACCCCGCTCGCGCTGTCAGAGTAGGCGACAGCGCTGCTGTTTTGCAGCACCGTGCGCAATCCCTGCATGGTGCTGATATCCGGCTTCGGTTCGCCCTTGCGTACGGCCATGGCGATGAACGATTTCCCAAGATCGACGCGGCTGGTTTTGTCCGCTTGGCCGTCGGCCACCAGGTTGTCTAGCGCCGAGCCCACCATCAGGACAACATCCGCCTGCTCACCGCGGGCGAGCCTATTCGGGACCGCCTGTGGGGTCTCCCCCATAGAGGGCGCGGCAAGTACTTCCAGCTTCACACCGAACTTCTTCTGATAGATTGGGGCCACTTCCCGGATAGCGCCCATGATGCCGCCTGAACTCAGGACGGTCAGCGTTTGAGCCCCTGCTTGCGCGGCGTCAGCAGCCGAGCAGGCGATTGACGTAATCAGCAGGGCAGTAAAGGGCAGCATTCGACGCATTGGAACGTTCTCCGCAGGAAAAAAGAACGGCATGTTACCGAGGCGAAGCGCGTGTCCATGGTTAATCAATCCTTAAGAATGTTTCACACTTTCAAAAGGAAGCCATCGAGGTACAGGCTGTTTGCACAGTCCTATACCCAACGCTGCCAGTCCATGCGCGACACCGTCTGTGGATCCGACGCACTGCGCTAGCGACGTTACAAGGTCAGCACTGGCCCGCATGCGTGACGGCCTTGGCCAGCTTGACTGAAAAGCGGAATAGGTTCCTTCGTAGCACTCATCCGGTCATTCAGTATCAAAATGAACACCGAACAGCGGGTTCGCGAACTGTAAGCGGAAATCGCTCACTTACGTACCCGTTGAGTGAGCCCAGGACTGAATAAAAGCTGTACAACTTCGTTGACTTGTACAAATTTAGTCATAGGCTTCAACTATATCCCTTCAACAGTTCACTGTTGCTTGAGGAGCATCTGGATGCCAAACATGTCCGTTTTTCAGCCATTCGCCAGGCCCTTCAATAATCTTACAAGGGGCAATCTAGACGCCCATTTTTGTCCGGCCGGTCAATGATGCCCAGCAGCTGGCTGGTCGCCAATGCACTCTGGTTGCAGGCTGGTTGGTGGGCTTGCGTGCTGGGTGCTCAGTACCCTGGCTTATTGCTGCTGGTACCACTCGGCCTGGCCATACACCTGTGGCTGTGCCCTGACTACAAGGCAGAAATCAAGGCATTGTTGCGTGTCGCATTGGCCGGCTGCGTGCTGGATAGCGTGCTGGGGGCACTGGGCGTATTCAGCTTCGATACGTGGCCCCTGCCCTTGTGGCTGGTATTGCTGTGGTGGGTGCTGGCCAGCGGCCTTCGCCATAGCCTGGCCTGGGCCGGCCGGCCCTACTGGCGCGGCGCGTTGCTGGGCGCCTTTGGCGCCCCACTGGCCTACGTCGGTGGCGCCAGGTTGGCGGGGGTCGGCCTGCCGCTGGGTGTGATTGAAACCGGCTTGTTGCTTATGCCGGTGTGGGCCCTGGCCCTGCCATTACTGCTGCGCATCGCGGCGCGGCGCTGACCGGCGGCATCGTTCGGAGCAATAGCGCACCTCGGCCCAGCAGCGTGCCCAGCGCTTGCGCCAATTGAAGGGTCGGCCACATACCACGCAGGTTTTGCTGGGCAGCAGGCTCTTTTTCATACCACCTCGCCAGCATCCAGCCGCGCCAGCAGTGACTGGCCACGCTGCCACACCGCTTCGCGATGGCCAAGCGGCATGCCGTCCAGGTTACGGTAGACCATGGCCAGGCGTGGATTGGCCGACAGCTGAGCGCGGTGACGTATCAGAAAATGCCAGTACAAGGCATTGAATGGGCAGGCATCCTCCTCGATCACATGGTCGACCTTGTAGCTGCACGCCTTGCAATGGTCGGACATCCGCTGAATGTAACGACCACTGGCACAGTACGGTTTCGACCCCAGGTACCCACCGTCGGCATGCATGACCATGCCCAGCGTGTTGGGCAGTTCGACCCAGTCGAAGGCATCCATGTACACGGCCAAGTACCACTCGCAAATGGCGTCTGGCACGATGCCGGCCAACAGGGCGAAATTACCGGTAACCATCAGCCGCTGGATATGGTGGGCGTAACCCAAGCGCAACGTCTGCCCGATGGTTTGCGCCATGCAGCGCATGCGGGTGGCGCCCGTCCAGTAGAATTCCGGTAAGGCACGCTGGTTACCCAGATGATTGAGCCCTGCATACTCAGGCATGCGCAGCCAGTAGATGCCGTGCACATACTCGCGCCAGCCAATCAACTGGCGGATGAAGCCTTCGGCGGCATTCAGCGGCACCCGCCCCTCACGCCACGCCTTGTCGACGTCGTCGCACAGGCAACGCACATCCAGAAGGCCAATGTTGAGTGCCGCGCTGATGCGCGCATGGAACAGGTACGGTTCGCCTTCCGCCATGGCGTCCTGGTAGTCACCGAACGCCGCCAGGCCGAAATCGAGAAAATGCTGCCAGAGCTGATGGGCCTGCTCATGGGTCACGGGGTAGTTGAACCCGTCCACGGCCCCGTAATGGTCACTGAAACGCTGGCGAACCAGGGCCACTACCGCTGTCGTGATCGCGTCTGGCTCAAACTGCGCAGCGAACGGCCCTCGCAACTGGCGCGGCAACGGCTTGCGGTTATCCCCATCAAAATTCCAGGCACCGCCTGCCGGGCTGCCATCGGCCTCCAACAGCAACCCGCAACGCTTGCGCATGCCGCGGTAGAAATGCTCCATGCGCAGTTGCTTACGCCCCTGCGCCCACCGCGCGAAGGCTTCACGCGAGCACAAAAAGCGCGTATCGCGATGCCACACAAGCGGTAGCTGCGCATCGCGCAGCGCCTGCTCCAGGCGCCACTCACCGCACTCTGTCAGGTGAATGTGCGTGGCGCCCAGTGCCTGCTGCCAGCGACGCAGCTCGCCCGCGATGCTACCGCTGTTGCCGGCAGCGTTGAGCTCGACATAGTGCACCTGCCAACCCCGCTCCCGCAGCGCCTTTGCGAAATGGCGCATGGCACTGAAGATGAGGATGATCTTCAGTGGATGATGCGGCACGTAGCGGGCCTCGCCCTCCACTTCCGCCATCAGAATAGCGTCGCGGGTAGGGTCCAGGGCCGCCAGGCTTGCCAGGTCGAACGACAGTTGGTCACCGAGCACCAAACCCAGCCGCGGGGGCCGGGCTACCATTGGGTCGTCAGCGTCACGGGTACCCGCAGCGGCGCGATAGGTCCGTCACGCTGCCCACACATTTCATCATGCACCACCTGCTGCACCAGCATGCACGGCACCGGTGGCAGCTCGGCCAACAAGTGGCGCAGCTCGGTGGTGGAGCGCAGGCGAACGGGCTGACCATGATCATCAATCAACGTGACCGGGCCGGCACCGGTCAGTGCGCGGAGGATGTAGAAGCCACCTTCGAGCGACAGCAGTTCAAGCTCTCTGACTTCACCGGCCGTAACCCGTTGAGTAAGCGCATTCAGGTTCATGGTGTGCCCTCCGGCAAGCGGCGGAAGAACAGCGTGATCTGCCCAATCTCCACGCCCAGTTTGCTCATGCTCGAGCGGTTGATCAGGGTGTCTTCATCCATCAGGTACATCCAGTCGTCCAGGTCCACCTGCCAATGCTCCCCGTCTACCGGCAGGTCCAGCCGGTAGCGCCAGCGCAGCGCATTACCGGCCGATTCGCCACGGGCCTCACCGATCACGTCACCCGCTGTTCCTCGCCAGCGGCCCGCACCTTCCGGCACCAGCGTCCAGGTTCGCTGCTGACGCGTGCCATCGCTGT
Organism: Pseudomonas kermanshahensis; assembly: GCF_014269205.2. Lineage (NCBI taxonomy): Bacteria > Pseudomonadati > Pseudomonadota > Gammaproteobacteria > Pseudomonadales > Pseudomonadaceae > Pseudomonas > Pseudomonas kermanshahensis. The sequence continues at coordinate 3,171,417 of NZ_JABWRY020000001.1, forward strand.
ACAGAAAATGCTCATCGAGGATCAGCCGCTCACCGTCGCGGCGGCTATCGATACGCACGTGAAAGCGCTTCACCACCTCGCCGGAACGCTTCTGGAACATCCCCCAGGCTTGCACCGGTCGCGAGAAGAATGCCGCCAGGTCGAGTTTTGGTTGCTCCTTGGCATAGTGCTCGACACCGACGTTGCCACAACTGCCGAGGAGCAGGCAGCCAACCAGTAACAGTGCTCTGTACATGTTTACGTCCCTCGGTCGTTGCCCGCCCGCCCGAGCAGGCGCTGGCGCAGCTGTGGGTCCCTGGCCCGTGGGTCGAGCCAGATGGCGAAGAATGCTCGGGAAAATTCCGGGTCGGCGATTACCTGGCTGAGTGTGCCATCGACATAGAAGCGAGCCCCTTGGCCTGGCAGGTACACACCCGTGATACGCATACCTGGGCGCACATCCACGAATGCCCCTTCAAGGGCCTTGCTCCACGCTGCGCGCTGCTGCGGCGTGATGTTGGCGTTAAGGCGGCGTATCTCCGCAAGGCTGGCGTCTACCAGCGTCTCCTTGGACAGCGATCGGTGGTAGCGCAGTTCCAGGGCAAAGGGCTGGTTCCAGTCCTGAACCGGGCCCACCGTCCACAGCCGGGCGCTGTAAAGGCGCACGCCGAACCACGTGAAATCGCCAGCACCCAACGGTTGCGCCGTTGGCAATTCGGCTCGCCAGTCTGCTGCCACGGTCGACAGCGCAACCATCAGCAAGCACAGGCTGGCCCAACGCGCAGGAGGCACCATGCTTACCTCGAACAATTGGGAAAATCCTGTACAAGAATAGCTTTTTGTATAGGTTTCAACAAACGGTAAGCACTGGCCATCCGCCGCTAAAAAAAAACCGCTGAAACGCTTGCTCTGAACTTTGTCCTGCCCAACGGATTCCCCTGCTTACTCACTGCAATATCTGCTGCACAGCCGGCTTTCAGAAAAGGGGTTTTCACCATGATCGATCAAGCGACAGGTATGAAACCAGGCGAGCGCTATTGCGTGGAGAACGTCGAGCGCGCCCATCAGTTCCCGGGGTACTTTCAAGACGGCAAGTATTACCTCGGCCCCGAACTGCTGACTGCGGTCGGCTGGCTCGAAGGCACGCAGTTCATCTACGACAGCCTGGATGCAGAAGGCGAACCCGTCTTCCCGGATCGGGTAGCGGGCACCATCGAGGGCTTGAAGCTGGTAATGGCCGACGGAACCACCCTTGATCTCACCCCCATAGAGGCCAGTGCCACCCTCGGGTCTATCGACCGTGAAGACAGACCAGCCCCAGAGCACGCCATGCCAATGATCCCGACACCGATCAAAAGCCCATTGCGCGGAAAGGTCGTGGTCATCACCGGCGCCTCCAGCGGCATAGGCCGGGCGGCTGCGCATGCGTTTGCCTGCAAAGGTGCCCGACTGGTGCTCGCGGCACGCGATGAGGAAGCGTTGTTCGACGTGCTGGATGAATGCACCGACTGCGGCACGGACGCTGTCGCCATCACCACCGACGTCACCCACAGCGATCAGGTGGCAGCCCTGGCCACCCAAGCTGCCGAGTTTGGCCATGGACGTATCGATATCTGGATCAACAACGCCGGGGTTGGCGCGTTAGGCAGCTTCGACGAAACACCGCTTGAGGCGCATGAGCAGGTGATTCAAACCGACCTGGTCGGTTATCTGCGCGGCGCTTACGTGGTGCTTCCCTACTTCAAGGCACAGCGCAGCGGCATACTGATCAACACCTTGTCGCTTGGCAGCTGGATCGCCCAACCCTATGCGGCAGCCTACTCGGCGAGCAAGTTCGGCCTGCGAGGCCTGACCGAAGCGCTGCGCGGTGAGCTCACGGCGTTCCCCGGCATTCATGTGTGTGATCTTTATCCGGCTGTCATGGACACGCCAGGCTTGCGAGACGCAGGCAACTACACCGGCCACGCGCTGACACCCCCAGGGCCGATCTACGACCCGGAACGGGTGGCAAACGCCATGGTAGCCTGCGCCATTTCCCCGAGCGCGCGCACCACTGTCGGCGCTGCCGCTCGCCTCGCCCATCTGGCCAGCTACCTGGTACCGGGGCTCCCTCAGTTGTCAGGGTGGCTCACGCGCTGGGGCTTGAACCGCAGCCCCAGCGCGGCGATATCTTCCGGGAATCTGTTCGAGCCACCCGATGACCGGCGAAGTGTGGACGGTGGCTGGAGAACTCAGAAAGATAAAACCTCTTTATGGGTGGGTGCGGCGCTGCTGGGTGTCATTGCCGGGTTTGTCTTCACTCGTTCGCAACGCAGGCGCCGCTAGGGCTTCCTGGCAGTCATTTGCTTAAAGCAGCGCGCCCGTCACGCGAGCTGGATATACACCGAGTAGCTGCCCAGCAAAACCCAGAACCCTAGAAAAATCCAAGGCGTACGAAGGGAGAACAGCAAGGATTTCCGGTGCCCGGCCCGGGACGTTTCAGCCTCGCAGAATAAGGGCGATTCATCATAGGCCAGGCCCATCATCGGTTCACTGCGCAGCAAGTGGCTCTGCTTCAGCTGCCAGTGCTCGATGATCCGGAACGCTGCGCGGATGCCCGGCCAGGCGTTCAACGAGCTCAACACGCCGAGCAGGGCAAGAAACGCTGGCACGATCAACGTGAACATTTCCCCCCAGCTGTGGTTCAGGTTGCTCATCGAAGACACGAAGGCAATGACCAGGAACGACTGAGCGGCCAGATACGCATCGGTACGGTTGGCCAGAATAGTGGTCTCGTACTGGATTTCGCGTCGATAGAAATCCAGGCGTTCCTTGGGCGTACCGAACATCCGCGCATTCTGCTGATCGATTTCATGCTCAGAGGTGGTGGGCGTAATGATTCGAGGCACTGGGACGCTCCTGAAAATCGTGAGTACAGCGCACTGCTGATCAGCGATAGAGCGATCCCTTCAACGAAAATTCATTGCAAGTGGCTTACTGGCCGTCCGTCGTTCAAATCCAGCATCCACTTCAACGCTGGCTGCTCGCACCGCTCGAACAGTAATGACCGTTCTCAACTGCAGGAGCTTCGACCATGAGCGACTACCCTACTCCGCCATTCCCCTCGCAACCGCAAAGCGTCCCCGGTTCGCAGCGCAAGATGGAGCCGTACCCGGACTGTGGTGAGCAGACCTATACAGGCCACAACCGGCTCGAAGGCAAAATCGCCTTGATCACCGGCGCCGACAGCGGCATCGGTCGGGCCGTTGCGATTGCCTATGCGCGTGAAGGTGCAGACGTTGCCATCGCCTACCTGGATGAGCACGAAGATGCGCAAGAAACCGCGCGTTGGGTCGAAGCCGCGGGCCGCCAGTGCCTCCTGCTACCCGGTGACCTGGCGCACAAACAGCACTGTTACGCCATTGTCGACAAGACCGTGGAACAGTTCGGTCGCATCGACATCCTGGTCAACAACGCCGCATTCCAGATGGCCCATGAAAGCCTGGACGACATTGACGATGAGGAATGGGTGAAGACGTTCGACACCAACATCACCGCCATCTTCCGCATCTGCCAACGGGCATTGCCGTCAATGCCGAAGGGCGGCTCGATCATCAACACCAGCTCGGTCAATTCCGATGACCCGTCACCCAGCCTGTTGGCCTACGCCGCCACCAAAGGCGCCATTGCCAACTTCACTGCAGGCCTCGCCCAGTTGCTGGCGAAGCAAGGCATCCGGGTCAACAGCGTGGCGCCAGGCCCGATCTGGACACCGCTTATCCCCGCCACCATGCCGGATGAGGCCGTCAGAAACTTTGGCTCGGGCTACCCCATGGGGCGGCCAGGGCAACCGGTCGAGGTCGCGCCGATCTACGTTTTGCTGGGCTCTGATGAAGCCAGTTATATCTCGGGTTCACGCTACGGCGTCACGGGCGGCAAACCGATCCTCTGACGACCATGACGAGGCTTGCTGTTGCAGGCCTCGCCGCTTCATCTGCGCGCTGCGAACCATGCGGTAAAGACTTGAACCATTCGCACGCCCATCACGTCCACCGCAACAGAACCGATGAGTTTGTACCCAGCAATCCGTGTTTCCCCCGACCGCCATGAGGTGCCTGCATGAACGCTATCGACCTGTTGATTCAAGACCATAAATTGGTGAAGAAGCTGCTGGCTGAATTGTCTTCAACCACCGAGCGAGCGGTGAAAAAGCGCGCCGAACTGCTGCACCGGATCGAGCAGGAGCTGCAAGTCCACACTGCACTGGAGGAGGACATCCTCTACCCGGCCATCAAGAAAGCCGGCGGCAAGGAAGAGGCGAAGATGTATTACGAAGCCAAGGAAGAACACCGTACCGTCGATTCGCTGGTGCTTCCTGATCTGCTTCATACCGAAACCGGCACCCTGGAATTTGCCGGGCGGGTGAAGGTGATGAAAGAGCTGCTTGAACATCACATCGAAGAAGAGGAAGGCGAGCTGTTCCCCACGGCGAAAAAACTGCTGGGCAAAGATCAGCTGGAAGAGATGGGCATTGCCATGGAGGCGCACAGGAAAATGCTCAAGGGCGAACGAAGGGCTGCATGAACCGAATGCGCCACAGCCAAAAAGAAATTAAAGCAGGCCAATTTATTACCTGAAGGAATAAAAATAGCACCGAACGATATTGGTATATACCAGATGTCTACCCGTTAAATCTGCTCCCTGAGCCCTGAGGGCACCAAGGAGCACGAAAGGATGAACGCGGTACGGGTAATGCTGGAATATTTCCACCCTTGGCCAAATTCGGCAGGGTTCTACGTCGCAAGGGAGCGCGGGTGGTATCAGGACGCCGGCTTGTCGGTGCAACTGGTAGTGCCCGACCCCTTCCATGGCGACACGTTGGAGCACCTGCTCAACGGCGATGCGGATGTCGGCGTGTTTCCCAGCAATCGCTTGCTGGTCAGGCGCAGCCTCGGCCAGCCGCTGCTGGGTGTCGCGGCCATCAACCATCGGGGCCTTGAATCGATCCAGACCCTCACCGACTTCGGCATTCGCCGCCCCAGGGACCTGGCTGGCAAACGCCTGGCGCTCAACCCCACGCCCCGTGGCCTGGCCATGGTGCGCCATCTGGTGGCCGCCGATGGCGGCGACCCGGATGCCGTGATCATCGTCGACAGCAAAGTGCGCGAACTGCGCCCGGAAGACCTGGCGGCAGGCATTGCCGACGCCAGTTTTGGCGGCTACTGGGCCTGGGAGGCCTTGATGGACAGCCCGGTTGCGGCCGAGCGACGTGTGGTCTGGCCAGTCGATGACATTGGCGCACCGCGATATCACAGCTACCTGCTGGGCGGGCAGCAACGCTGGTTCGAGGAAAACCCCGAGATCGCCCGCGCCTTTCTCGCCGCCACCGAGCGTGGCTTTCGCGCGGCGGC